>JBQTJG010000469.1:0-3342 GCA_052387355.1 Armatimonadota bacterium | reverse complement strand
GGGCGGCGGCGGGGGGCGCACCTCCCGCCGCCTCCCGCAGGAGATGCACGATGCGCCGGGCGGACCTTCTGATCGGGATCGGCCTGCTGATCTTCGCGGCCCTCTACTTTCGCGAGTCCTTTGAGATCACCACAGGGTTCGCCTCGGACAGGCTGGGGCCGACTTTCTTTCCGCGTCTGCTGGCAGGGGCGCTGGCCGCGTGCGCGCTGGCCCTGATGTGGCGGTCACTGCGGGTACGATCCGACACCGTCCCACTGCCGCCTGTTCGGGTCGGGCTCTTCCTGGGCACCGTAGGCCTCACGCTCGCGTATGTGCTCTTCTTGCACCCGCTGGGATATCTGATCGCCACGCCGCTGTATCTGGCTGGCCTGATCATGTTGCTGGGTTACCGCAGCCCGGTGGGTGTCACGGTCACCGTGGTGGGAGTGACCGGCGTGCTGTACCTGGTCTTCGCGAGGGCGCTGCACGTCCTCGTACCCATGGGCCCGTTGGGGAGATAGGAAGATGTTGGAGCGCTTCGCGCTCGGCGCGCAGATCGCGCTCCAGCCACTCTCGTTATTGATGATGCTCTTCGGCGTCGCCTGGGGCATCATCGGCGGCGCGCTGCCAGGCATCTCCGGCTCGATGGCGATGGCCCTCCTGCTTCCTTTCACGTTCGGCATGGATCCGGCGGTTGCGCTGATGATGCTCGCCGGCGTCTATATCGGTGCAATGTACGGGGGCTCGATCACGGCGATCCTCATTCGCACCCCGGGCACTCCGGGCGCAGCCGCCACAGTCATCGATGGCTACGAACTGCACAAAAGGGGGCTGTCAGGGAAGGCGCTCGGCGTCTCGCTGATCACCGGCACGGTCGGTGGGGTGGTCAGCGTCTTCATCCTGGTGGGGTTGGCGGTGCCCCTCTCGAAGATCGCGCTGGCATTCGGCCCACCGGAATACTTCGCGCTGGGGGTCTTTGGCCTGGCGCTGATCAGCAGCTTCGTGGGCCGGGACCTCCTGAAGGGCGCGATCTCGGGCCTCCTGGGTCTCGTCGTCGCCACGGCGGGCACCGATCCGTTTTCCGGCACACCCCGTTTCGCCTTCGGCGGGACGGATTTGCTGACGGGTGTGGAGATCGTGGCCGGGATGATCGGACTCTTCGCGGTGTCGGAGATGTTGCACCAGATCGCGGAGTCCGAGGCATGGGAGACGATCAAGGGCAAGTTCACGACCGACCTGCCCACGTGGATCGAGATCATCAAGCTCAAGACTGCGATGGCCATCGGCATCGTCATAGGCACGATCGAGGGCCTGCTGCCGGGCGGGGGCGGAGCGATCGCCGCGTTCATCTCGTACAACGAGGCGAAGCGGTGGTCGAACACCCCGGAGGAGTTCGGGCATGGGTCGCTGGAGGGCGTGGCCGCGCCGGAGACCGCGAATAACGTGGTCACCGGTACCGCGATGATCCCGCTACTCACCTTCGGCATCCCGGGGTCAAACTCGGCGGCCATCATGCTCGCAGCCATGACGCTGCACGGCGTGCAGCCCGGCCCCCAGTTGTTCGAGCGGACCCCACAGATCGTCTACGGCCTCTTCGTGGCGATGTTCGTCGCCAACTTCATGATGCTCGCGCTCGGCTACCTGTCGCTGCGGCCGGCGATCGCCATCGTCAACATCCAACGGCCGCTGCTGCTGGGGTCGATCCTCGCACTCGTATTGATGGGGGCATACTCGATCAGCAACCGGATGTTTGAAGTGTGGGTGGTGCTGGTGACCGGGCTGTTGGGCTACGGGATGCGCCGCTTCGGATTCAATATCCTGGCGATGGTGTTGGGGCTGGTGCTGGGCTTCCTGGTCGAGGCCAACCTGCGGCGCAGCCTGATGATCTCGATTGGAAACCCCTGGGTATTCTTCACCCGACCAATCTCGGTCGTCTTGCTGGCCTTCGCGCTCGTCACGCTGCTGTGGCCGATCCTCCGGCAGGTCCGCGAGGACCGGCGGGTCCGGGCGCTACGAGCCGCAGAGGCGCCGTGATGGCCGACGATTCGCGCCCGCGTGGCGGCACCCGGCGCGAGCTGATCGTTGCGGCGTTCCTCGTCGCCTTCGGCGGCGGGATCATCGCTGTCAGCCGAACGATCCCACCAGGCGTGTCAACCGACCCACTCGGGCCCCGTGCCTTTCCCATCGCGCTGGGCGCTGGCATTGGGCTCTGCGGTCTGCTGCTCGGAGCGGCGGCGCTCGTCTTTCGCGGACGCCCTGGGCGAGCGGGGCTGCTCGCCGACGCCGACCCGGATGAGGAAGCCGGTGGGGAGGCGGGGCCGTTCTCTCCTGCCAGGCTCGTGGGAGCAATTGTGGCGACGGGGGCATACCTCGCCGTCTTCGAGCCCCTCGGGTATCTCCTGGCGACGCCGCCCTACGTGGCGGCGATCATGCTCATCCACGGTAGCGCGGTCCGACGCGCGCTGCTGATCGCTCCGCTCCTGACCACGGCCGCGCTCTATGCGACCTTCCAATTTGGCCTGCGCATCCCCGTACCGGGCGGCATCCTCGAACGGATCCTCCCATGGTAGGGTTCCCTCGATGAACTTCCTAGAGAACCTCCTGGCCGGGTTCGCCACGGCGCTCCAGGGACCGGGGATTCTCGTCATGATCGCCGGCGTCGCCTGGGGAATCATCGGCGGGGCCATCCCCGGCATCAGTGGAGCCGTCGCGATGGCGCTGGCGCTGCCGTACACCTTCGCGCTTGACGCCGCCACGGCGCTGGTGATGCTGGCCGGAGTCTGGGCGGGCGCCAACTACGGCGGCTCGATCCCCGCGATCCTCATGCGGATGCCGGGGACTCCCGCGGCCGCCGCCGCCATCCTCGATGGCTACGAACTCATGCGGCAGGGCCACGCCTCCAAGGCGCTCGGCATCTCGCTCCTCTGCGGCACCATCGGCGGCCTGACCAGCATCATTGTCCTCATCGCCTTGGTCCTGCCGCTGGGTAACCTGGTCGTGGCGTTCGCGTCGCCGGAGGTCTTTGCGCTGGCGCTCTTCGGGCTGACGCTCATCGCCGGTCTGACCGAGCGGAGCTTTCTCAACGGCCTCGCGTCGGGCTTCTTCGGGCTGCTCTTGACCACCATCGGCCTCGACACGCTCACCGGCTCGCTGCGCTTCACCTTCGGCCGCTCGGAATTCCTCAGCGGCCTGGACATCATCTCGGCCATGGTCGGTCTCTTCGCCGTCTCCGAGATGTTCTACCAGATCGCGCACCCGACGCGCCGGACGGGCGTGTTGGTGGGCAAGGCCTCCACCGCCTTCCCGACGCTTGCCGAACTGCGCGGGGTCTCGCGGGCGACGGTCGTGGGCACCATCGTCGGG
>JBQTJG010000468.1:0-1698 GCA_052387355.1 Armatimonadota bacterium | reverse complement strand
TTTTCTACCCCGTTGTTCGGCAGAGCGCAATCGAAGGGCGATTCCCCGGCGCCCGCAAGACCTACGTGAAGGTGATCGACGGCACATTCTGTGGGGGGAGCGTGCTGCTGTTCGCAGTGGACGTTGTTGATCGCGTCCGGCCCTTCATCGAGCAGGTGATCAGTGCGCGGAAGAAGCCGTGGCTGCTGGCGCAGCTCTTCGGCTGGGCGACCGTGATGAAATTTGCCTCCGGGCGGCTGTCGATCGCCGAGATGGAGGCCCGCGCGCACGAGGTCACGGGCATCCGTGGCCGCGCCGTCATCCTTGATACTCCCGAGCTCGCCCTGGACGTGGACGCCGACCGGCCGGAGAACTTCACCGTACTGCAGGCAGCGGCGACGCCCGCAGTGCCCTTCGAGCGGTAGTCCATCGATGCGCGCGGCGTGAGGGTAGGCATGGCGGTACGGAAACGCAAGATGGACCGGCTCCGGCGGGGCGATCGGATGGTTGTTCTCGCCCACCGGTTGATGAGTGCCCCGAACCGGCTGCACCCGCTGTCCTCCTTCACCGAGTCGCTGGGCGCAGCGAAATCGACCGTCAGCGAGGATCTGGCGCTGCTACGGGCCGTCTGCGAACGGTTCGCCCTGGGCCGGGTCGAGACCGTGCCCGGCGCTGCGGGCGGCGTGCGCTACCGGCCTGTGCGGACCTCTGAACAGATCGCCGATCTCGTCGAGGTGATCTGCGCGCGATTGCGTGAGCCCGGTCGGGTGCTCCCCGGAGGTTTTCTTCACACCACCGACCTGATCTCGGCGCCCCCCATGGCGGCGGCGATCGGAGAGGTGTTTGCGACGCTGTTCGAGGTTGCGCGTCCCGACGTGGTCCTGACGATGGAAGTCAAAGGCATTCCGCTGGCGCTGATGACGGCGCGCGCCTTCAATGTGCCCCTGGTGACCATCCGCCGAGGGGGGAAGGTCACCGAGGGCCCGTCAGTAAGCGTCAACTATGTCTCAGGCTCGTCCAAGATGGTGCAGTCGATGACCCTGCCGCTGCGGGCGATCCCCCAGGGCGCGCGCGTGCTGTTTATCGACGACGTGTTGCGGGGCGGCGGGACGGCCCGCGGCGTGTATGATCTCATGCGTGAGTTTCAGGCTGAGGTGGCGGGAATCGGGGTACTGATCGAGACAGAAGAGCCGGCCGGTAAGATGCTTGATCGGTACCTCGCACTGGTCACGTATCATGGAGTCGGCCCCGCCGGCGAGGGGTTGGTCAGTCCCAGCCGCTGGGTGAGGTCCAGGAACGACGAGGGACTGGAAGGAGCAAGAGCCTCGCAGTGACGCTCGACGACATCCACAAGGAACTGGCATTCTTCTCGCCCGGCGTCGTGCGGCTGAATTCGCCAGCGAATGAGCGCGACATTGTGCAGGCCGAGTTGGAGCTCGACCTCCGGTTCTCGCCTGGACTCCGTTCTGTGCTGGCCTCGTTCATCGGCGGTTTCATCGTGAACGAGCCGGTGTTGGGCGTGCCCCCGGTGCAGTCGGCTCTGGATACGGTGTTCGCGACCCGGCAGGCCCGGACCCACTGGGGCGCCATCGGCTGGATGTCGCCGTTGCTCGATGTGGGCAGCGACGGATGCGGCAACCCTTACGCGCTTTTGCTCGATCGCACCGATGGCGACGGTGACTCGCCCGTCGGGTTCTTCGATGCCGGCGTGATGGAGAT
>JBQTJG010000467.1:0-1716 GCA_052387355.1 Armatimonadota bacterium | reverse complement strand
GGAGCACGCGCTCCGGCGTGATCTCTTCGAATCCCCAGGTAGAGGCCTTCATCCATACGCCCCGCCCCTCGGGGTCGCGCACAGAGACGTGGCCCCATACCAGATCGCCGTGGTCCTCCAGGGCCAGCACCTGCGAGGCGATGGCCACCAGCCCGCGAAGATCGTCATCTCGCGATCCGCTCATCAGCCTTCACCGGCGGTCGATAGAAGGCGTCGTCCATCCGGCTGATGCCTCCTTCCTGGCGTAGCGTCGCTTCCCACTCCTTCCGGATGTACGGATCTTCATCCCAGTAAGGGATCGCGTTGCCGCCTTCCTCCAGGTGCATGGCGTTCTTGTCGAGGACCTGTTCGCCCGGCCGGCCGGGTTCGCGGCCTGTTCCGCGACCAAACGGACCAAACCAGGCCATAAGGCGGAGGGGCTCTCCGCTGATCCCGAAGTGTTGGTGGAACCCCTGACCGCCCATGGGCGCGGCGCTCACCATCCCCACGGGCTCGTAGTCCTGGCGCACAATGCGTTCGGCGTTCCCCGTTTCCCAGGGCCGTGGGCCGACGTCGCGAGACCAGGCGTACGTGTAGCCCTTCCCTTTGATGCAGATCAAGACCGCTGCGGACTCGTGGGTGTGCGCCTTCGAGTAGCGACCGGTTTCGTGTTGACCGATCCACTGGTAGAAGACGTTCCTATCGAGGCCGGGTTCGAGCCGCCGGAACCCCGGCGAGCGGCGGTTGTCCAGCGGGAGCGGGCAGTTGACGGCGTCCGGGACGATAGTCGTGCGAACCATCGCCAGGCCGCGGTGCGGGTCAGGCTCGATGTCCTGCATGTTCGCCTTGAAGTAGCCTGCCCCGCCGTCGTAGCGGTCCCGAAACAGGTACGGGCAGTTGAAGACGAAGTCGGGGTTGCCGAAGAGGTTCATCACGGCTGGCGCCGTCGTGCCCACGAGCAGCAGCGCCGGTCCGGACGACATCGAGTTGATCAGCCTGTGATGCGTGTTCAGGGGAATGGTGAACAGCGATCCGGGCTGCCACTCGAAGACCTCGCGCCCGGCACCATCCTCCGTCCAGACCTCCGTGGCTCCCCGTCCCTCCACGACAAAGACGATCTCCTCGTAGAGGTGGCGCTCGGGATTGAGGGCATGCGCCGGCGGAACCTCGACCACGTACGCGCCCCAGATTCCTTCGGTACCGTAGAGCTGTATGAACGTCCCGCGGCCACCCAGCCGCCTCCACGAACCCAACTGGAGGTCCTGCACTCTGCGCACCCCGATCCCGCGATAAATCGGGATCCCTTCTGACTCCATGTAAACGTCATAGGGTGCGGGCGGACGCTTCCACTTACCGTATCCAGCTCGCTCGTATCCTGACGGCTCACGCCACTCCGTGCCCATGTCAACCTCCCTGGGGCCTCGGTAGTGGGTCGTTTTGACCCTGGCAGGCCTAGCACCTCTCACTCCGTCCAGAGATGTACTGCTGATCTTTGGGTGCTCGGCTGACAAGCCACGCAGTATAATGGGCGCCAAAGGAACAGAGCGGGATGGCCGGAATCACGGCGTGGTATTGCCTCCGGGACAATCGGTCGACAATGCGAAGACTCATCTCGTGAAGCTGAATTTGGGCCTCGTGGATGGAATGGTAGCCGCTGTCGCCGAAAGGCGAGGCGTTTACAGAGTTCTTACGTATGATTACATTGGTCGCTCTTGAGTCGAGGAGGATGCCGTGGAG
>JBQTJG010000466.1:0-2445 GCA_052387355.1 Armatimonadota bacterium | reverse complement strand
CGCTACCTGGACCACCAGGGGATCGACAAGAGCGCAAAGGCGGGCGGCAATCAAATCGAGTACGCCGACCAGGACCCTCGGATCCACCGCATCTTCGTGGAGCGCTGCCGGGCGAACGGGGTCGAGGTCAGGATGGACGAGTTCTTCGCCCGCACAGCCGGGTAGCGACACCGCGCGCCAGGGGTCCCTGAAGCGGATGGATCACGAGTTCGACGAAGACCACATCCACCTCGAGGGCGAGGAAGGCACGGCCGTCTACGTCGGCGACTGCGTCACGTTGCTGAGCGTAGGCGTCGACATCGGCACATCCACCTCGCACATGATCTTCTCGCGACTCACCCTGGAACGGCAGGGGCGCCGTCTTTCCAGCCGGTTCATTGTCACCGAGCGCAAGATTCTCTTCCGCTCGCCGGTGATCTTCACGCCGTATACGTCCTCAGGGCAGATCGACGCAGCGACCCTTGGAAAGTTCATCAACGCGGCCTATAACGACGCGGGCGCACTGCGGGAACAGATCGATGCGGGCGCGGTGATCACCACGGGCGAGGCGGCGCGGCGCGAGAATGCCAGAGCCGTCGGCGAGCTCTTCTCGCAAGAGGTCGGCAAGTTCGTCTGCGCTACCGCTGGGCCGAATTTGGAGAGTCTGCTGGCGGCGCATGGCTCCGGCGCGGTGGAGCTCTCACGGGCTAGCGACGAACCGCTGCTCAACATCGATATCGGGGGAGGGACAACGAAGTTCGCCGTCTGCCGCGCCGGCAAGGTAGAGCAGACTGGAGCGATCCACCTGGGCGCCAGGCTGCTGGCCTGGGATTCCACCGGGGAACTGATCCGCGTCGAAGAGGCCGGCTGCCGTCTGGCGACCACCGCCGGCATTCGCGGCGTCCCGAGCCTCGGCGGGCGTGTGCCACCGGAGGATCTCGACCGGCTGGCTGCCCACATGGCTGAGACCGTGCTTCAGATCGTCATGGGGGCCCGGGACACTGACCTCTGGATCACTCCGCCGTTATCCCCAGCGCCGCCGTTTCGCCGCGTCGTCTGCTCTGGAGGCGTGGCTGAATACGTCTACGGGCGGGAGGCGCGTGACTTTGGCGACCTTGGCCCACGTATGGCTGAGGCGCTGCGCCGCCGCGCGGGTGAACTGGCATTGGAACTGCTGGAGCCGGTCGAGGGGATTCGCGCCACCTGCATCGGGGCGTCGCAGTACACCGTGCAGTTGAGCGGCGACACCATCTTCCTCTCAGATCCCGAAGTTTTGCCGCTGCGCAGTGTGCCGGCGGTCCGGCTCCAGCAGGTGAGACCGTCCGCCTCGGCCGTCGCACAGGCCGTGCGGCAGGGATTGATGCGCCTCGACCTGAACGACGGGGAGGACGGCCGCTTCGCGCTGGCGATCCACTGGCACCACGGGGCGGACTACGCGTCGCTGCGGGAGCTGTGCGCGGGGATCGTCTCCGCGCTGCCCAAGGTCACGGAGGGGCACCCGCTCCTTCTCGTGATCGACGCCGACGTCGCGGGGCTGGTCGGCGCCCTGCTGCAGCAGGAGTTCGGTGCCAACGGCGCCATCGTGTGCATCGACCAGGTGCTGCTGAGGGAGTTCGACTACATCGACATTGGCCGCCCGCTGCCGGATCAGGGCGTAGTGCCCGTGGTCGTGAAGAGCCTCGTGTTTCACTAATCGCATGGTCTCAGTACGACCTCAGGCCGTGGACGAGCGGCTCGTGAACGAGTTCGTTGGGGTTGCGAGACTTGTGCTTCTCGCAGAGTTCATGTAACAATCAAGAGAGTTCATGAAGAAAGGAATGATGATGAAGGCGCGCGTTCCCCTCCAGGTGTATGTCGAGCAACTGTTGTCGAAACGGCTTCGAGACGCGGCGCGGCGGCAGGGCGTCCCACAGGCCCGTCTCGTACGACGATTCATCGAGGACGGCCTCATTCAAGGAGAGCTCCACCCATCGGATCCGACGCTGCGTCTCATCGCTATCGGCCATGGCAAGACCAAAGATCTGGCACGCCGCCACGACGCATACCTTGCTGAGGCCTACGCCGGCCGGCGGAAACGGCCCAGGCGTTGAGCCCTGCCACGAAGACGTCATTCCCACGCCAACTGCTGTTCGTGGACACAAGCGCCTGGGTGGCTGTTGCCCATCGGGCTGACTCGCTCCATCTGAGCGCGGCCGCATTCTACAAACAAGCGCTTTCCCGATATCGTCGGTTAATCACGTCGAGCCTGATTGCGGCAGAAACGTACGCATTGCTGCGGCGCGAATATCGCGCGTCGGCTGCGCTGCAATGGTTGGCCGACCTGTTGGCTTCCGAGAGAGTGGAGATCGTGTATCATGATCGTCGCCTGATTGAAGAGGCGACGCGGCTTCTCGCTCGCTATGCTGACCAAGCATTCTCGCTGACGGACGCGCTGTCGTTTGTCATCATGCGCGAGCGGGGCGTTGT
>JBQTJG010000465.1:0-4767 GCA_052387355.1 Armatimonadota bacterium | reverse complement strand
CCACAACGCATCGGCCCCGACGCCGAACCAGCGCCACGCCTCCGGCCACTCGGTGACCGTCAGCCCTGCGAGCGCGCCGGTATCGGCCGGCAGGTCCTTGCGTAAGATCCGTCCCTCTGGCCGCGGTGGCAGCAGGTTGACCCCGAAATCCTGGTTCCCGGCGAGCGCGGCGCCCACGGTGACTCCCGCGGACGTCTCGGCGGAGGCGTGGATCGGCAACCACGCCGCTGACGCAGCCACGAGCCACAGGACGAGGTGCTCAGCCCATCGCTTGCGCGCAACGGCGCGCGCCACCCTTTCCAACGTCGTGCGTCTCCTCTCTGAAATCGTTCTGAGTCGCACGGGCGATCAGACGACGGGAGACGCGGCGGGGCAGTCCTCAGAGGAGAGGTGGGTGATGTGGGGACGAAGCAGGATCGTCGGCGATCGCGGCGCGGCGAGCGTCGTCGCCACAACAGCGATCTCGACGCGCGGCGCGCGAAGAACGTTGGTCAGCCGTCCGTCATCGATTCCGGGCGCCGGCGTGGGCGCACGCACCGGGTCGATCGGCATCTTCACCTTTTGCGCGTGCACCGCCTCGACCGACTCGTCCGCGTTGAAGCTGAAGGCGCCGGGAAGCCCGGGGTCGGAGAAATCAATCAACAGGTACAGCACAATGAGCCAGACGGCGACGCGCATTGGGGCCGGCATACTAGCAGATCGGCGCCGCCCGGACAAGAAATCCCTGGCCGTCGCACTCTTCGTCGTCGTCTTGCCGCCGATGTTCTTCGCCGTGCACGAGATCGTGTAGATCCGATCGCCTGCGTTCCCCGAACGCTCCGCGCGCAGCGAGAGCGCGTCACCGCTCCACACGATGTCGGGATTCGTGTTGCCGTCGCCCGTGCCGTTCGCGGCCTGGTTCGACGTCGCGGAGCACGTGACCTGAGGATGCGGATCGACGGCGTCCGACACCGTGTAGCTCAGCGTGATCGGGACCAGCTTGTGATTCGGTGGGAGCGTAGGAGACATAAACGGCCTTATCGAGGTGGCGGTGAGCATCGCGCGGCTTCGGCGTCATCCTGGCCCCCTACCTAGAACGTGGAGCGCGCGCTCGGCATCGCGCGCCGCGGCTTCGTGCTCGAGTCGGGCCGCACCGTGCTCGAGGGCCGCTCGGCGGATCTCCTACCCTCGCCGGAGATCCGGAAGGTGTTCCTCGGAGGCTGATCGCGCCGCCTCGCAACGCGGCCCCGTGAGCGCCGCTCGACTCAGGCGCACGGGTCTGTGAGAATCGCGGGCTTTCCTGAGGACAAGGTGACGAAACCATGGCAGCTCGTCTCGTGGCCGTCGCTGACGGCCGTTACGCCAGTCGATCGCGGAACGGGCTTCGGAACCCCGCTTGCGCCGCCGCTTGATCATCTCCGCGGTCAAACGTATGCTCGGGCCGCCCTCACCAAGGCAGGCGAACATGAAGGCGAGACTCACCGCCCTCTTCTTCGCCGTGATGCTCGCCCTCGTCATTCCCTGCCGGACTTCGAGCTAGAGGCGCAAGGAGGTCCGTATGCACACAGCTCTGCGGCGAAAATTTCTGGTGTGGGCACTGGTCATCATCGGTGTGACGGCAGCGGTTGCCTGGGCGCAGCCAACGAAGGCGAAGCGGGAGCGGCTCCGGATCGCGGTGGCACCGTTGGGCTGGGACACCAACTACACCTGGCTCCAGAGCCGCAGCGGCCAGCTCGATAAGCGGCCCGCACTGGAGTATCTCGTTGGGATCGACCGCCACACCGGGGCGTACATCCCCGAGCTGGCCGAGAAGTGGGAGCGATCGCCCGACGCCAAGAGCTGGACCATCACCCTCCGCAAAGGTGTCAAGTTTCACGAGAACTGGGGAGAGTTCACGGCCAGAGACGTGCGGCATTCTGTCTTCCTCATGACCCAGCCGGAGTCCTTTCAGACCGATGCTCCCATCTGGCGCACCCTAATAGGTATTGGGAAGGCGGATACGATCGAGGACGTTGCCAGGAAGGTGGAAGCGGCCGTCGAGATCGTGGACCGTCACAAGGTGGTCTTCCGGCTCAAGCAGGTGGCGCCGGAACTCGTGGAGAACCTCTCGGCCAACAATGACCTGGGGATGGAGAGCAAGTCCCGCTGGGATGCCGGGGGCAAGGACTTGTATGGGCAGAAGGTCATCGGCACCGGCCCCTTCGAGTTCGTGGAGCGCAAGGTGGGCTCGCACGTCCTGTACAAGCGGGTCGACAACCACTGGCGCAAGACCCCTGAGTTCAAAGAACTGGAATTCCGCTGGGTGCCCGAGGGCGTGACCCGGCTGGCGACTCTGCTGGCCGAGGAGGTCCACATCTCGGACGTTGACCGTGCCTTGCAGAAGGACGCCGTGGCCAAGGGCATGCGTGTTATCAGCAGCAAGCTGCCGGCGATGCAGCACCAATGGCACTTCGGCGGGCTGTACTTCGCCACCCCGGACAAGCTCGATCCCAAGGTGCCCTTCGTGGACGTGCGCGTGCGGCGAGCGATGAACATGGCCGTCAACCGCAATGCCATCGCGCAGAGACTCCTGAGCGGGAGGGTCCAACCGCACAGGCTCCCCGGGTACCACCCCAAGCTGGACAACGCGATCTGGCCCGGGATCTGGAACGCTGACTGGGACAAGCGTTTCGACGAACTGTACGGCTACGACCCCGTCAAGGCCGCGGCGCTTCTGAAAGAGGCGCGGCATGAGAAGGGCTTCGAGTTCACCATCTACCTGTACACCCTGCCGGGGTTGCCGGAGATCGCGGAGATCGGGCAGGCCATGGCGCTCGACTTCCAGGCCGTCGGGCTCAGGCCGAAGCTGGTGGAAGTGGACTTCCCCCGAGTCCGGGGCCTGTACCGGACCAAGGCGATCCACGGCGCCCTGTTTCCCTTGCGGCACGGCTTGCGTGCCCTGGATACCAACCGCCTGGCCTACAGAAGCAGGGATTCGATCGTCGCGGCCTACGAGAACGCGGGCGTCGACCAGAGGCTCGAAGAGTTGGGAAGGGTGGTGGAGACAGCCGAACGGGCCCGGCTGTTACGGGAGATCGGAGACATCCGGTTCAATGACTTCTCTGACATCCCGCTGTTCTGGCTGTTTGCCGAAGCGTCTATCAATCCGAAGGTCGTCGCCGAGTACGTGTTCCCTGGGACGATTACCGGCTATTACACGCACCTGGAGTACGTGAAGCCGGCGCCGTAACACGCGCTGGCCGTCAGCCGCAGAGACGGGACCGTGGTGTAGGCGATCGCGCGCCGCGGCTTCGTGCTCGAGTCGGGCCGCACCGTGCTCGAGGGCCGCTCGGCGGATCTCCTGCGGTCGCCGGAGGTCCGGAAGGTGTTCCTGGGGGGCTGAAGGCTCGCGCTCAGTCGCAGAGGCGGCGGATGCCGCGAGTCGAGATCACTCGATGACGTGATCCGCCCGCAACAGCACCGCCGGCGAGGGCCTTCGCGGTCTTGAGATTGATCGCCAAGTAAAACCGCGTCGGCTGCTCGATGGGCAGGTCGGCCGGCTTCGCCCCTCTCAGGATCTTGTCCACGAAGGTCGCGGCATCACGGGGGGGATCCTTGACGTCCGTCCCGTTGCTCGCGAGACCTCCCGCTTCCACGCCGTCTCGAAAAAAGAAGAATGATGGCAGGCGCTGTTTCAGCGCGAGCTTCGCAATGAGAGGCATGTGGGAAAAACGAGGGCATCGTTACTGGCGAAGACAGCGGCAGGTCGCGACCGCCCAGCGTGAGCAAAGGTCCGCTCGATGTCAGCGGCTCCGCGAATGGCCGACACCTCCAAGCGCAATCCCAGAGTACGGGCCGCCGTCTCCACGCTCAGAACGGTAGCCAGGTTTTGCGGGTTGGCATCCCGCTATGTCAGTCTCTAGTTCAGACACCGAGCGAGGCCGGGTTGATCGGGGTCGGCATCGCCTGGACAGCGGGAAGGACTTTCTCCGCGAACAGCCGGAGGCTCTTCTCCGCCTTGGCGCGCGGCATCCCTCCGTAGAAGAAGTGGATGACGACCATCTCCAGGCTGATGGCGTGCTGCAGCGCTCTGATCTTCTCGATGATCTCGTCGGGAGTCCCGATCGGCTGGGTGGCGCGGCGCGCCGCGAGACCCGCGTCGGCGACACCGACGTCGGCGGTCTGGCGCTTCAAGTACTCCTCGTAGCCCGGAATGCCCGCGTAGCCCGGGTTGTTCCACTCGAAGTAGTGGTGCTGGGCCGCGAGGAGCTGGTTGTGGAAGTACTCCCAGCCTTCCTCGGCCTCCGACGCGGTCTCCGCGCAGTACATCCACAAGAGCGTGGTGGGCTGATCCGGCGGCAGCCCCATCTGCGCCCGGATCGTGTTGAACCGTCGCACCTGCGCCGTCATCTCGTCGAGGCCCGCGCCCGCGACGAACATCTGTCCGAGCCCGTTCTCCGCGGCCATCCGCGCGGAGGCCTCGGTGGTGAACGCCGCCTTGATGCGCGTGGTGAGATCGCCTTTGTGCCGCGCCTGTGGGCGGATGGTGGTCGGCGGAATCTTGTAGACCTTGCCGTCGAAGGTGAAACGCTCAGCTCCATCTGACGCCCTGAGGGCTCCGATCACGTCGTAGAAGTACGCGTGCGATTCTCCGATCGGGTACCCGAGCGACGCGTACTCGTGGGGCGAGATGCCGCGCCCGATTCCGAGGTGGAGGCGACGGCCCTTGAGCAGAATGTCCAGCATCGAGATCTCGCTCGCGAGCCGCACGGGATTCCACCACGGGGCCACGATGACCGCCGTCCCCAC
>JBQTJG010000464.1:0-3967 GCA_052387355.1 Armatimonadota bacterium | reverse complement strand
GGACCGCTTGGCCCGTTGATCTCCGAGAGCACGGCGGATGGGTCGCTGAGGGGGTACGTCACGAATCCGCTGACCGACCTGCCGCCGACGCCTGCGCGTAAGCTCGATGTCGGCGGGGCCGTCGGCCGGTACGGCACATTCCATGTGACGCGCGATCTCGGCCTGCGTGATCCCCATCAGAGCAGTGTGCCGTTGGTATCAGGCGAAATCGGCGAGGACCTCGCGGCCTTCCTGGTGAACAGCGAGCAGGTACCATCCGTGGCGGCCGTGGGCGTCCTGGTCGGTCCTGATGAGAGCGTGCTCGCCGCGGGAGGCCTGATGCTGCAGGTCCTGCCTGGCGCGCCGCCGTCGGTTCCGGCTTATCTCGAGGAGCGTGCGCGATCGCTGCCGCCGGTGACGCGGATGGTCAGCGCCGGCGCTTCGCCCGATGACATGCTTATTGAAGCGCTGGGAAACCTGCCGGTCTCGGTGCTCGAACGGCGATCTATGCGATTTGCCTGTCGGTGCAGTTCCGCGAAAGTTGCCCGCGTCCTGGCGGCGCTCGGCCGTGTCGACACCGACCGCTTGCTCCGCGAAGAGGGCGAGGTCAAGGTGCAGTGCCGCTTCTGCGGGGACTGGTACGTGTTCGGCGCCGATCAGGTCGACGCCGTCTTCGCGCCGCAGGGGTAGCGGTGTAAGAGGTCGCGGGCCGAGTGCCGACCTAGACCGCTCGGACGGTTCTCTTCGACCTCAGGCAGGTCGTGCAGACGTTGACGCGCCGGCTGGTACCGTCTACCAGCACCCGTACTCTCTGCAGATTCGGAAGGAACCTCCGCAAAGACCGCACGTGGGAATGGCTCAGGCTTCTGCCAGCAGCCGGACCCTTTCCGCAGATTGCGCACCGTCGTGCCATCGTGCACCTCGCTGGATCGCGCAGAAGCCTGCACGAAGACAGCGGCCGGATTCTAGCACACACATCCACGGACCGCAACGCCGTTGATCGCCCAGAACCGCCCAATATCGCCCAAAGGAGAGCCCTGCGGATCGGCGAACATCACGGCAGACCCGCGGGCTTGCGGCGGGTCTGTGACGTATGCCGAGGCGCCGGGCTGCTGCTGTCGACGCTCCTGCGGCCGCCGGACAGGCTCGCCGGCCGACTCCCGACGTGCCGGTGCAGTATCTTCGCGGCGTCGGTCCGGCGCGGGCGGCGACGCTGGCCCGTCTGGGCGTCGAGACGATTCACGATCTCCTGCTGCACTTGCCTCGCCGCCACGAAGACCGCCGCAATCCCACCCCGCTCGGCCGGCTCGTGGCTGATGCGGAACAGGCCGCGATCGTCCGCATCGAGGAGATCCGCACGCTGCGCACCCGCCGCGGCACGACGCTGGTCCGTGCGGGCATCGTTGACGCCACCGGCGCGGCGCACGCCGTGTGGTTCAATCAGCCGTACCTCTCGCAACGCCTGGCGCGCGGACAGCAGGTGAGCCTGTTCGGCCGGGTCGAGCGGGCTGGTCGCGGCCTGCAGTTCGTGGCCCCGGAGATCGAGCTGATCGACCCTGACGCCGAGCCGTGGAACGTCGGCCGCCTCGTGCCTGTCTATCCGACGACCGAGGGGCTGCCTCAACGCGCGCTGCGCGCCATCATCAGGGAAGCGCTGACGGTTTGTGCCGCCGGTCTCGAGGAGGCGCTGCCCGAGGGCATCCGGGATCGCCACGGACTTCTTGGATTGCGTGAGGCCCTCTGGTCGGCGCACTTTCCCGAGGACGAAGAGTCGCAGGCTGCCGGGCGGAGACGACTGGCGTTCGAGGAACTGTTCATCCTGCAGCTCGGAATTTTGCAACAGCGCGCCGCCTTGCAGGCGACGCCTCGAGGGGCCACCTACGGCCCGAAGGGCGATCTCGTGCCGCAGTTCCTTGCCTCGCTGCCGTTTCCGCTGACACGCGCCCAAAGGCGCGTCATCGACGAAATCACGGCCGATCTCCGTGGGCCGGCCCCGATGAACCGACTGCTTCAGGGTGACGTCGGATCCGGTAAGACCGTCGTCGCGGCGGCCGCGCTGCTTGTCGGTGTCGAAGGAGGCTACCAGGGTGCGCTCATGGCGCCCACAGAGATCTTGGCCGAGCAGCACTTCCTGACCCTGCGACGGCTGCTCGACCCGTTGGGCGTCGGGCTCCATCTGCTCGTGGGAGGGATGGATTCCAGCGCGCGGGCGCCGGCACTCGACCTGCTGCACCGCGGCCACCCGGGGATCGTCGTCGGAACGCACGCGCTCCTCGAAGAGGGCGTGGTCTTCGACCGACTCGGCCTCGCCGTCGTGGATGAACAGCATCGCTTCGGCGTGATGCAGCGGTCGCGGCTGCGCCAGAAGGGATTGGCGCCCGACGTGCTGGTGATGACCGCTACGCCGATCCCCAGAACGCTGGTGCTTACGGTGTATGGCGATTTGGATGTCTCCGTGCTCGACGAGATGCCGCCTGGACGCCAGCCGGTCGTGACCCTGATGCGTCCGAAGAGCGCCCGGCCGGGAATCTATGCGTATGTGCGCGAGCAGGTCGCTGCGGGCCGCCAGGCCTTCGTGGTCTGCCCGCTCATCGAGGAATCCGAAGCGCTCCAGGTGCGCTCGGCTGTCGAACTGACGCGCGAACTGGCAGCGAATTGGCTCTCGGGCCTGAAGCTCGAGGTGATGCATGGCCGGCTACCGCCCGTCCAAAAGGCGGAGCGCATGGAGGCATTCCGCGCGGGCGCGATCGACGTGCTCGTCGCGACCACCGTCATTGAGGTTGGTATCGATGTCGCGAACGCGTCGCTCATGATCATTGAGGATGCGGACCGCTACGGGCTGGCGCAGCTTCATCAGTTGCGAGGACGGGTCGGGCGCGGCGCGGTGCGGTCCCACTGCGTTCTCATCGCCGATCCGGTGACGGAAGACGGACGCCGCCGGCTCGAAGTCATGCGGACGACGACCGATGGGTTTCGGATCGCGCAGGAGGATCTGCGATTGCGCGGGCCCGGAGAGGTGCTTGGAGTCCGGCAGCACGGGTTGGGAGGGCTGCGGATTGCCGATCCCGTTGCCGACCTCCCATTGATGGAGGAGGCGAAGCGGGCGGCGGAGGTTCTACTCCAGCACGATCCCGAACTGTTGTCGGCTGAGGCCGCCCAGCTTGGCGCGGCGGTCCGCCGCCATCTCGAAGGCCGCGCGCTCCTGGCGTCCGTGGGGTGAGCCATCCGGCCGCCCGGCGGCGGGCGACACGTCCGACCAGAGTGCGTGCCCACGATGCGCTCCGACCGACGGCGGCGCGCGTGCGAGATGCGCTCTTCAACAGCCTGGGCGCAGCCGTTGACGGCGCCGCAGTCCTCGATCTCTTCGCGGGGACCGGGGCGCTGGGCATCGAAGCCCTGCATCGCGGGGCTCGCCGCGCGGTTTTCGTCGAGGCGGATGCTGCGCGTTGCAAGGCGATTCGGGCGGCCCTACGCCGGGAAGAACTGGAGCACCTGGCCGAGGTCCGGTGTGACGATGCGCTCGCCGCCGTCGCACGATTCGCCCGCGCAGGCGAGCCGTTCGACCTGATCGTGCTCGATCCGCCATACGGACGCGGGTGGTTGACACGGAGCCTGGCAGCGATCAGCGCCGCAGGCCTGGTGGCGCCGGCTGGGTTGATCATCGCAGAGGGCCACTGGCGCGACCGGCCCAAACTTGAGCCCGGCCTGGTCGTGGTGAAGGAGGCGCGGTACGGGGAGACCGCGCTCTGGTTCGTTCGCATCGAGGCCGGGTGAGCACATCCCGTGTCACAGGGCGAGCGTGGCGAGCCGGATGCTGCGAGGCCGAGGGCGTTGTTCCCGAGGCCGGATGAGCACTTCTCGTGTTCATAGCCGTTGAGGGAGGCCGTGGTCGTTGGTCCCGAGGCCGGGTGAGCACATCCCGTGTCACAGGGCGAGCGTGGCGAGCCGGATGCTGCGAGGCCGAGGGCGTTGTTCCCGAGGCCGGGTG
>JBQTJG010000463.1:0-20335 GCA_052387355.1 Armatimonadota bacterium | reverse complement strand
TCGTCGACGATGGCCGCCCAGATGCGGGGTGAGTAGCGGGCCAGACACTCACCGTACCCGACGACGCCGGTGTCGGTCCGGACCTCGACCAGCGTCGTCGCCAGTTTCGTGAACGTGGCCACGCCGGTGCGCTGCGGTTCGTCCAGGGGCGCGAGTAGCGGGATCGAGCGGACCGACTCGATGCGCATGGCGGCGTCCCGAGCCTATGTCCCGCGAGTCGCTCGGCCGGCCGGTACACCGGCTACCGCCTCGGCGTGGACGAAGAGGTTCGGCGCGCCGCCGGTCTGGACGAAGACCACTGTGGCGCCGCGATCGATGGCGCCGGTGCGAACCGCGGCCGCCAGCGCGGCCCAGGCCTTGCCGGTGTAGATTGGGTCGAGGAGCAGCCCTTCGGTCTTCGCGGCCAGTCGCACGGCTTCGACGCTGTCGGATGTCGGAATCCCGTACCCCGGACCGATGTGCCGGTCGGTAATGTCGATCTCATCCTCGCGCACTGGAGAGCGGGCGCCCAGCACATCTGCCGCCACGCGGACGTGACCGCTGATGCGCGCGGAATGCTCGGCCGCAGGCGCATTCACCGAGGCGCCGAGCACGTGGCACTCCTCGCCCGCGAGGCGCAGCCCCAGCAGCAACCCCGCATACGTGCCACCTGATCCTACGGCGACGATGACGTGCTGGGCGCGCGCGCCGCACTCACGAAGCTGGCTGGCGAGTTCACCCCCCGCAGGTACGTAGCCGGCAGCCGCGAGGCCTCCCGAGAAGGTGCCCAGGTGGATGAGGTACGGTCGGCCGCCGGCCGCGCGGACGCGATCGGCGAGCGCCCGCATCTTCACGATCGTCGTTTCATCGTACGGATCATGTGTCTCGACGTAGTGGATCTCGGCGTCGAAGACGCGCATCAGCAGGAGGTTGCCGGCCGATGGCGCATCGGGTCGGCCGCGCACCACGAGCACAGGCCGCAGGCCTACCCGTCTTGCCGCGGCCGCGGTGAGCCGTAGGAAGTTGGATTGCGCGCCGGCGGTGGTAATGATGGTATCGGCTTGCTGTGCCAGAGCCTCGCCCAGCAGAACCTCGAGGCTTCGTACTTTGTTGCCGCCCATCGCCAGGTCGGTCAGGTCGTCGCGTTTGATGAACAGTCGCGCAACGCCCAGCGCAGCGGCTAGCCGCGGGGCTTCCTCAAGGGGGGTGGGCAGTCTCGCGAGCGGCACGCGGGGCAGGGTATCGAGGTTCATGTCATTGTTGGGCCTTCTTCTCCGTGCCGGCAGTTCCTCCAGCGGGCGGCCCGGTGCGCGGGGCGTTTGAAGGATTCCCTGTCCGCGTGGTATCGTGATGGGCGAGATGCCGGCGGTACCAGCGCTTGAGATCGTGACGGTCGACAGCCCGAAGGCTGGCGTGCTGCGACGGAAGGCGAGGCCGGTCGGCAAGGTCACCAGAGAGGTCCAGGGGCTCATCGAGCAGATGTTCGCGACGATGCGCGCCGTCAAGGGCCTGGGGCTCGCCGCGCCTCAGATCGGGGAGAGCATACGCGCGCTCGTCGCGCAGGTCGAGGACCGCACCGTCGTGCTCGTTGATCCACAGATCCTGTCCGCCGAGGGCAAAGAGACCGCGACCGAGGCCTGCCTTTCGATTCCCGGGGTCATCGGCGATGTGCCACGGGCCGCCACGATCACGGTGCGGGGCAAGAATCGACGCGGGCGGCGGATCACCATCATCGCTGATGGGCTGTTGGCGCGCGCACTCCAGCACGAGATCGACCACCTCGACGGCATCCTCTTCCTCGATCGCGTGATCGATCACGACACCATCCGCATCATCACACCTGCCGACGACTCTGCGCCTGCCACTGAGTGATCGCACGCCGCTCCGTGAGAGGACCTGCTGCCGAATGATCGCACGCGCCGCCCGTGTCCTTGCAGCCAAATGACTGCGCGCGAGACCGCCTCCCTGCGTGTGGTGTTTCTGGGCACTCCTGAGTTTGCGATACCGTCGCTGCGCGCGCTCGCCGGCGCGACGTCGATCATCGCCGTCCTCACACAGCCTGACCGGCCCGCCGGCCGGGGACGGAAGTTGACCCCGCCTCCGGTCGCAGTCACCGCGCGCAAGCTGGGCCTGAGCGTCGCGCAGCCCCCGAGTCTGAAAACCGCACCAGTCCAGGCCGACCTGGCCGCGCTGCGGCCCGATCTGCTTGCGACCGTGGCCTATGGCCGGATCATCCCCCGGTCAGTGCTCGCGCTCCCGCCCCTCGGCGGGATCAATCTGCATCCATCGTTGCTCCCGGCGTATCGGGGCGCGTCGCCGATTCAAGCCGCGATCGTCGACGGAGTCACGACGACCGGCGTGACGATCATGTACCTGGCCGATGAGCTGGACGCCGGGGATATCATCCTGCAGCGCCAGGTCCCGATCACGCCGGAAGAGACCGCCGGCGAGCTGGAAGTCCGGCTCGCCGAAGAGGGCGCGGCGGTGCTCCTCGAGGCGGTCCGGCTGATCGCCCGCGGCACAGCCCCGCGCGATCCTCAGGATCACGCCAGGGCCACGTACGTCGGGAAGGTGTCGAAGGCCGACGGCGAGATCCGGTGGAATCGACCAGCGCGGGAGATCGTGAATCGGGTCAGGGCGATGAATCCGTGGCCGTGCGCCTACACCGCCTGGCGCGGCGGGACGCTCAAAATCTGGCGCGCGCGCATCGGCCCGAGTGAGGACCCCGGCACGCCCGGCCAGGTCCTGGCGGCCGATGACAGTGGAATCACGGTCGCTGCCGGCGAAGGTAGTGTGGTGCTCCTCGAGGTCCAGCCTGAAGGCGGACGACGCATGCCGGCCGGCGACTTTCTGCGTGGCCATGCAGTCGCGCCAGGAGAAAGTCTCGGCCAGACGCGGATCGCCCCGAGTCCTTCTGGAAAGATGATAGAATAGTGGAGAGGGGGGAATGCACATGTTCTTCGACTCGACGTTTCTCTTGCTGATTCCAGGGATCTTGCTGGCGGGCTTCGCGCAGTGGAAGGTGCGCAGTACCTTCCATAAGTACAGTCAAGTCCGGATGGCCAGCGGCCGGACCGGCGCCGAAGTTGCCGCCGAGATCTTGAAGCGACGCGGCCTCGGTGCCGTCAAGATCGAGCCGGTGCAGGGCGCGCTCGCCGACCACTACGACCCGCGCACGAAGACGCTCCGCCTCTCGCCAGAGGTGTATGGGAGCAATTCAGTCGCGGCCGCCGGCGTCGCCGCCCACGAGTGCGGCCACGCACTGCAGGATCTAGAGAAGTACGCGCCGTTGGCTGTCAGGGGCGCGATCGTGCCGCTGGCGACCATCGGGACCAACGCGGCGTGGATCCTGTTCATGATCGGCCTGTTCACCAGCATGCGACCGCTGATGGACCTGGGTATCGTCCTGTTCCTCGGCTACATTGCGTTCTCGCTCGTGACGCTCCCGGTGGAGTTTGACGCGAGCCGGCGCGCCGTGGCGGTCCTGCAGGGCGAGGGGCTCGTGATGCCCAGTGAGGCCCAGGGCGTACGCAGCGTGCTCAACGCCGCTGCGCTGACCTATGTCGCGGCCGCGGCGATGGCGGTGCTCCAGCTCGTGCGTCTGCTGGCGCTACGCAACATGCGTGACGAGTAAGGCAGCTCCTAGACGGCTGCGATCCGCCCGCGAGGCCGCCTTTGCGGTTCTGAATCGAGCAGAGGCGGCCGACGCATTTGTGTCGATCCTCCTGTACCGAACGCTGGAGCGGTCGTCGCTGTCCGCTGTGGACCGGGCGCTGGCGACTGCGCTCACGCTCGGCGTGCTGCGGCACCGCGAGCGTCTCGACTACGCTCTCGCCCCTCTTCTGCGACAACCGTTCCCTGACTTCCCACCTGCCATTCGCACGATTCTCAGGATGGGGGCCTTTCAGATCCTTGACATGGACCGGATCCCGGCAGCCGCCGCGACCTCGGAATCAGTGACTCTGGCCCGGCGCCACGGGCATGTCGGCACCGCGCGGCTGGTCAACGCCGTGCTGCGGCGCCTGGTTGCCGAGGGCCCGCCGCCCCCGCCGGATGCCGCCACCGACCCGGTTGGTCATGTCGCGGTCGTCTACTCGCACCCGCGCTGGCTGGTGGCGCGGTGGGCGGCTCACTGGGGATTCGACGAGGCGCGAGCGCTCGCCGCGGCGAACGCGCGGCCGGCGTCATCGGTGCTGCGTGTCAACACGCTGCGCGCGACGCGCGATGAGGTGCTGGCGAACCTGCGCGGGCGGGGCGTGTCTGCAGAACCCGGACTCGTGCCCGAGGCCGTGCGGGTGCACGGGTCCCTGGTCCAACGTCTTCCGGTCATCGACGAAGGACTCTGCATGGTCCAGGATGAGGGTGCGATGCTTGCGGCCCTGGCGGTTGCGCCTGCGCCGGGCAGTGTCGTCATTGACGCCTGCGCCGCGCCTGCCGGGAAGACGACGCACCTGGCGGCCCTCATGCGAAACGAGGGCCGGGTGCTGGCGTGCGACATCCACCCGCGGAAGCTCCAAGGGGTGGCGCACCGCGCGGCGGCTATGGGGGCCACGTGCGTCGAAGCGCATCACCTGGATGCCCGTGAGATCGGCCGGCGCTGGTCCGGTGAAGCGGATTCGGTCCTGGTTGACGCGCCGTGCTCCGGACTGGGCACGATCCGCCGGAGGCCTGACATCAAGTGGCGCGCCGTCGAGGCCGACCTGGCCCGCCACGCGGCCGCGCAACGGGTCATCCTTGACGGTGTGGCCGGCGCGGTGCAGTCCGGCGGGGTCCTCGTCTACAGCGTCTGCAGCCTCGAACCCGAGGAAGGCCCGGCGGTCGTCCAGGCGTTTCTGGCCGGCCATCCGTCGTTCGGCCGCGCGCCGTTGCCGGACGCATTTCCAAGAATCGTCGGCGGCAGCCCGGTGGAGGGAATCATGTCGGGGGAAGTCCGGCTGCTCCCGCATCGGCACGATACCGACGGATTCTATATCGCACGGCTGCGCAGGCGATGACCACCGCGCGGGCGGGGACCGCTATAATCAGGAAGGTCGAAACCGGCGACCTGAGCCTGAGAGCATGACGGAACTCGTGGGACTGACGCTCGACGAACTGGAGGCCGTGGCCGCCGATCTCGGCGAGCCGCGCTACCGGGGCCGGCAACTGGCCCGCTGGGTCTACGGACGCCGTGCCTCGGATTTCGCGGAGATGACCGATCTGTCCCAGCCGCTGCGCACGCGCCTCGGATCAATCGCCACGATCTCGCGGCTGCGACCCCTGATCCGCTCGGATGCTCCGAATGATCTGACGACAAAGGTGCTCCTCGGTCTGTACGATGGCGCGACGATCGAGACGGTGTTGATGCGCTACGATGATGGCCGCCGGACCGTCTGCGTCTCCACGCAGGTCGGCTGCGGAATGGGCTGCACCTTCTGCGCAACCGGGCTGGCAGGGCTGACGCGGAACCTTTCGGCCGGGGAGATTGTGGATCAGGTGCTGCTCCTGGCGCACGAGACCGGCGAGCGCGTCACGCACGTCGTGTTCATGGGCATGGGGGAGCCGCTGGCCAACTACGAGGCGACACTCAAGGCGGTCAGGTTGCTCAACGCGCCGTACGGGCCGCACATCGGCATGCGGAACCTGACCATCTCCACCGTTGGGCTGGCGCCGCAGATTCGCCGGCTGGCTCAGGAGCGACTGCAACTGACGCTGGCGGTTTCGCTGCACGCGCCCACGGACGCGCTGCGCGCAGCGCTGGTCCCGGTCAACCGCCGGTGGCCGGTCGCCGAGCTGCTGGCCGCCACGCGCGAATACACGGATCTGACGGGTCGTCGGGTGACCTTTGAGTACGTGCTGATGGCCGGGGTCAACGATAGGAGCGACCAGGCGCGCGCGCTCGCGCGGCTGCTGGCGGGGGGCAGCGCGCACGTGAACGTGATCCCCTGGAATCCGGTCTACGGCATGCAGTATCAGCGGCCGCCGGTTCAGGCCGTCCACCGGTTTGTCGGGCTGCTGCGCGCCGGCGGCGTTCCTGCAACTATACGCATCGACCGCGGCGTGGACATCGACGCCGCCTGCGGGCAGTTGCGGCGCACGCATGCCGAGGGAGTTCCGGTGTGAGCCCGCCGGGCGGCACCGTCATCGCCGGACGTTACGAGATCCTCGGCCGGATCGCCGACGGCGGCATGTCGACGGTCTACCGGGCGCGACGGTCAGACGGTCTCATTGTCGCCCTGAAGATCCCGCGCGAGCAGTATGCCGCCGACCGGGAGTTCGTCGAGCGATTCACCCGCGAGGCCAGAGCCGCCGAAGGACTGAGACATCCGAACATCGTCCAGGTCTATGAGAGCGGGCACGACAGCGATACTTACTACATCGCGATGGAATACGTGGACGGCCACGATCTCAAAGAGCACCTGCGGCGTCTCGGTCGGCTCGACCCTCCCGACGCCGAGCGGATTGCCACGGCGGTGTGCGAGGCCCTCGACTACGCTCATCACGAGGGCATTGTTCATCGCGACGTGAAGCCGCAGAATATCCTGATCGTGCCGGACGGCACCGTCAAGGTCGCCGACTTCGGCATCGCCCGCGCCCTGGCGGCGGTCACCATTACCCAGCCCGGAACGGTGCTCGGGACGGTGCAGTATCTCTCGCCCGAGCAGGCCCGCGGCGCCCCCGTCGGCCGCGCATCAGACATCTACACGCTCGGCGCGGTACTGTTCGAGATGCTGACGGGGCGGTTGCCGTTCGACGGCGATACGCCGATCGCCATCGCCCTCAAGCACCTGCACGATCCGCCTCCACGGGCTCGGGCGATCCAGCCAGACGTCCCAGTACGGCTCGAGGGCATCATCCTCAAGGCGATGGCCAAGCGCAGCGACGACCGCTACGGTTCCGCGCGCGAGATGGCCACGGACTTGGCCGGCGAGACCGACGTGTGGAAGGAGACTGTCCCCGCGGACGATGCGGTGACACGATCGTTCGAGATGGCCGAAGGCCTGGCGGGTGCACGCCGGCCGCGCGTGGCTGTGCTGGGCGTCGTTACTGTGGTGCTGGCCGCGATTGCCATCGGTCTCTGGACTGGATGGCAGGCGCTCACCGTGTACCTCAATGTTCCGGAAGTCGAGATGCCCGCGCTCGTCGGCCGGACAGTGCCGCAGGCGGAACTGATTACCCGGCAGGCCGGCCTCGTGCTGGATGTCGCGGAGCGGGCCAACAGCCCAAACGTGCCGCCCGATATCGTGATCTCACAGGATCAGCCCCCCGGCAAACGCCTCAAACAAGGCCGCCGGGTGGCGGTCGTCGTGAGTATCGGCGCGCGAATGGCCACCGTCCCAGATCTGGCGCAAAAGACGCTGCAAGAAGCGCGGCTGTCGCTCGACAGTGCCAATCTGCGGCTTGGCGGGGTATTGGACGGACATGACGACATCGTGAGATCCGGCATCGTGCTCCGCCAGAGTCCTGCGGCCGGGGCCACGGTCCCCATCAACTCTCCTGTGACGCTGGTCATCAGCCGCGGTCCTCAACTCGTCGAGATGCCCGCGCTGGTCGGGCGTACGCTGGCCGAGGCGCGCCGCGTGCTCGACGACCGCGGGCTGGTGCTCACGCATCTGCGCACCGTCGCGTCCACGGATGTTGAGCCCGGTATCGTCCTGGAACAGACCCCGGAGGCCGCCACCCGCCTGCGGGCTGGGCAGACGACGATCACGCTGACGATCAGCGCCAGACCAGGCGAAGAGGGTGCGCCCCCGAGCGCGCCGGTCATCACGGTCGAGCCGCAGCCAGTCGAGCCGCCACGAACTGACCCGTCTCCACGACCACCAGCCTCGGCGCCTCGACCAAGCGCGGCGCCGGTAGCCGTGCAGCCGTCGCCCCGACCTGTCCGGGAGGCGTCTCCAGGCCAGGCGCGACGAACCCGTGTGCAGATAGTGGTGCCCGAGGGAGGCGCTCAGGAGGTCAAGATCGTCGTGATCGATCAAACCGGCGTGCGCACCATCTATCAGGCCATGCATGTTGCCGGCGACCGGATCGATCAGCTCGTGCAGAGCCAGGGCTACACGATCGTTCAGGTGTACATCGCCAACCGGCTGGTTCAAGAGGTCCGTCCGTGACGTCGGCGGGCCCGCGGCCGTCCGGCGGCGTGCAGATCGCGCCGAGCATCCTCAGCGCCGACTTTGCTGCGCTTGGCGATGCCATCCGCACAGCCGAGCGGGGCGGCGCCAACCGGCTGCACGTCGACGTCATGGATGGCCATTTCGTGCCGCCCATCACGATCGGGGCCATTGTGGTCGAGGCGGTGCGGCGGGTCAGCGGACTGCCGATCGACGTGCACCTCATGGTCTCCAACCCCGAGCGCCATTTCGAGGCGTTTGCGCGGGCCGGGGCCTCCAGCCTGGCCCTTCACCTTGAGGCCACCGCGCACCCGCACCGCGCGCTCACGGCGATCAGAGGGCTCGGCTGCCAGGCAGGCATCGCGCTCAATCCGGGGAGCCAGCCGGACGCCTGCGAAGAGTTGCGTGACACACTCGATGTCATCCTGGTCATGAGCGTCAATCCCGGCTATGGCGGACAGGCGTTCCTTCCAGCCGTCCTGCCCAAGATCGGTCGCATCCGATCGCTGTTGGGATCGCCCGGGGCGCGGATCGACATCGACGGCGGCATCTCCGCGCAGACCGCCCGTGCGGCCGTCGGAGCCGGGGCGGACGTGCTGATCGCGGGATCCGCGATCTTTCAGGCGCCGGAAGGGATCGAGGCGGCGATCGCCCGCCTCCGCGCCGCGGCCGCATCGTGACCACCCTGCTCTTCACCCACCCCGCATGCGAGCGGCACCGCACGGGTCCGGGACATCCCGAGCGGCCTGAGCGCCTGCGCGCGCTCAGGCGGGCCATCGATGAGAGTCACCTGGCAGATCTGATCGATGCGCCTGAGCCTCCCGCGGTCGCCCGCGATCTGCTGGAAGACGTCCACCTTCGTTCGTACATCGCCAGGGTTGAGACGATGGCCGGGCAGGGAGGAGGGTGGCTCGACCCGGACACGCCGGTGGGCCCAGAGTCGGCGCATGCTGCGGGACATGCCGCCGGCGCCGCCCAGCGCGCCGCGGAGAGGCTGTGCGCCGGCGACGCGTCCCGGGCGTTCGTGATGGTGCGCCCGCCTGGGCATCACGCGCTCCCGGACCGCGGTATGGGATTCTGTCTCTACAACAACGCCGCGGTCGCCGCCGTCGCGGCCAGGCGCGCCGGGCGCCAACGTGTGATGATTGTGGATTGGGACGTGCACCACGGCAATGGGACCCAGGCCATATTCTGGCGGGATGCCGGGGTACTCTTTTTCTCGGCTCACCAGGAGTTGTGGTACCCGGGGACGGGCGCGCTTGATGAGATCGGAGAAGGTCCCGGAGAGGGGTTCACGGTCAACGTCCCCCTGCCGGCCCAGACCGGGGAAGGCGGGTACGACGAACTCTTCACTGAGGTGGTGCTGCCGCTCGCCTCGACGTTCAAACCTGACTTCTTCATCGTCTCGGCCGGGTATGATGCCCACCACGCCGATCCTCTGGGCGGGATGGCGCTGACCGCACGCGGGTTCGGACGGCTGACGCATCTGCTCGACGACGCGGCGCAATCGCTGCGGGCGCCTCTGCTTGCGGTCCTTGAAGGGGGGTATGCTCTCCAGGCCCTCAGCGCCTCCGTGGTCGCCACGCTTGAGGTACTGACCGGCCAGATGGCCGCGGGCGCTGCGGCTGACGAAACAGTCGCCCGACCCCCGTCCGGCGGGGCGGTGGTTGCCGGGATCTCGGCGTCTGGAGCCCCGCCGACTGAGACCTCGCCGGCAGCCATCCGGCCGCGTCTGCGGGCGGCCCGGCGCATGCTCATGGCCCACTGGCGGATCTGAGGGGAGGAAGCCTGCCGGGGCCGGCGAACCAGTACAGACGCCCTTGGTGAACATACGCATGCCGGGTTATTCCGTTGTGAGGGGGCGGCGATGGGGATGGACGACGAGACGACGTCCGAGGATTCTCAGGGAATGAAAGGCGATACCGTCGACCTTTCTGACGCGATCCCGATGCTGCAAGAGAGGCAAATCGTCAAGGGCACGGTCGTCCGTGTGGATACCGAGGGGATTCTGGTCGACATCGGCGCCAAGTCCGAAGGCCTGATTCCTCCCAAGGAGTTGACCCGCCGTGGGGAGGAGCCTGAGCCCGTGGCCGTGGGCGACCGGATCGACGTGATGGTGATGCGCGTGGAAGGCGAAGAGGGCACGATTATCCTCAGCAAGAAGCGGGCCGACTTCATGGCCGCATGGGACCGCGTCATCGAAGCGCAGCAGGCCGGCAGCGTCCTCCATGCCATGGTGGTCGACAAGGTCAAAGGCGGGCTCGTCGTCGATCTGGGGGTCCGCGGATTCGTGCCCGGCTCGCACGTCGACCTCTCTCAGGCGAAAGGCCGCCGCTTCGAGTGGTTCGTTGGGCAGTCGATCCCACTGAAGGTCATCGAGGTGGATCGTGGCAAAGGCCGCGTGATCCTGTCACACCGGCTGGCGGTCGAGGACGAGCGCCGTTCGAAGCGTGAAGACGTCCTGGGCTCGCTGCAGGAAGGCGCGGTGGTGGAAGGAACCGTCAAGCGCATCACCGACTTCGGTGCGTTCGTCGACCTGGGCGGCGTAGACGGTCTGCTGCCGATCAGCGAGATGGCGTGGACCTACATCCGGCATCCCTCTGAGGTGGTGCGCCGCAACCAGCACCTGCGGGTGCAGGTGCTGCGCGTCGACCGTGACGCCGGCAAGATCTCGCTCGGCCTCAAGCAGATTCTTGAGGATCCCTGGGCCGATGTGACGGAGCGCTACCGCGGCGGCGAGGTGGTCAAGGGGAAGGTCGTGCGGATCGTGGCCTCGGGGGCCTTCGTGCGGTTGCGCGACCTCGACGCGTTTCTGCCGATCTCGGAACTGGCGGAACGGCGGGTGGCAAAGGTCGACGAGGTCGTCGCGATCGGACAGGCGATCGAGGCGATGATCACCGATATCCGGTCGGAAGAGCGGCGTATGATTCTTAGCCTGCGCCGGGTTGCCCGCGAGGCTGAGCGGAAGCGCGTGAAGGACTATATGCGGGGACAAGAAGACGAAGGCCGCGTCACGATCGGCGACGCGGTCGGCGCGCTGCTGCGACAGGTGGTGGAGCCGCGCCCGGAAGAGGAGGCGCCGGCCGGCGAGGCCGAACCCGATCGGACGGAGGCGTAACGGAGCTCGTGCAGTCAGATAGAGCACACCACGAGGTGACTTGCCCGGCCCCGTTTCCGTGACTACAATGGGAGCTGGCGTCGGGGAGTAGCGCAGCTTGGTTAGCGCGCAGCGTTCGGGACGCTGAGGCCGGGGGTTCAAATCCCCCCTCCCCGACCATCACAACATAGATGGATTAACCGCGCGGGGCGGCGCGAGAGCGCCGCTCCGTCATTTTGTCACGCGATGGGGTCAGGGAAGACGGTGCGCGCGATCAGAGGGACACAGGGGGCGAAACCGAGGTGGTGGAGATCAAGCGGACGCTCGACGGCCGGGAGCATCGGTTCGCCTGCACCCTGTTGGGGCGCGGCGACGGCTGGGTGGCCCTGCGCTACGTCCTGCCGCGTCCGGCGGCGGTTGGCACCCTGGCGTTGCCCGCTGGCGCCGTGACGATCGCCCACTACTGGGCGGGGCGGCCGTACACCGCGTATCACTGGTTCGACGAGGAAGGACGGACGCTTGGCATCTACCTCAATGCCGCCGCCGATGTCGAGATCCGCGCCGACGCCGTGCACTGGCAAGACCTGGCGCTCGATGTCCTGGTGACTGCGCGGGGCGGTGTAGAGGTGCTCGACGACGACGAAGCCCAAGACGCGCCGGCGTGGGCGCAGCCGGCGATCGCTCAGGCGCGAGCGTATCTCGTCGCGCGGGCCACATCCATCGCCGCCGAAGTGGCGGCCCTGAGCGAAGCCATTCGAGCGACGGGTGTGGCTGACCAGAGGAAATCTTCATGACGGCGCGAACCATTCGGCGATGCTGGAAGCCGGCCGCGCTGCGTTCACCCGTGGGACGGGGGTGGAGCATCACGCAGACCAGCGCTGAGGCGGGCGCCGTGCGTGTCGGGATGTTCTCGGATTCCTACCTGCCGCGCATCAGCGGGGTCGTCCGATCCATCGAATCATTTGTCAGCGAGCTACGCCGGCAGGGCCACCACGCGTCGATCTTCGCTCCAGGCTCCGAAGGGTATCGCGACACCGATCCCGATGTCGTACGGTTTCCGTCCGTCCGGGCGCCCGGCGTGCCAGACTTTCCGCTGGCCATCCCGCTTGCCCGACGATTCATCGGCGACCTCCGGAGACGCCGCCTGTCGGTCATCCATACCCATTCGCCGTTCTTGATGGGAACCGCCGGCCGGTACGCGGCTCGCCGGCTGCGCCTCCCGCTGATCTTCACGCACCACAGCATGTATTCCGAATACGTCCACTACATCCCGCTCGTCTCGCAGCGCTACTCCCGGGAGATCGTCGCTCGCTACACCAGGAGGTACTGCAACGGGTGTGCGGTCGTCGTCGCCCCGTCTCAGGCGGTGAAGTCGTGGCTGAGTTCCCTGGGCGTCGCGTCGCCCATCGAGGTGTTGCCCACCGCAGGTCTTGACCTTGATCGATACGATCGCCTCGATCCTTCCTGGGTGCGCGCGCGTCACGGCATCCCTGCCGGTGCGCCCCTGGTCATCACGGTGGGACGGCTGGCCCGCGAGAAGCGCTTTGACATCCTGCTGGCGGCGTTTGCGCAGGCGGCGCGCAGCGGGCCGGGGCGCCTGCTGGTGGTGGGCGGTGGACCGCAGGCTGCCGAGCTCCAGGGGATTGCGGTGACGCTCGGCATCGGCGGACAGGTGGCGTTCAGCGGTCCGCTCGAGCACGATCGCGTCCTCGACTGCTACGCTGCGGCCGATCTGTTCGCCTTCGCCTCGCCGACTGAGACACAGGGGATCGTTGTCGTGGAGGCGATGGCTGCCGGACTGCCTGTCGTCGCGGTGCGGGCCGGCGGGGTACCCGAGGTCGTGCGCGATGGTGAAACCGGGCTGCTGACCGATGAGGATCCGCGCGCCCTGGGCGTGGCGATCCGCCGGCTGCTCGAAGATGCGACGTTGCGGCAGCGGTGCGCCGGCGCCGGCCGGCTGGCCGCGCGAGCGTACGCGATTCAAGAGGTCATCCACCGGCTGGTAGGGTTGTACCGTCAGGCAGCACGAGAGATACCTGTCATCGCAGCGCCCGATTAGACTCTGCCGCTGTAGCGCGAGCGGCATTCGGACCACGGGCGGGCCGCTTCCCGCGGCTCGAGTTGAGGAGGAGACGCAGCGTGCAGCTTCGGAGGCTAGAGCTGATCGGATTCAAGACGTTTGTCGACCGTACCGAACTGGAGTTCCATCCGGGAATCACCGCGATCGTGGGGCCCAACGGCACCGGCAAGAGTAACATCTTCGATGGCGTCCGCTGGGCGCTCGGAGAGACCAACGCGCGCCTCCTGCGCGGCGCGCGGATGGACGATGTCATCTTCTCCGGGAGCGCCACGCGCCGGGCGCAGAGCCTGGCCACAGTGGCGCTCACCTTTGACAACAGCGCCGGTCTGCTCCCGCTTGAGTTCAACGAGGTCACGGTCACTCGCCGCGTCACGCGCGGCGGCGAGGGCGAGTATGGGATCAATGGCGTCGACTGTCGGCTGCGTGACGTGCAGATGCTGTTTCTGGGCACCGGGCTCGGGGGGCGCTCGTATGCGTTGATCGGCCAGGGCGAAGTGGACGCCGTCCTGCGCGCCACGCCGATCGAGCGCCGTCACTGGCTCGAAGAGGCCGCAGGCCTGGCCCGGCACAAGCGCCAGCGGACAGAAGCTGAGCGGCGCCTCGACCACGCGCAGGTTCACCTGAACCGTCTGACAGATCTTCTTGACGAACTCGAGCATCAGCAGCAGGCGCTCGCCGTGCAGGCCGAGGCGGCAACGCTCCAGCGGTCTTACAGCCAGGAGTTGCGCGAGCTGGAGCTGGCGTTGTTTGCCGATGAGGCGCGCCGGCTCCTGGGAACCGTCCGCCGGCTGGGGGCGCAGCTTGATGCGGACCGGGAGCAGGCCGCCGCAGCCGAGCGGCGGGTCGTCGAGGCAGCCGCGGATGTGGCAATGGTGGAGGCGCACCTTGGGGCCGCAACCGCCGCGTGGGAGCGAGGGCAGGAGACACTGCTTGAGGGCGCCGAGGCGATCAGCGCCAAGGCGGCCGAGGTCCAGGCGCTGCAGGCACGGGCCGAACGACTGAGCAGTCAGGCCGGGCATCTCAATGCGGAGGTCGGCCGGCTGCGAGAGGAACGCGCGGTGCTCGCGGCTGATGCGGAGACCCTCGGCAACGAGGCCGCCGATGCGGCGCGCAGGCGGGAGGCGCAGGCACGCGAGCTCGACGATGCCGAGTCCGGATTGGCCCGCGCCGCGGCTGCGGCGGAAGAGGGCGAAGCCCGGCTTGCCCAGCGTGAGCAAGAGGCCGCGGAGGTCGGGCGAACGCTTGCGCAGAGCCACAACGACCTTGCAGCACTCGGTGCGAAGGCCGAGATCCTTGCACAGTCGGTCGTGGCCACCGAGCAGAAGGCCGGAGCGCTGGGCCAGGTCGCCGCGCATCTCATTCGTGATCGCGAGGCGGCTCAGCAGGCCAGCGCCCACGCCCGTCAGGCCGTGCAATCGGCCGATGAAAGGCTTGCCGGAGCGTCCACGACGCTCGAGGGGTGCCGGCAAGAACTGAACGCGGCTGCCGAGGCTGTCCACGCGGCCGAACTCGATGAGCACCGCCTGCGCACGCGTCTTTCGGCGATGGAGGAGGCCGCGGCCCAGTTCACGGGTTTCGAGGAGGGCGTCCGCCAGGTGCTGCTCGCTGCGAAGTCCGACCCGCAGAGATTTCCTGGACTGCGTGGGGCGATCGTGGATCACCTCAGCGTTCCCGAAGCCTACCGTCAGGCGCTCGGCGCCGCGCTCGGTCGCCGCCTCTATTGTCTGGTGGTTGATGATCGGGCTGCGCTGCACGCCGTGGTCCGGTTTCTCACGACCGAAGCGAGCGGGCGCGCCACGGTCCTGGCGAGGAATGCGCTCCGGCCCAGGCATCCCGCCGCCAGTGCGACCGACTTCGGCGTGCAGATGGTGGTGCGGGCTGCAGATGTGGTTGACACCGACACGCCGATCCGTCCTGTTGTCGAGGCCCTGTTGGGGGATGTCGCAATCACCGACGACTTGACCGGCGCGTGGCGATTGTTCGCTGCCGGGTATCCCGGCCGGATTGTCACACGCGAGGGCACGCTGCTCTCGCCTGATGGTGTCGTCTCGGTGGGCGGGGGCGTCTCGCACGACGCGACGCCACTCGGCCGGACCCAGGTGATCGCCGATCTCCGAGCCGCCCTCGCCCGCGCAGAAGCCCAGAGTCGAGAGTCCGAGCGACGGCGATCCGACGCCATCCTTCACGGCGCCGACGCCGAGGAGGCCTTGCACGCGGCCCGCGGAGACCGCGACACGGCGGCCGCCCTCCTGGCTGCACGGCTGCAGCGCCTTGCGGGGCTTCAAGCCGAAGCCACTCGCGTCGCCGGCGAGGAGGCTGCGCAGGCCGGCGAAGCGCAATCCGTCGCCGTTCACCTGCAGCGCCTGCAGGCTGAGATCACTGGACGCCACGCGGACGTGCGCCGCCTCGACGAAGAGGCGCGCCGGCTGGATGCCGATGTCATGGCCGCGCAAGAAGACGTCGAGCGACACGAAGCCGCACGCGAGGCGGCGGCGGCGGCGGTGACGACCTATCGGCTCGCGCTTGTCCAGCTCGACGCCAGTCTTGAGGCGTTCAGGGTCCGCCTCGGCGACCGAAACGCCGCGATGGCCGACCTCGACGCCCGCAGCACCGATCTTGCCGGTCAGATCGAGGGTGTCTCGGCCGACCTGGCTGGCGTGTCCCTGGAACGAGACAAGACAGCGGCGGCCTACGACCGTCTGGGCGCCGGACAGGCCGCGACCAAGGCCGACGTGGAGCGGGTATCCACAGAACGGATCCGGCTGCGCGATGAGCTTGCGCAGCAGCAGGGCGTGCACGTTGCAGCCGTCGAGGCCGCGCGAGCCGCCGAGGTCGCCATGCACCGCACCGAGCTGCGCTCGACGCAGGCCGACGCCGAACTGGGCGCCGCCGCGACCCGCCTCCGGGAACAGTACGGCATCACGCTTGAGGAATCCGCGACGCGCCGCCTCGAAGGAACCCGGGACGATGCCCGGCGGCGTCTGGATGAGTTGCGGGCGGCGCTGCGCGAACTCGGTCCGGTCAACCTGCGCGCGATCGACGAGCATGCGGCGGTCACGGCGCGCCTGGACGCGCTGCGCGCGCAGACGGACGATCTGCGCAGTTCCGGCGACGCGCTCCGCCAGGCGATTGCGCACATCAACGCCGCGCTGCGCGTCCGCTTCCGGGAGACGTTTGATGAGGTCAACAGGGAGTTCGGCCGCCTTTTTGAACGGCTGTTCGAAGGCGGGCAGGGCGAGCTCGAGCTCGTGGAGGATGTCCTGGGCGCCGAGCCCGGACTGGAAGTGATTGCGCAGCTCCCAGGCAAGAAGCGACGACCTCTGGTCGCGCTGTCGGGCGGGGAGCGGGCGCTCGTCGCACTCACGCTCATTTTTGCGATGTTGCGCGTCCATCCCAGCCCGTTCTGCATCTTCGACGAGGTGGAAGCGGCGCTTGACGACGCCAACACCAAGCGGTTCACTGAACTGTTGAAGGACCTGGCCTTGAAGACTCAGGTGCTGATCATCACGCACAACAAGGGCACGATGACCGCCGCCGACATCCTCTATGGCGTCACGATGCAGGAGCCGGGCCTCTCATCGATCGTGTCGGTCCGGCTGGTCGCGCCGGAGAGGGACGAGGGGTCCGAAGCACGCGAGGCTCCGCGAGTCCGGCAGGAGTCAAGAGCGCCTCACGCCGTCGCGCTGCCGGCTGAGTAGGACCTCCATGGGCGCGGAACCCTCGGGCTGGCTCGCCCGGCTGCGCCAGTCGCTGGGCCGGACGCGGGAGGCCGTCGCCACGCGGCTCGACGCGTTGCTGGCCGCACCGCCGGACGAGGCGTTCTTCAATGAACTCGAAGAGATCCTCATCCAGGCGGATGTCGGCGCTGCGTTCAGTGCAGAGATCGTCGAGCGTGTGCGCCGTGATCCCGCTGCGCGGACGCCCGATGCGGTTCGCGCGGCGCTTGCCGCGATCTTGCGAGAGGCCCTGGGCTCACCCCGTGCGCTGCGGCTCGATCCACCGCCTGCGGTCATTCTGATCCTGGGGGTCAATGGGTCAGGCAAGACCACAACCATCGGCAAACTCGCCCACCGGTTGAGCGCCCAGGGCCGGAGGGTGATGTTGGCCGCGGCTGACACATTTCGCGCGGCGGCGATCGATCAGCTCGAGGTGTGGGGCGAACGCGTGGGCGCACCGGTGATCCGCCACCGGGCGGGCGCAGATCCGGCGGCCGTGGTGTTCGACGCCGCGCAGGCCGCTGCGGCGCGACGCGCCGACGTGCTCATTGTAGACACCGCCGGCCGGCTCCACACGAAAGTCAACTTGATGGAAGAGCTGAAGAAGATTGATCGGGTGATCGCCCGCGCGCTGCCGGGTGCGCCCCTCGAGCGCCTGCTTGTGCTCGACGCCACCACCGGCCAGAATGGGCTGGCTCAAGCACGGCACTTCCACCAGGTCGTGGGTCTGACCGGCGTCGCGCTCACCAAACTCGACGGGACGGCGAAGGGCGGCATCGTCGTCGCGGTCGCGCACGAGCTGCGTGTTCCGATCGTCTTCGTCGGCGTAGGCGAAGGGGCCGACGACCTGGTGCCGTTCGATCCCGCTGCATTTGTCAGCGTCCTGCTAGGCGCGTCGTGACACCCTGGGGGCCGTCGAGTGGGGACGCGGACGCGTTGACGTCGCGCGGCCAACATGATATCGTGAGTGATGTCAAGGAGAAAGCCTTTACATCATCCGACCATGGAACGGGCGCTGATCACGCGGGACCGGGCGAACCGGATGTTCGATGCGTACGGGTCGCTTCTGACGACTCAGCAGCAGCGGTTACTGCGCCAGTACTATCAGGACGACCTCTCGCTTGGGGAGATCGCCGCGCGGATGCAGGTCACGCGGCAGGCGGTACACGACGGCCTGCGCCGGGGGCTGGCGGGGCTGGAACGCTACGAGGCGGCGCTGGGGCTGGCGAGCCGTCGCGATGGGGATCGCAGCGAGCACTACTCTACGCCTGCGCCGCGTTCAGCGCCGCGCCCGCGGACGCTCCGCGTGCAGCTTCGGGGTCGCACCTGGTCTTTTCAGACTGACGCCGGGGTGTTCTCGCCGCGCGGCATCGACGCCGGGACGCGGCTGCTGATCGAGACGATGCGGGTGCGACGAGCGGATCGAGTTCTGGATCTGGGATGCGGGTATGGCGCCATCGGGCTGGTCGCCGCTTCGCTTGCCCCCCGTGGCCAGGTGTGGATGACCGACGTGAATCAGCGCGCCGTGGCGCTGGCGGAGGCGAACGCCGTGGCGCACGGGCTCACGAACGTGCGCGTCCTGGTGGGTGAAACCGCCGCGGCAATCAGGGATGGGACGCTGGATCTCGTTGTCACCAATCCTCCGATCCGGGCGGGCCGGCGCGTCGTCGCCGCATTCATTGACAGCGCGTGGCGGGTGCTGCGGCCAGGCGGGCGATTCTACCTGGTCGCCCGCACGGCGCAGGGCGCGCGGACGCTGTCGAAGCTGATCGGCGACCGGTTCGGAGAGGGACGCCAGGTCGCAATGGTGGGTGGGTACCGCGTCTACGAGGCGATGCGCACCGGGACGCCTGGACGCCAGGAGGCTGCTCGTGTTTGAAAGTCTGCAGGCCAGGCTGGGTGACATCGTGCGCAAGATCACCGGCCGTGGGACGCTGAGCCAGGAGGACGTCGACGCCACGCTGCGAGAGGTACGGTTGGCGCTGCTGGAGGCCGACGTCAACTTCAGGGTCGCCCGCGATTTCATCGAGCGGATTCGCGCAGCTGTGACTGGCCAGGAGGTCTGGAAGCATCTGAGTCCGGGCCAGCAGGTCGTGAAGATCGTCCACCAAGAACTCACGAGTCTGATGGGCGGGGCCGCGCGAGAATTGCGTATGGCTCCGCAACCGCCGACGGCGATCCTGCTGGTGGGGCTGCATGGCGTGGGCAAGACCACGACCGCCGGCAAGCTCGCGGGCTTGCTGCGCCGCCGCGGACGGAACCCGCTCCTCGTGGCGATCGACCTCAAGCGGCCGGCCGCTGTCCAGCAACTCCAGGTTGTGGGAAGCCAGGTGAACGTCCCGGTGTTTACTGCGCGTGGGAAGACAGACCCTGTCGCCGTCGCGCAAGCGGCGATGGTCCAGGCTGCCTCGGACAGCCACGACGTGGTCATCGTCGATTCGGCCGGCCGCCTGCACATCGACGACGAGTTGATGGCCGAGCTGGCCGCCATGCACGCGGCGCTTCGCCCCCAGGAGACGCTGCTCGTGCTCGATGCGATGGCCGGGCAAGACGCGGTCCGGATGGCCGAGGAGTTCACGGCGCGGCTACCGCTCGACGGCCTCATCCTCACCAAGCTCGACGGCGACGCGCGCGGCGGCGCGGCGCTCTCGGTTGTCGCGACGACCGGCCGGCCGGTGCTCTTCGTCGGCACCGGGGAACGCCCCGAGGCGCTGGAGGCGTTTCATCCTGATCGGATGGCCTCCCGGATCCTGGGCATGGGCGACATGTTGACGCTCATCGAGCGCGCGGAAGCGTCGGTTTCGGCCGAGCAGGCCGCTGAGATGGAACGCAAGCTGCGGCGGCATCAATTCACCCTCTCCGATTTCCTGGATCAGCTCCGCCAGGTGCGGCAGATGGGACCGCTCGACCAGATCCTCGACATGATTCCGGGGTTCGCCCGGGCGAAGCTTCCCGGCGTCACCATTGACGAGCGGCAGCTCCGCCGCGTGGAGGCGGTGATTCAATCGATGACGCCTCAGGAACGCGCCACACCTGCGGTGATCGACGGCAGCAGGCGCCGCCGGATCGCGCGCGGCAGCGGCGTGACCGTTCAAGAGGTCAACCGGCTGCTGAAGCAATTTGACGAGGCGCGGAGGTTGATGCGGCAGGTCGAGGAACGGGCACGGGGAGCGCGCACACTGCCGAGGGCGTAGCCTGAGGCCGGGCGAGCATACGCGTCGTGTCACAGGGCGAGCGTGGCGAGCCGATTGCTGAGGAGGCCGAGGGCGTAGCCCGAGGCCGGTTGAGCATACGCGTCGTGTCACAGGGCGAGCGTGGCGTGCCGAGTGCTGAGGAGGCCGAAGGCGGAGCCTGAGGCCGGTTGAGCACATCA
>JBQTJG010000462.1:0-3959 GCA_052387355.1 Armatimonadota bacterium | reverse complement strand
AGCGAGGTCGTCAAGGAAGCCGTCGATGAGGATCCGCTCATCGGGACCCTTGACTGAGGCCAGCGCCCAGATGAGGCGCCACGCCGGATTCGGGTAGAGCCTCCCGCCCGCGGAGTGGAGTTCCTTTGGGGCCCCGCTCGCCTGCAGTTCAACGTAGAGCATGCCGCTGGTGCCGAGCCCGATCTTGGGGACGCCCCGTGGATCGATCGCGCCGTCGAACGACAGCGCCGCGTCCGCAGCCACACGATCCCTGGAGCGATCGACGAAGGGCGTGAGATTCGGACTCCCTCGCTCCTCTTCTCCGTCCATGATCAACTTGAGGCCGCAGGGCGGCTCACCCCTCACGGCGATAAAGCTCTCGACAGCCTTGATGAGGGCCAGCAGGTTGGCCTTGGCGTCGGTCGTCCCGCGACCGATGATCCGGTTGTCGACGCGTGTCGCCGAGAAGGGGGGAACACTCCATTCAGCGTCCGGACCTGCTGGCACAACATCATAGTGGCTGTAGAGCAGGAGCCGTTTGCCTCCCGGCGGCCCGGCGCGTTCCGCGTAGACAATGGGCGCCAGATCATCGACCGCGACGGCCTCAGTGGTCCATCCGGAGGCGCGGGCCATCTCGACCAGATAGGCGGCGCACGCGCGCTGGTCGTCCAGCTTTCCCATCTCGCTGGGGTGGCGGACGAACTCGCAGAGATCGTCCAGGTACCGCCCGGCATTGGCGTCGATGTGCGCATGCACCGCGGCGAGCGCACTGGACGTTGAGACCGGCGGACCTCCAAATGGCCCGCTACAGATGGCTATCTCCCTCCTGCACGGGGAGCGCCGCCTGCCGGCTGTGGGACCGCCTCAATCGTCGCCGACGCCGGAATCTCCGGGGTCGGCTGCGACCCGGCCGCCCGCCCGCGCAGGGCTGCTACCGACGACACGCCGTGTGACCGCATCAGCGCCACCAATTCCACGTTGATAGTCCGCACCACGGCCGGGCCCCCATAGACGAACGCCGTGTAGAGGCTCACCGCGCTCGCACCCTCTGCGATCGCAGCGAAGGCATCTCGCCCGGAGCTGATGCCCCCCTGCGCAACGAGGGCAGCCCGCTTGCCAGTCTGCCCATAGACCTCCCGCACTGCGTGAAGGGTGCGCGCGATCACCGGACGGCCGCTGAGGCTCCCCCTTCCCGTTGAGAGCCGGGGCTCCGCTATGGGGTGGGTTCCGGAGACGACGAAACCGTCCACGCCGTGCCGCAATCCTCGTGACACGAGCTCGTGCAGCTCCTCCCGCGAGACCTCGACGTCGAGCGTGGGCAGCTTCACGAACATCGGCTTCTGCTTGTGGCGGCTAAGGTGCGTCAGTAGAGCATCGAACTGGCCCGGGTCAACGAAGTTCGGCTCATCGGGCGTGTTGGGGCACCGCAGGGCGACCTCGAGTGCGTCGGCGAACGGTTGCAGTTTGGTGAACACGTCGAGGTACTCGTCCAGCGTGACCCCCATGAAGCTGACGATCACCGGCGCGGGCGAGGATCGCCGGCCGGCCCACTGCTGCAATTGCGCCACGGAGTAATCGACACCCCTGTTGGGAAGCCCCATGGCGTTGACGATCGCGGCCTGTTCCGGATACCGCAGCAGGCGCGGCCGGGCATTGCCGATTCTTGCCCGGGGCAGGACCGTGCCTGCTTCCAGGAACCCGAACCCGAGATGCGCGAGGCCTTCGAGCACCTCGCAATCCTTGTCAAACCCAGGCGCCAGGCCAATCGGATTGGTGAGTTGTAGGCCGCCGGTCGACTGCCGGATGGCATCGTCCTCGAATCGCAGTGAGCGCCCGAGCCCGCGCCAGAGCCCGGCGCGCCTCAACGCCCATTTGCCCGCCGAATGCGCGGTCTCGGCAGGGAGCGCGAAGAGCAGGGGCCTGATCGCTGCCTGGTAGATGCTCACGGGAGACCCGTCAGCGCCATCGCACACGGCTCCTACGCATAGCCTCGCCTGATCATCTCGCGCCGGAACGTGATGGCTGCCTCAACAATGTCGAACGGCATCTGGCCGGCGAGCCGGTCCGCTTCGGCCCGACTCGTGTGGTCGACGCGGGCGACGATCAGCCAGGGGCCTGCCGCCTCGAACGCCTGCGACAGCGCCTGGTCGGTCTCCTTCTTCGTCTCTACTCGGAGGGCCCGGCGCGACTCCCACCCGCATGCGCGCGCGACAGCCACCAGATCTGTCCCATGGCGGGTCGCCGTCTCGATGGACCCGCTGCCCACGGTCCCGTAGACGCCGTTGTCCAAGACCAGAACGACGAGGTTCTCCGGTCTGTAGCGCGCGATGGTCGTGAGGATGCCCAGCCCAGCCAGGATGGAGCCGTCCCCTTCCAGCGCCACCACGCGCTGCTTCGGTGTGGCGAGCGCCAGTCCCAGACACACTGCTGCTGGGTAGCCCAGTTCCATCTGGTACAGGGTGGCGTCCTCGTGCCGGCTCGCCCACAGCAGTCTAGAGATGAGGCCGGGCCCGGCGACAGCCGGAGCTGACCCGCGAACGCCGGTCAGGCTTTCCAGGACGTCGCGATACGTCACGGCTGCTCTCCCTGCATCACATAGCCTGGCACAAAAAGACAGAGCGGCACCTTCTGGCCCTGTACGGTGTCTAGCGCGCCTTGGACGGCGGTGCGGATCATGCGAGACTCGTAGACCACCATGTGTGGAATCCCTAGACCCCGTATGACCCCTTCCCCTGCGATCCGCGTGGCGCCGTGATAGTCGAATCGTTCGCCCAGCACCTGATTGTGACTCGCGAGCAGGAGTAGGGGCGTCCGCTGCAGCACCGCCCGGGCCAGGATCAGTCCACTGTAGCCAACACCGGACCCTTCCATCAGTACCGCCGGGAGCTTCCCTCCAAGGTAGGCGCCGATCGCGATGGCCACGCCTTCGTCCTCCCGCGAGCACACGACGGTCTGGACTCCGGGATCGGCCTCGAGCAGGGCCGCGACCTCGTACAGCACGCTGTCGGGTAGGTAGGCGGCGAAGTTCACGCCCGCAGATGTCAGCGCCTCGTGCACGACCTCCGCGACCGGGCTGGGCTTCACGATTGCGCCGCCCATCAGCCGCCCAGCCCCAGCTCCGGGCGTGATCTGGTGCAGGTATCGATGATGACGTACACCAGGAGCTTTGCGAGCCGTTGCATGCTCTCCGCGCTGACGACCCCCATCGAGAACTGCCCTGCGAATGGCCCGGGACGAGACGGGCGGGGCATGCCGATACGTGCGGTGGGAACGCCCCACCCTCGCAGGATATTCGCGTCCGTCGCGCCGCTCTTGTTCCCCTCGGGGGTGTGCGACTTCCCTTCGAGGGCCTCCCACCCGCGGATGGTGGATTGCACGATCCAGTTGTCAGGATCGGTGGTAGTGCCGGGGATCGCGAGGATCATCTCCCACCGGAGATCGACGCCGGGGAGCGCGTGCGTGATGTGGTCGATCGCCTGGCCGAACTGATGCTTGACCTCTGAGGGAGTCGTGCGCGGGCTCACCCGCAGGTCAACGTAGACGCGGCAGGCCGCAGGGATGAACGCCGGCTTGTGAGGCCAACCGCCTTCGATGGCCCCAATGCTCCCCTGTGGGGCAACCAGGCCGGATGTATTGCGTGCGGTGTACTCCGGGAACCACTCTTCCAGCGCGGTGATCACCTGGGCCGCGGCGACGATGGGGTTCCTGTATGGAAGGATGTGGCGCGTTCCGGTGTATCCAAGAATGCCCCCGACCTCGACGCGAAACCAGCACAGGCCGACCTCTTCCCAGGACACGGTCCAGCCTGGCTTGGCGATCAGGGCAAAGTCACCACGAACACCCTGTTCGAGCATGTATGCGCAGCCCACGCCCTGACCCAGATTGCGGCGCGGGCTCGCGCGGTGGGCGGGCGCGTTTGTGGGCATCCCGCCGGCCCCCAGCCCAACGATGAGATCACCCTTCAGGGGGATCCCTGCACG
>JBQTJG010000461.1:0-2479 GCA_052387355.1 Armatimonadota bacterium | reverse complement strand
CCCGCAGTCACAGATCACCGTGCTCGTCCTCTGGGTGCTGATCTTTGTGGTGTTCTACATGCTCATGGTCCGGCCCCAGCGAACCCAGGCCCGGAAGCGGCGCGAGAAGCTCGCGGCGGTGTAGCGGGGCGGTAGGGTGGTGTAGATCGGCGGCGTGCACGCAACCATCGCGGATATCAAGGATGACATGTTGAGCCTCGACCTGGCTCCCAATGTTCGGGTGAAGGCGGACCGGGGGGCGGTGAGCTATCTCCGCTCGAAGGGAGAGGAGTCATCGACGACCGCGGGGTGAAGAACGAGCGAGCGGTCAAAACTGTCGCGGTGACGCTCGATGAGGTGCGGCGCGATCCCGAGGTCGAGGCCTTCATCACGAAGGCCAACGAATACACCGGGGTGATCGGGTTCACCGAGCACGGGCTGCGCCACGCAAATCTCACCGCCAGCATCGCGGGCAATATACTGCGGCGGCTCGGTTTTGAAGATCATACAATCCAGCTCGCCGCGATCGCGGGATACCTCCACGACATCGGCAACCTGGTCAGCCGCGCCAACCACGAACACACCGGCGCGGTGCTGGCCGACAGCATCCTCCGGCGACGGGGAATGCCGCCGGATGCGCGCGCCCTCGTCATGGGCGCGGTCGGCAATCATGAGGAGCCGCACGGCTCCCCGGTCAGCCCGGTCGGCGCCGCGGTGATCCTGGCGGATAAGTCCGACGTGCATCGCACGCGCGTCCGCAACCCGAACACCACAGCCTTCGACATCCACGACCGTGTCAACTACGCGGTTGAGCACTCCTTCCTGCGCGTCGACGAAAAGAGCAAGACCGTCACGCTCGAGCTGACGATCGACACGGAGATTTCGCAGGTCATGGAGTACTTCGAGATTTTTCTTGGCCGGATGACGATGTGCCGGCGCGCTGCGGAATTTCTCGGGTGCGGATTCAAGTTACTCATCAACGGCACCAAGCTGCTCTGATCGTCATCTTGGCGCGCCCTTCCTGACCGTCCTGGTGCCCGGACGTCTATGGAGGATCGGGATGACTCAGCGCGTGCTTGTGATACTCCCGCTGTTCAATGAGGCGCCCACGCTGGCCCGGGTATTGGACCAGGTCCGGCGGTGGGCGCCGGGGCGCGATGTGCTGGTGGTGGACGATGGGTCGACCGACGCGTCGCCGGCGATTCTGCGCGCGTATCCTGACATCGCGGTCCTGACGCATCTACAGAATGAGGGGTACGGACAATCGTTGATCGACGGGTTCGCGCACGCCCTCACCCATGGGTACGAGACCGTCGTGACCCTCGACTGCGATGAGCAGCACGAGCCTGGCCAGATCCCGCAGTTCATTGATGCGCTCGCCGGCGCCGACATCGTCTCGGGAAGCCGCTATCTCGATCCGGCCTGCGGCGGCGATCCGGCGCCTCCCGATCGGCGGCAGTTGAACGAGGAGATCACGGCGCGGTTGCGCGACCTCACAGGGTATCCGATCACGGACGCGTTCTGCGGCTTCAAGGCGTATCGCGCCGAGGCGCTCCGGCGCTTCACTCTTACCGAGCCGTCGTACGGGATGCCGCTCCAGGTCTGGATCCAGGCTGCGGCTCACCGCCTGCGGGTCATCGAGCTGGCGACGGCCCGGATCTACAAGAATCCCGAGCGCCGGTTCTGGGGTGGGCTGGACGACGCCGCGGTCAGGCGAGAATACTACAACCGTGTACTCGACGCAGAGGTGAAGCGGTGGCTCGTCTCCTCGTCATAGCGCCGCACCCGGATGACGCCGAGATCGCCATGGGCGGGACGATCTGCCTGCTGCTGGCTCAAGGCCATGACGTCGTCTTGTGCGATCTGACGAACGGCGAGCCGACGCCGCTGGGCACGCCGGAGCGCCGCGCCGCCGAAGCGACGGCCGCGGCCCGCCTGCTCGGGGTCAGCCGGCGCATCACGCTGTCGTTGCCCAACCGGTATCTGCAAGACGGGATCGAGGCGCGCGTGCAGGTCGCCGAAGTGATCCGCGACGTGCGTCCCGACGCGCTCTTCGTGCCCTACTGGGTCGACGCGCACCCCGACCACATTGCAGCGTGCGCCATCGCTGAGGCTGCGCGGTTCACCGCCAAGCTGACCAGGACCACGATGCGAGGCGAGCCGCACTATCTCGGTCGCGTCTACCATTTCTTCAGCACGCACTATCGCCTGCAAGTAAAGCCGTCGTTCATCATGGACATCTCAGACTACATCGAGACCAAGATCGCCTCGATCGTCGCCTACGAATCGCAGTTCGGCGAGGCCCGCGGGACAGCCTGGGTCATCGACGCCATCCGCCATGCCAACGCGTACTGGGGCGAATTGATCAGCCGGCGATACGGCGAGCCGTTCGTTTGCCGCGAGGAGATCGGCGTGGTCCGGTGGGACGGGCTCGTCTGATGCCGCTAGGCCCGGTCGTCTGGCCGCCGATGGAACTCGAGATTCCGGCCACCTCACCGGC
>JBQTJG010000460.1:0-10448 GCA_052387355.1 Armatimonadota bacterium | reverse complement strand
TCTGCGCCGGAAGATCATGCGCTACATCCGGCAGTACAATCGCACGGCTCGGCCGATCCGATGGACGTATCGAGATCCCTCTCACCGCATCACGATGACTACCCATTCAGACGTTACGGGCAACTAGCACCTGTGAGACAGAGGTAATCGACCACCCGCAATCCCGCGCCCCGCCTGAGAGTTCGCTCGCGGTGCCACATCGCTCGCCGCCGTGTTAGACAGACCTGCATAGTACCCGGCCTGCCCGGCGCCAGCCTAGCCCCGGTGCCGGCGCAGCGTTTGATTTCGATCATACGTTGTGGAAGAAGCCGCCGCAATCCTGGGGGCATCCGCTCCTCGGTTCAGCACATGCGTATAGATCATCACGTCACGCGGTCCCGGTCTCCTTTGCCCGCCCGCGCGACGATCTGGTTCGACGCGAAGTCGATGTCGTTCACGCGTAATCGCTCCGTGCCTGAGTCTGGGTTGACGCGGCCACCTTTTGTCGAACGGCCAGGAGGTCAGGAACTGTGTCATCTCGGCTGCTCCCATCTCACCGGGATGGTGCTTACTGCGGAAGAGGATCTAGCGGCGGATCCACGCGATACGCTTCTTCTGTGCGGCGGCTGTAATGGCGCGCGCGGACAGCGTCGCGTACGCGGTCGAGGAGCCGCGGCCGTTGCGGACTGGTTGAAATGGGGACCTGGATGGATGGAACTGTCAAGGCGGACCCTCTGACGGCAGGACGCGACACTGCTGAACGGTGCAAGGGGCGCCCGGGCCCCAGACCATTCATCGGCACGACTTTCGCAGAATTCGGTGGCTGCTCCTGGGACCGTGGCAGACAGGGGAAAAGGGAGAAGCCCCGCTCGACACAAGCGAGGCTCCCGTTCACCCTCGAGGATGATGGTAATTCGTCATAGCGGGTCAGCCGCGACCAGCCGCACGCATCTGGTCAACGAACTTCATCGCCATCTGGACTCCGTCCTGCGCCGTTTCGCCGTATCCGTCGGCTGTGATTTTGCGACAGTAGGATTCTGTCACCGGCCCGCCGCCAATCAGGATTGTGTGCTTCTCCCGCAGTCCACGGGCCTCGAAGAACTCGATCACCTCGCGCATCGACGGCATCGTCGTGGTCATCAGGGCCGAAAGCCCGACGATGTGGGCCCCCGTCTCTTCGACCTTCTCGATGAACTTGCCGGGATGCACGTTTACCCCCAAGTTGTGGACCTCGAAGCCCGCCACCTTGAGCAGCGTGCCGAACAGATCCTTGCCGATCGAGTGCACGTCGCCCTTCACGGTGCCGATCACGGCAATGCCGCGCTTCTGTTTGCCCTCGCCCAGCGCCAAAATCGCTGGCTCCAAGATCTTCATGGATTCCAGGAACACCTTGGCCGCCATCATCAACTCGGGCAGGAAGATCTCCATCGTCTGGAACTTCTCGCCGATGATGGCGATCCCGCGCGAGAGGCCGTCGTCGATCAATCTCAGCGGAGGGATGCCCTGGTTCAGGCCCTGACGCGTGAGGCTCGCACCGCCCTCGGCGTCATAATCGAGCACCGCTTGTTTGAGTCCCTCTAGAATCGCTGCTTCTTCCATCCCTTAACCTCTAGCCTTCGCGGAGCGGCAGGCCCAGCCCGCGCAGCTCCTCTTTCGCTTTCGCGTACACCTCGTAGTGCTCAGGCGTGGGCTCCAGGGTATCCACGTTGAAGCAGTCCTGGAACCGTTTCCCCTCCGGGGGCTTCTCCAGGTGCGGCTCATACTTCGCCAGCAGCGCCTTGGCGATCTCGTTGGCGTCGCGCCGGCTCATCCCGGCGGCCGCGTGCGCCACCTCACAGTCAAACCGCATCTCCATCGGGCTGTAGTTGTCCATCAAGATGCCCTTGGCCGGGTGGACCGTTTCGATGTTGGCGCCCGAGACCACGTCGGCGATGATCCGGGCGGCGCTTTCTTGATAGAGCTGCGGCGTGGCCGTCCCCGCCGCCGTGTACCCCAGGTCGAAGTAAGGGAAGGGCATGTTCCGGCTGACGGCCTGGCATCCCAGTGCGACGCTCGTCAGCACCTCTCGCGCGGTCGAGTTCGACTGCCTGATGTGCAGCGAATACAGCAAGTGGTAGGTGGCGCCGACCAGCAGTGGGCCCACCATGATATAGGCCGCGTTGAGCACCGCGCAGCCCATGACCCCGCCCGCGAATCCACCGTAGATGGCGCCGGCCGCGAACCCGACATTGCCGCCGAACGACAGGATGGCCGCCGTCTTGTTCAGCACGTTGTAGTCAAGCTTCATCTCAGATAGCGAGACGATCAGCCATCCGTCGGAGGGCCGAATCCCATGCTCTCTGTTTGTCACCGCCAGCACGCCCATGGGCGAGGCCGAGGACGAGAGCAGGTTGATGATCGGCAGCCCCGGTCGTCCGGCCCGGCGCATCGAGTCGCGGCCCAGCCGCACCGACTGGATCGCCGCGAAGATCTCTGACGGCGCGCCGGCCTGCACCGGCATCCCCCGGAGCTGCGTCAACGCCGGGATGCTCATCGAGTCTGCGTGCGGGATCCGCGCGTAGCCTTCGACCACGGCCGAGGCGATCTCGTCGGACGACACCGGGATGCCGCCGCCTACATGGCACCAGGGGAGCTGGGGATCTTCGGGCCGGCGAGGCCGCATGAATCTGGCTTCTTTTCCTTCGCCCAGCGGGCACTGCCTCGGAGCGAAGTGGATCGATTCGTCCAGTTCCTCTCGGGTGAACATGATGACCCGGTTGGTGTCGGGGCAGTAGGCGCCGGTCTCTACCAGGAAGTCTTTGGCGGCGAGGAAGATGCGGTCGGCCAGGTCGTCGTCCCAGGGGATCACCACGTCCTTTGGTGGAACCTGCAGCCCGTGTTTCGCGATCGCCTTCCGGAGGCTCGGGACAAACCGCTCCATGTCGAAATCGTCGGGCGCCACAATGGGGCCGGTGGTCGCGCGCCGGCAGATCTCCAGGAAACTCACCATGGTCTGCTCCCGCCTTCCATCAGGCTCCGCGAGTGTCGCCCGGCACGCACCGCCAGAGCGATGCGCCGGATGTGCTCGGGCGTACTGCCGCAGCACGCGCCGACGACATTGGCGCCGGCGTCGAGAATCGCGGGATAGCCCGCGGCCATCTCGTCAGGCGCCAGATCATATACGGTGCGGTCGTCGACGATCTTAGGCATCCCGGCGTTCGGGTACGCCGCCAGGAAGCCGTCTGAGACCTCTCGCATCTCACGGACGATGACCGCGGCCCGCGTCGGGCCGCCTTCGCCGCAGTTGCAGCCCACGATATCCGCGCCCGCGTCGAACAACAGGCGCGCGACATTCGCCGGCGTCGAGCCCCACAGCGTGCGATCGATCTGCTTCTGCTTGCCGTACTGAAAGAACATCGTGGCCATGACCGGCAGACCCGTGGCGTCCTTGGCCGCGCGAATTGCGGTCACCGTCTCATCGGGGACCATCATCGTCTCGATAGCGAAGAAATCCACGCCGCCTTCGGCGAGCGCGCCGGCCTGCTCGGTGAAATTGTCGCGCATTTCATCTAGCGATATATCACCCATCGCCGCGAGCGTGTCCGGCAGGTGTCCGGTCGGCCCGATGGACCCCGCGACATATTTCCCGGGAGGGCAGACCGCCCGCGCCAACCGGGCGCCCTGCACGTTCAGGTCGCTGGCTCTGGCCTGCAGTGCGTAGGGCGCGAGCTTGAGGCGAGTGCCTCCGAAGGTGTTGGTCTCGACAATATCGGCTCCGGCCTCGAAATACGCACGGTGGATGCCGGAGACCGTGTCCGCGTTGGTCTCATTCCAGAGTTCCGGGCAGGCGCCGTCGACCAAACCGGCCTCGAACAGCATCGTGCCCATGGCGCCGTCCAGGATCAGCACCTCAGCCTTCAGCCGTTCGAGCAACTCCTTTCCTCTCGGATTCATTTGATCGGCGCCTCCCTCAGGTTGAAATCTCCTCGTCGGCCTCGTCGGGTCACCATGTTATGATGGAAGGAAGCGGAGGACAGTTATGAGCGTCCGGACAAAGCTGTGGACACGGGAAGAATACGAGCGGCTGGTAGAGGTGGGGGCGTTTCGTCCAGAGGCGCGAGTCCAGCTCATCGAAGGCGAGATCGTTGAGATGATGCCGCAGCGCCCGGCGCATGCCACAGCCATGCGGCGCGTATCTAGGGCGCTTGAGACTGCCTTTCCTCGGGGCTACGACGTGCGTCCGCAATTGCCCCTCTCTCTGGGAGAGCTGTCCGAGCCAGAACCCGACGTCGCGGTCGTTCCAGGTTCCGCGGAGGATTATCGCGACACCCATCCGTCGTCGGCGGTCCTGGTGGTTGAAGTTGCCGATACGACGCTTGAGTTCGACCGCGCGCGCAAGCTGGCGATGTACGCGGCGGCCCGGATTCCGGAGTATTGGATCGTGAACCTTGTCGATCGCATGCTGGAAGTGTACCGAGAGCCGCAAGGATCCGGCTACCGCACGACGCGCCCGTATGGGCCCGGTGACGCTGTCGCCCCGCACAAAGCACCTGTCGCCGAGATCCGGGTCGCTGATCTTCTGCCTTGACCGACCAGGGTAGGATGCCAGGACGGGAACCGAAGACGACGGTACGCGCGCGCACGCTCTCATCGAAACTGTAAGGCCCCCAGGAAGACATCCTGAAACTCAGGATGCGTCGCCAGGGAGACGTGACGGATCTGCCTGGCCAGCTCGTTCGCGCGCCGGCGCTCGGTTTCCGAGACCAGCGCCATCTGCGCGCCCAACCCGGCGGCGTTGCCCACGTAGGTCACGCGCTCCGCAGGCAGAGGCGGGATCAGACCCATCCGGATCGCGCTGTGAATGTTGAGGTAGTTCCCAAACCCGCCGGCCAGCATGAGCTCCGCGAGCCGATCATCCGGAGTGGTCGTCAGCCGCTGCAGCATGGCGATCCCGCTGCGGATCGCGCCTTTCGCGAGTTGGACCTGACGGATGTCCGCCTGGGTCAGCACGATGTCCTTCCCCGTGGCGGTCTCGTTGGCCGCCTCCAGCACAAATGCCGTCAGTCCGTCCGGGAGCGTGATCACCCGGCGGCGCAGTTCGTCCGGCACTGTTTCAGGCGGATCAGGGTGCAGCCGCCCGGACGCATCCAGGACGCCTGCCTCGAGCAGACCGGCGATGGCGTCCAAGATTCCTGATCCACAGACACCCAGCGGCGCGCCTGAGCCAATCACGTGGTAATGCACGGCCCGATCGATGCGGACCTGATCGATGGCGCCGCGGGCCGCGCGCATCCCACACTGCAACTGCGCGCCTTCTAGCGCCGGCCCAGCGGGCGCCGAGCATGCGACGACGCCATCTTTCGATCCGATGACCATCTCGCCGTTCGTGCCGATATCCACCGCGATCCGGGCCACGCGGCTCTCGTAGATGCGGGTGGACAGGACCATTCCCATTGCGTCGGCGCCCACGAAACCCGCAACGATGGGCAGCAGGAACACCGGGGTCGGAGGATTCAGGCGTAGCCCCACCTCGTTGGCGGCGACTCTGACGCAGCGACGGACGCCGGGCGCGTAGGGCGCCTGGCCCACGTGGGTAGGATCGATGCCCAGGAACAGATGGTGCATGACGGTGTTTCCCACTACCACGACCTTATAGATCCGTTCGCGTCCGGTGCCGGCCTTGCCGCACGCTTCTTCGACCTGCCCGTTCAGGAGTTGAATGATTCGCGTATGAAGCTGACGCACATTGGACGCGCTCTCCTGAGCGAAGGCGATCCGGGACATCAAGTCACCGCCAAACGCCGCCTGGGGATTAAGACCGGACACCGTGGCCGCCACCGTGCCGCTCCACAGGTCCACCAGATACCCGACGACAGTCGTCGTGCCGATATCGAACGCCATGCCAAAGGCTTCAGCTCGGGTATCGCCGCGTTCTACGCCCAGTAGGCTGTGGTCAAAGAGCGTTGCGGTGAGACCGCGAGGCTCGGACCGCAGCAGCGACGGGATGCGCCGGAGCGCATCAAGTGAAACGTCGGCGGGGTCAGAGTCGAGGTGGTGCAGCACTTCCTCAAGGTCTGAGCTTGGATGTTCTTCACTCGACGGCGGCGCAGGGGTCACGAAGGCTTTATACACGCCGGAATCCAGCGTGAAGCCCGCTGTCGATCGCAATGCCTGCGTCTCGGCCAGGATCTGGAACGAGACCTCCTCGAAGATCGGCGCCACTAAGGCTCCGAGATCAGCCCATGCTTCGGCCTGGCAGGCAAGGCGATACCGCTCCTTGACCTCGTCGTCCCCGAGCTGCACGCGGTCGGCGAGCGTCGCCGGTGGGACGGGCCCTGAGGTGATCTGCACCCGGCATGATCGGCAGCGTCCGCGCGCGCCGCAGGTCGCGACGATCTCCTGCTCTGCCTGCTGCGCCGCCCGCAGGAGCGTCGTGCCCTTCGGGACTGAGACCGCGCGTACACCCGGCGCAAACGTGACCGTGACGAGGTCGTCGCTCATGCGACGCGTCCGGTCCTACCAAACCCGTTACGTAGCAACGGCCGGCTCCACGGGGATCAGGCCGTAGAGGCCGGAGACGGACTTCCGGGGGAGCATCACCCGGGTTTCGGTCAGACGCACCGAGAGATCGACGCCGTCAAAGGCCGAGAAGAGGATGTCCTGCTGCTCCAGGCCCCAGTCGGCGAACCCGGGCGCCATCCGCCCGGTCAGCCGGAAGCCGCGGGCTCGGGCCTCCGCCGCCAGACGCCGCCGCACGTCCTTGATCAACGCGTCGATGGCCGCCCATCCGGCCGTGTCCAACAGCAGACCCTCCACGAATTGCTCCTCCCCGACCAGCTCGTGAGCCCGCCGCTCGAGCTTGGGTCCGATGGTCAGCAGCACGATGACGCCCTCGGCCGCGCGTTGGAGCGCACGCGCCAGCGTCTGGCTCTGGAAGCGCAGATGAGCCCCAACCAGCACGCTGCCATCCGAATCCACGCGACTGATGGGCCCGCGCCACGTCCATCCCTGCGGCTCCACCAATGTCTCGGCCATCGAGGCCATCCGCCGTGCCACGTCCTTCACGGCCTGCGGCACGGTCTCGAGCTGCCGGTATTTCTGAAGTCGCAGGATCAACGCCGCATCCACCTGGACCGGGCCGAAGGCGATCGGTTCCACCACGGGGCTCGCCAGCGGCGCTCCCTGGTCCTGTGATTCCGGCGTCTGCGATCTTGACATCCTTGACATTCATGATCGCGCAGGGATCTAATGGTATAGACCATTATGTCATTAGCAGACCACGTGCACAACGCCCGCCGGTCGCTCCCTCCCACCTCCGTGTCAGAGCTGGCGAGGCGCTTCGCCGACGGTGTCCCGCTATATTTGCAAATCGCCGAGAGCCTGCTCAGCCAGATCGAGTCCGGAGAGTTGAAGCCCGGCGAGCGACTGTCGCCTGAGCGTACGTTGAGCGAGACGCTCGGCGTGAACCGCATGACACTGCGTCAGGCGCTGAGCAAGCTCGAGACGGAAGGATACCTGGACCGCCGGCAGGGATCGGGCACGTTCGTCGCGCAGCCAAAGATCGAGCGGCAGGCGGGTCGCCTTGTTCCGTTCACCCGGGCCATGGCGCGACGCGGCTTTAAGCCGGGCGCAAAGGTCGTCGCGCTCGAGAAACAACCGGCGAGCGTGACCATCGCCGGGAAGCTTCGGCTCCCGGTTTCTGCGTCGGTCTACTTCGTGCGGCGCGTACGACTCATCAACCGGGAGCCCGTCATGCTCGAGACGTTCTGGATGCCGGTGAGACGGTTCCCCCGGTTCGAGCGGTTCGATATCATCGCACGCTCTGTGTACGAGATCCTGGAAACGGAGTATGGGGTGACCGTCAGCCGGGCGCGGCAGAGCCTGGAGCCAGCAGTCGCCTCCGAATATGAAGCGCAGTTGCTCGGCATCGAGACCGGCGCACCGCTCATGCTCGAGGAACGGCTCGCCTTTGACCGCCGTGGCCGACCCATCGACTACGGCAAAGACCTGTATCGCGGCGACCGGTTTCGGTTCGTGACGGAGAGCGCACCGCTGGAACGGTAGACGCCCTACATCCTGGGAGGGCTGTTCGTGAAATCGGGCGCGCAGGCTGTCATCATCGGGGGCGGCGTCTACGGGTGCAGCATCGCCTACCATCTCACCAAGATGGGGTGGCGCGACATCGTCCTGGTCGAGAAAGGTGGCCTGACCGGCGGCGCGACATTTCACGCTGCTGGACTCGTGGGACAGCTTCGGGGCTCGGTCAGCCACACCCGCATCATCATGGACAGCGTCGACCTCTATCCTCGCCTGCTGGCTGAAACTGGACACGAACCCGACTGGCGCGGGACCGGAAGTATGCGCCTCGCCTCGACCCCAGACCGGATGATCGAGTTGAAGCGCCATGTCGCCACTGCGAAGACGTTCGGCCTGCCGATGGAACTGCTGGGACCGCAGGAAGCCGTCGACCTGTTCCCGGTGATGAGCGCTCGCGGGCTGCTCGGGGCGGCTTATCTTCCCACCGACGGCAGCGTCGATCCCAGCGGGCTGACCTTTGCGCTGGCGAAAGGCGCCAGGAGCCGCGGCGCGGAGATCCACACGGAGACCGAGGTGACCGGCATCACGATCCGCAACGGGCGGGTGAGCGCCGTCGTCACGAATCGCGGCACGATTCGCACCGATGTCGTGGTGAATTGCGCCGGGATCTGGGCCCCGCACATCGGCGCCATGGTCGGCGTCGCAGTACCGGTGACCCCCGTGGAACACCAGTATCTGATCACCGAGCCCGTCGAGGGCATGCACCGCCAGATGCCGGTCGTCCGCGATCCGGACCTGCTCCTCTACTTCCGCGAGGACAGCCACGGCCTGTGCGTGGGCGGGTACGAACCGAAACCGCTGGCCTGGGGGCTGGAGGCCATACCCCCGGAGTTCCATCACCGGTTGCTCAGCCCGAACTGGAACCAGTTTGAGCCCCTGGCGCGGAATGCAGCGCTGCGCCTTCCGGTGGTCGAGGGAACCGGAGTGGTCAAACTCATCAACGGTCCCGACGGGTTCTCACCGGACGGCGATCTGATCCTCGGCGAGGCCCCGGAGGTGCGTGGCTTCTTCGTGGCCGGTGGCTCACCCGGCATTGCATCGGGTGGGGGCGTGGGGAAGGTGATGGCCGAGTGGATCATCGAGGGCGCCCCGAGCCTCGACCTCTGGCGCATGGACATCCGGCGCTTCCAGTCCCACTACGCCGACCGCGCGTATGCCGCAGCCAGGGCGCTGGAGACCTACGCGAAGAACTACGTCTTGCATTATCCCTTTGAAGAGCGAGAGTCTGTGCGCGGCCTGCGTTTGAGCCCGCCGCATCCGCGCCTGGTGGGCCTGGGCGCCGTGTTCGGTGAGAAAGGCGGATGGGAGCGACCGAACTGGTTTGCCAGCAACGAGCCGCACGCGGCTGGGGCAGCCCTGCACAATCCCGGGACGGCCGCGCACGAAACGGGTGCGCGCGCGGCCGCGGCCTGGGCACCGGTGGGCTGGGCTCGGCACAACTGGTCCCCCGCGATAGCTGTCGAGCACCGGGCGGTGCGGGAAGCGGCGGGCCTGTTCGACTTTACGTCGTTCAGCAAGTTCGAGATGGAGGGACGCGGGACTCTGGGGGCGCTCCAGTGGCTGACCGATAACGAGATGGACAGACCCGTGGGCAGCGTGACCTACACGCAGATGCTGAACGCGCGCGGAGGGATCGAGTGCGACCTCACGATCACACGGCTGGCCCCGGACCGCTTCATGATCATCACGGGAAGCGCGTTTGGGGTCCACGATCTGGACTGGATCCGACGGCACCTACGCCCTGACGGGTCAGTCGTAATACGCGAGATCACCACCGAACACTGCTGCATCGGCCTGTGGGGACCGGAGGCGCGTGACATTCTCCAGCAGGTGTGTGACGATGACCTCTCTAACGCAGCGTTCCCCTACATGACCTGCCGGGACATCAGTGTGGCGAGCGCTCCTGTACGCGCGCAACGGGTCACGTACGTCGGAGAACTCGGCTGGGAGTTGTACGTGCCGGCGACCGAAGGGCTGAAGGTCTGGGACGGATTGTGGGAGGCGGGGCGGCCCCTTGGATTGCGGCCGGTGGGGTATCGCGCCGTGGACTCGCTGCGGTTGGAGAAAGGGTACCGGTATTGGAGCGCGGACATCACGGCGGAGTATACGCCGTATGAATCCGGCCAGGCGTTCTGCGTGAAACTGGACAAGGGCGAGTTTCAAGGGCGCGACGCACTGGTGCAGCAGCGCACTGAAGGAGTGAAGCAGAAGCTGTGCTGTCTGGTGCTGGCCGCGCCACGGGCGATGGCGATCGGCAACGAGCCCATCTATCAGGGCGATCAGGTGGTGACCCGGGTCACGAGCGGAGGGTACGGGTACACAGTCGGGGAAAGCATCGCGTACGCGTTCCTGCCGGTCGGTCTGGCGGCGGTAGGAACCGCGCTGGCGGTTGA
>JBQTJG010000459.1:0-1932 GCA_052387355.1 Armatimonadota bacterium | reverse complement strand
TGCGCCCAAACCGGAGGACGTCACGCCCCGTGCTGACATACTGGATGCGGTATCCATCGATGATGTAGCCATCGTCGGGCAGCGGGAGAGCCTCGAAGGGCACTCGTCCCAGGTCGCCATCAGGTGCGAGGATGAGCCTCGTGCGTCCCGCGAGTAGGGGCAGCAGCGGATCGAGGATCGCTTCGCGAAGCCGGGAGCCTTCGTCCTGGTCCGGTGCGCGTTCCGGTCGATCTGTCCAATCCGACTGGCTCTGCATAGCGGCGCGCAGCGCCCCGCGTAACGTGCCCGTTTCGCCACGCAGGTCTCTCTCGGCCGGCCAGTCGACCCCGGGGGTCCCACGAGGCGCCTCGCGTGTGAGGGCCGAGCGCCACGCGGCGATGCGCTCATCGATGACGTCCGCTTCACCCAGATCGACCATCTGCACGCTCTGGGGCTCGCCGGCGGGCACGACAAACGCGATGTAGCGGGCGGGCCCCCAGCGTGACTGCGCCGCTGCGGGCACAGCCGCGAAGTTGTAGAGCGCGAAACGCACGAACTCAACCAGTGTCGTCTCGGGCGGCAGGGCGAGCGCGACGGTCTCGGCATCGGCCACGCGGAGCTGCCTCTCGAGCTGGACGTCGGGGATCTGGCGGGCAAGGCTCAGCTCAAGTTCTTCCTTGCGGGTGTTCCACTCCGCAAGCTGCTGCTCATGGCTTGGGAGGTCTCCTGCGCCCGGACCGGCCAGAGTCTTTCGGGCCATGCGCGCACGCAGCGCCGCAAGTTCTCGAACGATCGGCTCCAGACGAGGATACTGCCCGCTCAGGACGGCGTCTCGCTGCGTGGCCAGGACCTCGGCGCCCAGCCCCTTGCGCGCCAGGACGAGATCGAGCCCGGTCTTCGCGGCTGCAGCGAGCGAGGAGGCGTGGCTGACGACAAGCGATAGAAAGACGTCCAGGCGCCAGCGCAGCAGGTCTAGATAGGCCATCCGCTGGCTCTCAGCCGCTGTGGAGAACACGTGGCTGACCATCATGGTGTCGAGATCAACGGCCTGTTGCATCAGGACCATGGCTTCGGCCTCGCGCCCTGTTGCTGCGTACAAGGCTGCAAGGTTGTAGAGCACCGTGGCGACGTCTGGATGCCGCTCCCCCAGGGCGCGCCGGCGCACAGCCAGGGCCCGGGTGAAGAGCGGTTCGGCGGCGGCGTAGTCGCCGGTCGCCAGGTGCAATTCACTCAGGTTATTGAGGTACCGGGAATGAATGGGATGATCCCGCCCCAGGGTTTCCTCGGAGATCTCCACCGCCTGGCCATACAGGGCTCTGGCCTCACCGAATCTCCCCTGCACCCTGTAGACTGCCGCAAGATTGCTGAGGCTTCTGGCGACCTCGTGGTGCCGCTCGCCGTAGATGGCCTTCGTCAACACGAGGGCCTGTTGATGGAGGGATTCCGCAGCCGCATAGTCTCCCTTCGCGAAATAGAATGCCGCCAGGTTATTCAATGCCAAAGCGACGTTGGGGTGTCGTTCACCGACGGCGCGCCGAAGAATCTGAAGCGCCTGTCCGTACAGGGGCTCGGCGGCTCCGTAGTCCCCCATCGCTTCGTACACGAGTGCCAGATTGTTCAAACTCTGCGCGACATCGACGTGGTGCTCTCCGTAGGCCGCGCGGCGTATCGCCAGGGCTTGTTGTTGAAGCGACAGGGCCTTGGCATAGTCACCGCGCGTCCGATACAGTTCCGCCATATTGCTCAGCGTGTGGGCCAGGTCAGGATGACTCGCTCCGAAGGCTGTCCTGATCTGGAGCGCCTGCTGGTAGAGGGATTCAGCCTCGTCATACCGGCCCATCAAGGAGTAGATCCGTCCCAGATGGCTCAGGGCTGCGGCGAAATTCGGGTGAGTGTTGCCGACCGTCGTGCGTTCAATGTCCAGCACCTGTACAGCGAGGGCTTCGGCTCGGG
>JBQTJG010000458.1:0-30239 GCA_052387355.1 Armatimonadota bacterium | reverse complement strand
GCATCGCTCGCTCGGCTGCCGTGGCATCCTTCCGCTCGATCGCGTGGAAGAGACGCTCGTGGCCTTCGATTGAGTGCGCCGGGCGCCCCTGCACCCAAATAGCCCGCCACTCCTGGAGCGCGCCGTGCAGCGAGTCGACGTTTTTCACGATCACGTGATTCTGCGTCGCCTCGGCGACTGCCCGGTGGAACGCTGCATCCTCCTCGAGCGCAGGTTCATTCTGTCGAACCTTCCTCTCATGACGTTTGAGAATCGTGCGGAGCTTGGCGATGTCTCGGGAGCGTGCCCGTTGGGCGGCGAGCCGGGCTATTGACGGCTCGAGAATATGCCGGAGCTCGAGCATTTGGAACATGAATGGGCGCTGTTCAGCGAGTATGGTTGTAAAGGACGTCATCAGGGTGGCAATGCCGGCTCCCCTGGTGAAGGTGCCGCCCCCGGGGCGACGTTCGACGATCCCCATGAATTCGAGGACACGCAGGGCTTCCCGCAGACTGGGGCGGCTGACCTTCAGGTTGGCGGAGAGTTCTCGTTCTGGAGGCAGCCGGTCGCCGGGCTTAAGTTCGCCGCTAGCCAGACTCTTCTGAATCTCCTGGATGACCAGTTCGTGAACGCGTTGTCGCTTGATCGGTTTCATACAGGCCTCATTCTCGGGGGTGTGACGCCATTGACGGAAATGAACTAGGCATAGTACGCTGGACGTATGTTGGTTTGACCATCTTACCAAGGACATTATGCACAGCTTAGCAGCCTACCGCAAGGTAGAGCCAAGTTGTACCGTTCGAGACCGATCCCATCTACAGTGACACGGGGAGGACGATCGATGCGCCAGAGGTTTACTGGGCGCCGATCTGCCAGCCCGAGCCGCGTGCTTCTGCTGGCGGCTATCCTCTGGGCAGGGCCGGTTCCTAGCTCATCATCGGCTGAAGGCGCTTGATCCGGTATGTCGCGACCAGGGTGCTTTTGACACTCCCCGTTCTGCTGGGAGTGTCCCTGCTCGTGTTCAGCATGATGCATCTGGTGCCCGGCGATCCAGTCGCCTTGATGATGGAGGAGACCGGCGCTTCCGCCGAACAGGTCGAGCGACTCCGCGCGCAGTTGGGCCTGGACAAACCCCTGTACGTGCAGTACGGTCGGTTTCTGCTTCGCGCCGTTCGAGGCGACCTCGGGCGATCGATCCGGAGCAACCGCCCGGTGGTCGAAGAGGTCCTGGAACAGTTCCCCCAAACCGTGGAACTGACGATTGTGGGAATGAGCATCGCGATCGTCGTTGGGATGGGTCTTGGGGTGCTGTCGGCGCAGCACCGCAGCGGCTGGATCAACGACACCAGCATGCTCGTGGCGCTACTCGGCGTGTCGATGCCCAACTTCTGGTTGGGGTTACTACTAATCTTTCTGTTCGCGCTGACGCTCGGCTGGTTGCCGGCGGTCGGTGAGGGCGGATGGCAGTCGCTCATCCTCCCGGCGTTTACCCTGGGGCTGAGCGCGGCTGCCGTGATCGCCCGCATGACCCGGTCGAGCCTGCTTGAAGTGCTAGGGCAGGACTACATCCGTACCGCGCGGGGGAAGGGGCTTCGGGAGGCGAACGTACTGATTCACCACGCGCTGCGCAACGCACTGATCCCGGTTCTCACCCTGCTGGGGTTGCAGTTCGGGCGCTTGCTGGCCGGAGCCGTGGTCGTGGAGACGGTGTTCTCCAGGCAAGGGATCGGGCGCCTGGCAGTCCGCGGCATCCTCGCGCACGACTTCCCGCTCGTTCAGGGGGTCGTCCTATTGGCTGCCTCTCTGTACGTGCTGGTCAACCTGGCCGTGGATCTCTCGTATGGGTGGATCGATCCCCGGATTCGAGAAAGTGCGCCGGATGCGCGCAACGGATAGCCTCGGTCAGGGTGCCATGACGGGATCCGCGGTGTCGGTTCCCCGCGGCGCGAGTCCTTCGGCGCTCGTCCTGCGCCGTCTCCTCCGCAGCCAAGGCGCGATAGTAGGCGCCATCGCGTTGCTTGGACTCGTGTCGATCGCGGTGCTGGCTCCATCGCTGGCCCCGCGCAACCCGATCGGCGTCTTGCCCCTCGAGCAGTTCCGTCCGCCGAGTCTGGAGCATCTCTTCGGCACCGATGTCTTCGGCCGCGACATCTTCAGCCGGACGCTCTACGGGGCCCGCTACTCCCTGACAATGGGCCTCGCCTCGGTAGGGGTGGCGGCAACACTCGGCTCGCTGGCGGGTCTGGTCGCCGGATACTACGGAGGCCGGGTGAGCCTGCTCATCATGCGCGCGACGGATGTCATGCTTGCCTTCCCCGGGATGCTACTGGCGCTAGTCGTCGTCACCATTCTGGGCCCGGGTCTGACTAATGTCATGCTGGCTGTTGGGATCGCGAACATCCCGGCCTATGTCCGGATCGTACGTGGCTCGACCCTGGCCGCCCGCACCGTCCTCTACGTTGAGGCAGCCCGGGCCGTTGGGGCTCCCACCTCTCGGGTGATGTTCAGGCATATCTTTCCAAACGTCACCGCGCCGATCATCGTGCTGTCCACCCTCGGGTTGGCCGGTGCGATTCTGACTGGCGCGGGCTTGAGTTTCCTCGGGCTGGGAGCGCAGCCGCCGACGCCGGAGTGGGGGACGATGCTGAGCGACGGCCGGGCGTTCCTACGTCGGGCCTGGTGGATCTCTACGTTTCCCGGCCTGGCGATCATGGTGTCGGTGCTGGCGATCAACATGCTCGGAGATGGACTTCGTGACGCACTCGATCCGCGCCTCAGAGAGTGACCTGAGGACGCCAAAGGAGGGACTAGTGTGATTCGTAAACACGTGGCACGTTTCTTGGCGCTGGCCGCTCTGATCACGCTGGCGCTTGGTGGTGGGATGCAGATCGGGACCCAAGCGGCGCCCGCACGGGGCGGGCAGCTCGTCTTTGGACTGCGCACGGATATCGAGTCGCTTGACCCGCATCTGGCTGGTGACCAGCCGTCCCATATGGTGTTCATGAACATCTACGATACTTTGGTCATCCGGTCAGACAGCCAGACGTTTCAACCGGGGCTTGCGGAGTCGTGGACAGTCTCGGCCGACGGCAAGACATACACCTTCCGACTACGAAAAGGTGTGAAGTTTCACGACAACACCGCCTTTAATGCCGCCGCGGTCAAGTTCAATTTTGACCGGGTCGTCAACCCTGAGACCAGGGCCCGGTTTGCGCGGGGTGCGCTCGGACCTTACGAGGGTACCGAGGTGGTGGACGAGCACACAGTGCGGGTCCGTCTGAAAGAGCCGTATGCGCCTCTTCTGGACGGGCTCAGCCTGGCCTACCTCGGGATGATCTCTCCGACGGCCGCCAGGGCCGCGGGAGCCAACTTCGCCCAGCGCCCTGTCGGGACCGGCCCGTTCAAGTTCGTCGAGCGGGCTGCCGGCTCGCGTATCTTGCTTGAGGCGAATGCAGACTACAACTGGGCCCCTCGCGTCTTTGGCCATCAAGGAGCCCCTTATCTTGGGCGCATTACCTTCCGCGTGATCGAAGAAGAGGCGACGCGCATGGCGTCCATTGAGACGGGGGAGACCAACGTCATCGTCTGGCTCTCTGCGGACGCGATCGCCCGGTTCTCGCGCGACTCGAATTACGCCGTCTACGGTGAGGCGATGACTGGCACGCCGTACCAGGCCAATCTGAACGTCGGCAGGGCGCCGCTGGACGACGTGCGCGTCCGGAAGGCCTTGATCCACGCGGTCTATCAGGAGGCACTCGTCCGCACCCTCCACCCCGGTCAGTACAAAGCCGCGCACAGTCCCTTGTCGCCGGTCATGCTTGGGTATGATGATAGTCTCGAAACCATGTACCGCTACGATACGAAGAAGGCCGCGGAACTGCTCGACGCGGCCGGATGGAGGCCAAATCAGACGACCGGCATCCGTGAGCGGGGCGGGCAGCCGTTGCGGCTCATCGCCGCGTCGCCCAACGCTGCAGATCTCGCCAGGCAGGGGGAGTTCGTGCAGGCTATGTTCCGGGCAGTCGGTGTCGACCTGGATCTCCGCCTCATGACCGGCGCGGCCCGTCACTCGGCGGGTCAGAGAGGCGAGGCCCACGCGGTGTTCCGCGGTTTCGCCGGCAGTGATCCCGACCAGCTGCGCCTGACCTACCATTCGTCGAACATCGCGACCGGCGTCAACTATACGTTCTTCCGCAACGCGCGGCTCGACCAGATTCTCGATGAAGCCGTGGTTTCCACGAACCTGCGTCGGCGCATCGAACTGTACCGGGAGGCCCAGCGCATCATCATGGACAGCGCGCTCATCATTCCCCTGTACTACAACACCTCGTCGTTTGGAACGCGCGCCGAGGTCAAGGGCTTCATGCTGGACTCTACCGGAGTGTATCCTCGGCTGTACGACGTGTACATTCAGCGGTGAGGCGTCGTCCATGACAAAGCGCGAACGCGTGCTTGCCGCGCTGGGGGGTGAGCCGGTTGACAGGCTCCCTGTCAGCGCCTGGTGGCACAACTATCGGAAAGAATGGACGGTCGAGGGCCTGGCGGCGGCGATGCTGGAGATCCATCACGGGTACGACTGGGACTACCTGAAGGTCTATCCACGGCACTCCTACTGTGTGGAGGATTGGGGTGTGGTCTTCCGGCCGTCGGGCGAGGACGCACCTGGGGTGTGCGTCGATTACGCCGTGCACACGCCTCGTGACTGGGCCAAATTGAAGGTGCTTGATCCCGAGGCGGGGGTGCTGGGTGATCATTTGCGGGGTCTTCGCCTGATCCGCCAGGGACTGCGTGACGGCGCCCCCATGCTGCAGACAATCTCCTCCCCCCTCACGGTGGCCACGCTGCTGGTCGGCAACGATGCGGAGAGACTGGTTCAGCACATTCGGAGGGACCCGGCCCTCGTCCACGTGGGACTGCGCACCATCGCCGAGACGGTGAGGTGCTACTCGCGGGCCTGCCTGCAGCACGGGGCCGACGGGATCGTCTTCGCCACTACCGACTGGGCTACGCAGCAGTACCTGAACGCGCATGAGTACACAGAGTTCGGCACCCCGTACGATCTCCACGTGCTGGACGGCGTTCAGCAAGGCGCCACATTCAACCTGGTCCACATCTGCGGGGACAACATTCTCTTTGACATGCTCAGCCAGTATCCGGTCCACGCGTTGCACTGGGGCCCTACATTGCCGCACAACCCTACGCTCGCGCAGGCGAGGACCCGCACGACGAAAGCCCTCATGGGTGGCGTGAACGAGCGGACCACGCTTCGAGTGGGGATGCCCGCCGATGTCGAGGCGGAGGTGCGAGAGGCGGTGCGCCAGACCCGCGGGCGTCACTTCCTGCTGGCGCCCGGATGCACGATCTTTCCGGGAGCGCGGGACGAGAACATCCGTGCCTTGCGGCGGGCAGTCGATGTGGTGACCGTCTAGGCGGTCCGGGCTCGCACGGCAATCAACGATCAAACCGGCGAAACGAAGGACGTGACAGGAGGATGGATGCAGACGATCACGCATGAGGGGCCCCTGGGCCAGAAGCTCGTGTATCTTAACGCCGACGGCGGATCCGTCGTGATCAGGGGAGGGACCGTGTTCCGCGCGACCGGCGCGTCCGCGGAGCCTGCGGCGATCGTGATCGAGGGTGAGCGGATCACCGCGGTCGGGCCCGAGCGCGAGGTGGCGGTCCCTCACGGGAGCCGTACCATCGACGCCACCGGAAAATTCGTCATGCCGGGGCTGATCGACGCCCACCTGCACTTCACCGGTGTATTCAACTTCGACCGTTACCGTATGTTCCTGCAGCCGCCCTTTGCGACCCGTGTGATCAGAGCCGCGCTGGACGCGTACGAGGTGTTGGCGGCCGGCTTCACGACCGTGCGCGAACTCGGGCACGGCTCGATGGATCAGGTCATTGGGCTTCGGCGCGCCATCAACGACCGGGTGATTGCGGGCCCCCGGATCCTGACGTCGGGTTGGGCGATCTCACAGTCGGGAGGCCACGGAGATCCGAGGATCTTCCCGGCGGAGTGGACGTACCAGCTCCGACCACGGAGCACTTTTGCCGATGGGCCGGAGGAGTGCCGGCGGGTGGTCCGGGAGAACTTCGGCGCGGGCGCCGATCTCGTGAAGATCTACACGACCGAGGGCGGACTGCGCCCGGGCCCGGACGGGTTCAACGCCATTCCGAACTTCACCGTCTCCGAGATCGAGGCGATGGCGGACGAAGCGCACCGCCGCGGCGCGAAGATCGCCGCGCATGCCACGGCGCGAGAGGGCATTCTGAACGCGATCCTGGGCGGCGTCGACACGATCGAGCACGGCGGAGGCGTCGGGGCCCACGACGACCTGCTGGACCTCATGGCCCAGCGAGGCGTCTTCCTGGTGCCGACGCTTTCCATCTATTACTGGATGGCCACCCACGGAAAGGAGAACGGGCTCGACCCGAGGGTCATGACGGCCTCGGCGGCGATGGTGGAGCTCGAGGCGAAGTATCTCAAGAAGATCCACCGGCACGGCATCAAGGTCGCGCTGGGGACCGACACCGGGAACATCTTCGGCCGCGGCCAGAACGCCCGCGAGCTCGAGATGATGGTTGAGAGCGGCCTGACGCCCGCGGAAGCCTTGACTGCCGGCACGCGCGTCAGTGCCGAGGCGCTTGGTCTGGAACAGCACCTCGGGACGCTCGAACCGGGGAAGGTGGGCGATATCCTAATCCTGAGCGCGAATCCTCTGGACGATATCACCTGCATCCGCCGGAAAGAGAACATCGCATGCATCGTGAAGGGCCAGGCCTCGCTCTCCAAGGCGCCTCAGCCTCCTGCATAGATGCCCGATCTCGCCTCGCTCGTGAACTGTGCGGGCCTGCGGCGGACCCTGGACGAACTGGCGCGCATCGGGGCGACGGCCAGCGGAGGCACATCTGCCTGGGTGCCCTGATCATGGCCGAAACCGTACTGACAGTTGCCATGCCGTGAGGCGGAGGGAGGCGGATTGATGGACCTCGTGATCAAGAACGGAGTCGTCGTGACCTCGGGTGCCGAGTTCAAGGCGGACGTAGGCATCGAGAATGACGTGATCGTGGAGATCTCGACGCGTCTGGACGGAGCCAGGACAACCATCGACGCCGGCGGCAAGTTCGTAATGCCTGGCGCCATCGATCCACACACGCACCTCAACATGCCGTTCATGGGCACGTTCACCGCCGATGACTTCGAGACTGGCACCATCGCCGCGGCCTGCGGCGGCGTCACCTGCCTCGTTGACTTCGCCATCCAGCCGAAGGGGGCAAGCCTGGCGGAGACACTGGCGACCTGGAAGGCCAAGGCGCAGGGGAAAGCCGTTGTAGACTACAGTTTTCATGTGGCGGTCACAGACGCGACCGATCACGTGATCGCGGAGATTCCGGACATGGCGAAGGCCGGCATCACGAGCCTCAAGTGCTTCATGGCGTACAAGGGGTCGCTGATGATCGATGACGCCGCGCTGTTCCGGGTGCTGCAGGCCGCCCGGGCCGTCGGGGCTCTTGTCATGGTCCACGCAGAGAACGGCGACGTCATCGACGTGCTCACGAAGCAGGCGCTGCGGGCAGGCCAGACCTCGCCGCGGTATCATGCCGTGACCCGTCCACCGATGGTGGAGGCAGAAGCCACGGCCCGCGCCATCACCCTGGCAGCACTCGCGGACGCGCCGATCTTCATTGTGCACGTCTCCTGCGCCGACGCCCTCCGGCACATCGAGTCCGCCCGCGATCGCGGCCAGCCAGTCTACGCGGAGACCTGTCCCCAGTACCTGGGGGTGGTGACCGCCGAGCGGTATGAAGAGGTCGACTTCAATGGGGCCAAATACGTCTGCTCTCCGCCGATCCGGGATGCGTCCCATCCTCCGCACATCTGGGACGGTCTTCGCTCTGGCGCGCTCCTCGAGATCTCGTCGGATCACTGCCCCTTCAATCTCAAAGGGCAGAAAGAGATGGGAAGGCACAACTTCGTCCTGATCCCCAACGGCGTTCCGGGTATTGAGACGCTTGTGCCGATTGTGTTCACAGAGGGCGTGCAGAAGAGACGGGTCTCCATGACGCGGTTTGTCGAGCTGGTTTCGACCAATACAGCGAAGATCTTTGGGATGTTCCCTCAGAAAGGCACGATCGCGGTGGGCAGCGACGCAGACATCATGATCCTCGATCCCAACAAGGAAGTGACGGTTTCACAGAAGGTCCTGCATCAGAACCTCGACTACACGCCCTACGAGGGCTATCGCGCAAAAGGGTGGCCGATGGTGACGCTCTCGAGGGGCCACGTGGTCTACGACCACGGCGAGGTCAGGGCGAAACCGGGACATGGCCGGTTCATTGCGCGGAAGGCGTTTCAGGGGATTTGAACAGCATATCGCCCGCGCCCCGGCCGCCGGGGAATGCGTGTGGCGCACCTGATCGAGCGTGATCGGGTCTGGGAGCCTCGGGACTAGGAATCCAGGCTGATGACCCAGACGTCTTTCGACGATGTCTAACCCAAGATCGTCCACACGTCAGGCCACCCCGCCAGCGGCCGGCCGCCCTGTTCGCTGACGATGTGGTTGTCCTGGATGTAGAATCCAAGTTTGCGATCTCCGTAGACCAGGCCGGGATGAAGGCTGATCGCCATCCCAGCTTTCAGTTCGACGCCATCATCAGCCAGGAGCAGGGGTGGCTCAATGACGTCCAAGCCGATACCGTGGGCATCCCAGATGACGCGGTGGAGCGGAGACCAACCGTCCTCGTTGAACGACGCTTCCACGGCCGTGGCGAATTGGCGACTCGTCACACCCGGGCGCAGCAGGGATCGCGCGCTGCTAACGGCCTTCACGACGGTGTTGAACATGCGCCTGTGCTCCTCCGGGGGCTCACGGAAAGAGAACACCGCGGCAAGCTCTTCGCAGTAACCGCTTGGCCCCGTGACTTCCAGGGAGAACTTGATGATATCGTTCCGCCCAATGCGTCGGTCGCTAGGGGGACGAATGAACGGCGGCTCCTCGTACGTAATGTGAGCGATCCCATCGACGACCCCGAGTTCCCTGAGCACCTTCCATGCCTCCGCCACGACTTCCCGCTCAGTCTTGTCGGGCACCAAGACATCGCGGAACCTACCCATCGCCGCTGCCGCGATCTGGCAGGTGTCGGTGAGTCCCGCAACCTCTTCTTCGCTCTTGATAACTCGGACGCGCTCGATGACGTCCGTGGCGTCGACCAGCGCGACGTCCTGAAGACCTTCGGTGAAGGCCCGCGCGTCGCCGTGGCTCATCATGCGGTCGAGCCCGCATACTCCGAGCTTCCCCTTCACACCCAAGGATCTCAGGACCCTGATGGTCTCGGGCACGGGACCCCGCATCCCGGCGCGAACGTCCCGTACCCACCCAGCCTCGCGGGCCCAGTGCGCCATAGAGTTCGACCCGAGGATCAGCGTCGGTTCTCGGTGGATCGGAAAGACCAGGTACGCTACGCCAGCCCAAAGGTGCCAGTCGGTCAGGTAGCGGATGTAACCGCGATTCCACATGCCGTCCCGTCCCACGAGGAGCAGTACGTCATGACCCGATGCCGCCATCTCTTCTCGCAACCGTCGTTCTCGCCGTCCCCGTTCCGCGTCTGAACTCACTCGCGTCCCTCCTTGATGAATGGTCACCAACGAGCACTCTTATCCCCTGGATGCGTCAGGACGGCTGGGGGATGCCGTACCTCTGCCGAAACACCTTCATGTCGACCCGCGAGCCTGTCTCGCTTGACTCCATCGCCGCGAAGACCATCGCGAGCGTCTGTAGGTGATCCCAGCCGTCGCACGGCACAGGGCGGCCCATCGTGATGCTGTCGACGAAGTCCCGAAGCAGCCTTGCTGAGTCATCAAAGAACGCGTCGAAGGGCTCAAGGGGGACCTCCATGAGCGCTTGATCGCCAGTGGCGGCGGTCCACAAGTCGCTGAAGAGTTTCTTCTGCGTGACGATGCCTCGCTCGCAGTCTGTCCGCCATTCAAACTGAAGTTCGTTCCATCCGCCGGTCCAGGTCCCAAGATACTGAACCATCACGCCGTTCCTCAATTCCATGAGACTGGCCACGTTGCTGTCGTGGCCGTACAGGCTCCACGACGGGTTCCACGTGTGCGTCTCCATCCACACCGGCTCAGCCTGATAGCAGAACCGGATGAGGTCGAAGTGATGGATCGTCTGGTCCACCAGCATGGGATGTCGGACGGCCACAGGGTAGCGGGTGCCCCAGTTGAGGTGCGGCGCGTACGGATCCCGGTTGCGCAGGTAGGTGAACTGCGCGAATCCGGGCCGGCCGAAGCGCTGCTCAGCCAGAATCTGTCGCATTCTCACGCTGACGGGCAGATAGCGGAACTGCACGCTCAGGCTGAGCGGCACGGCCGCGTCCTGCGCCCGCTTCACGAGTTCGACAGCGTCTGACAGTTTGTCCGCCAGCGGCTTCTCGGCCAGAATCGGCACTCGCTGGCGCAGCAGCAACTCGATCACCTCGCGGTGGGTCGCTGGCGGGGTGACCACGAGCACCGCGTCGGTGCGCACCGCCCCAAGTGCTGCACCGAGATCGTCGAAGGCGGGCCGACCGCGTGGACCCGCGAGGGCGCGGGCGTTTGACAGCTTCGTATCCACGCAGGCCGCTACAGTGACGTGGTCGGCCCGATCGATCACTTCGGCCCACATCTTGCCTCTCGCTCCGCAGCCGGCCAGCACGAGTTGGAAGGCCACGTGCGCGCTACCTCCGCGAGTCAGGGCTGGCGTGTGCGGGGATCAAGGACGTCCCGCAGCCAGTCGCCCAGTTGATTGATCCCGAAAATGGTCAGGGTGATCGCGAGTCCAGGAAATGTGGCGATCCACCAGGCGGACGTCAGATAGTCCCGACCGTCGCTGAGCATCGAGCCCCAGGACACCGCCGGCGAACGGACTCCCAAGCCGAGAAAGCTCAGACTCGACTCGAACAACATGACGTTGCCGAGCTCGATCGTCGCGACAATGATGACGGCGTTGAGCGCGTTCGGCAGAACGTGGCGGCAGAGGATCGCCGCGTCGCGGCTTCCAATTGCCGAGGCGGCCACCACGTAGTCGCGGGACCGCAAGCTGAGCGCCTCCGCCCGCACTTGGCGCGCGTAGACGACCCACCCTCCCACGACCAGGACGCCGATCGTGTTCACCACGCCGGGCCCCAAGAGCATCACGATCACGATGGCCAGGAGCATGTACGGGATCGCCAGCTGCACGTCCATCACCCGGCCGAGAATGTTGTCGGGGCGGCCGCCGTAGTAGCCTGCGATCAGGCCGATCGTCGTGCCGAGACAGCCGGCCACCGCCACCGACATCAGCGCGATGAATAGGGTCGAGCGGGCGCCGTAGAGGATGCGGCTGAGGAGATCGCGACCGAGTTGATCGGTCCCGAGAAGATACCGTCCCTGCCCGCCCACCGCCCACGAAGGCGGGAGGAGCCGGGCTACGAGATCCTGGCTGTCGGGACTCGCCGGCGCGAGCCCAGGAGCGAAGACAGCCGTCACTGCCGCCGCTGCCACGATCATGACGCCCGCCAGGGACAGCGGAGAGCGTAGAAGCCGTGCGGCGCGCCGCCGCCAAGGGTGCGCCCCGGGCCGTCGGCTCAACGGACCCGGGAACCGGTCAGCGCGCTGCGGGATGGCGTCAATAACGGATGCGTGGGTCGAGCGCAGCATAGCACACGTCCACGGCGAGGTTGATGACGATGAAAGCCACCGCCGCCACGACCACGGCGGCCTGCACCAGATTGGCGTCGCGATTGAAGATCGCCTGTACCGCCAACTGACCCACGCCAGGCCAGGAGAAGATGGTCTCGGTGACCACGGCCCCACCTAGCAGTCCTCCGAACGTCAACCCCACGATGGTCACCACCGGCAGCGCCGCGTTGCGTAGGGCGTGCCAGAGCACAATCCTGGGCTCGTCGAGACCCTTGGCGCGCGCGGTGCGGACGTAGTCTTGCGAGATAACTTCAAGCAGGCTGGAGCGCAGCAAACGGGAGATGCGCGCCATCGGATAGAGTCCCAAGGCAATCGTGGGAAGCACCAGATGCTGCCACGTCCCGTAGCCGGCCGGTGGAAACCATCCTAACTGTACAGCAAACACCAGGATCATCATGATCCCCAGCCAGAACACGGGGGTCGCCTGCCCGATGGTGGCCAGCGTACGGCCAAGTATGTCCGCGATCCCGCCGGGCCGCACCGCCGAGATGACGCCGACCGGCAGCGCGATAAGCAGCGACAACGCCAGGGCCGAACAGGTGAGCAAGAGCGTCGCCGGCACTCGATCCATGACAAGCGGCAGCGCCGGCCGGCCGGATCGGAGCGAATTCCCGAGGTTCCCGGTGAGCAGGCCGAGGACGAACCGCACGTACCGCAACGGAGCGGGCGCATCCAGCCCCAGTTCGTGCCGCATGGCCTGGAGCTCCGCCTCGGTGATGGCGGTGCCGCTCATCATGATCACGACGGGATCCCCGGCGACCTGCAGCAGGATGAAGACGATGAGCGTGACGCCGACGAGTACAAGCAGGGCCTGAGCGAGACGACTGAAGATGTAGCGCCCCACTCAGGCCTCTTTGCACCGAGATCGGATCGTCATCACCACCGCAGCGGACACAAGCCGTACCGCGACGCGCACCCGGCTTCTACCTCGGCTTGATCGTCCGGATGTCGACCACCTCATCGGCGCGCGGCTGCCACTCGATCTTGTTGGACACGCCGTAGATCAGGCTCTGCCAGTAGAGAAACGCGTGCGGTACGAGCTCGTTCACGATGTAGCGCTCCCACTCCGCGTAGATCTCGTGCCGGCGCTGAGGATCGGCGATCGCTGATCCGGCCTCGACCAGCCTGTCGGTGCGCTCATCCCAGGCGTACTGGTTGAGCCCCTTCGAGTGAAACTGTACGCGCAGGATGTAGTCCGTGTCGAAGATGAGTGGCGCGTACGAGAAGAAGTGCAGGCCACTCAGCGTCTGCGTATGGATCCGCTGGACCAGCGAGCCGATGTCCATCCCCTGGAGATTCGACCGCATGCCGACTTGAGCCAGCTGCGCGGCGATCGCCTCAGCCACCTCTTTGTCCTTCAGGTAGCGGCCGATGGGATGCCAGAAGTCGAAGGTGAATCCCTGGGCGTATCCTGCCTCGGCCAGCAGCCTCCGGGCGCGATCGGGATCGAAGTCGTATGCCGTGAGGCGTTCCCTTGGATTCGCGCCCAGCCAGCCCTGCGGCAGCGCTCCGTAGGCCCGGACGGCGTTGCCGCCCAGCACCCGGCTGATCAGCGTATCCTTGTCGATCGCGTAGTTCACCGCGCGCCGCACGCGCACGTCGTCGAACGGCTTCTGCCGCATGTTGAACTCCAGGAAGATGCTGCGGAGGCTCGGGGCTCGCAGCACCCTGGCGGTCTTGGCCTGATTGATGCGGTCGAACATCTCGGGTGGCACGTTGGCAATGACGTCGGCCTGACCGGTCAGTAGCATGGCCAACCGCGTGGCCGCTTCAGGGGCGGGCCGGTAGACGATCTGGTTGATGGGGATCGGTCCATTCCAGTAGGCGTCATTCCGCTCCAGGATGATCTGGACCCCTTGCCGCCACTCCTTGAACTTCATTGGACCCGTACCCACGGGGGCGACGCCGAACCGCGCAGGCCCCACCTCAGCGTAGTAGCGCCGGGGCAGGATGTAGAGGAACCCCATGTGGACCGGCGTGGCCGGCAGGGGCTGTGCGGTCACGATCTCAACGGTTCGGGCGTCCAGCGCCCTGGCCGACCTGACGAACTGGAAGATCTTATTGCCCTCGCCGCGGCTCTTGTTGTAGGCCTCGATCGAAAAGACCACGTTCTCGGCGGTCAGCGGTTCGCCGTTGTGGAACGTGACGCCATCGCGGATCGTGAAGCGCCACGTCGTGGGGTTAACGTTATCCCACCGCGTCGCGATCCAGGGAGTGAGCTTGCCGTCGGGGGTCACCCAGATGAGGGGATCAAAGATGCTGAGCTGCACGTTGACTGTTGTTTTGTTGATGTCCTGCGGAGGATCGAGGCTGATGGGATCTGGACCTTGGACGATGCTCACCTTGGGGATGCTCACTGGGGCGGCCTGCGCGCCATAGCCGCCGATCCCGATCAGAGCGAACGCCAGGCTTAAGAGGATTCCAAACACTCGCCGCCCAACCGACATGACATTCACCCCCATGCCGAGCATCTAGAATCGCCCGTACGTGTGGCTAACCCCAAGAGTTGTGACGTCATCGATCATTCCGGTGAGTTCGGGTTGTCGATTATTTTCTGGGAGCAACCCCCAGCGCTCATTACGCTACCCTCACCTCCTTCCCCTGCAGACAGCGGTCTGAGCGCGATGCGCAACTGTGGCAACGCCCGATACCCGCACAGCCGCCGCAGCCGGGGCTCGATCTCCAGCAGCGCGGTCGCGAGCCATCGCTGCTTCTGGTCGCTCGTGGTCCAGCGATCGACGTTGCCCACCCGCTGCTCCACCACGGCCAGGATGGACTCGAGCCCGTTGGTCGTGTTCAAGCTCACCCCCAGGCGATCGGCGAGGCCCACCCGATGGAGCGTGAGGGTCTCATCGAGCCCTTCGGCCAGACTGCGGGCTGCGTCTTCATTGCGCCGCCGCAGGTCCTGGTGCAGGCGCTGCAGCTCCGCGTGGGCCGCGGCGTACGTCGGCAGCCGGTAGGCCCGCTGCAACTTGGCCCGCCACAGGGGCTGCAGGGGTTCCAATTGCGCCTTTACGATCGAATACTACGACTTTGATCGTTGGGTGGGCCTTCCGGAAAGGTCAGCGAGTATAGCGTCGACCTCGTCCTCCTCGAGCCAGATGGGATACGCTGTGCGTTGCGCAAGGCGCTCCTTGAGATCTGCCAGGGCCTGATCGATGCGTTCTTCTGTCGGCTCGATGCCGAGACACTGCAGCTTGTGCCGGAGAACCCTTCGCTTCAGGGTGTTCCGTCCGTAGACGACGCGCCGCCTCAAGCCGGTGACACTGGGTGCCCACGGCACGTCGTCTTCCACGCCGCTGTCGCGCTCGCGGTAGGCCTTCATCACCTGACCGCCCTGCTCCGCCAGGAAGACGTCGGGCCCGACCGCCGGCATCACGCGTGGGATCGGCACGCCCGTTCTCTCGCTTACGAGCCGCGAGAGCGCGACGAGCTTCTCCAGCCGGATGCCCGTGCGGACGCCGTAGAGGCCCTCGAGCGCCAGGACCGTCTCGGCGAGCGGGGTGTGGCCGCCCTTGGTCCCGAGGCCGTTGACCACGATGTCGACTCCGTCCGCTCCGCCCAGTACCGCCTCGATTGTGCCGGCGCTCGCGAGCCCCCACGTGTCGTGGGTATGGACGACGACCGGAGGTGCCCCCTTCGGGAGGGCCTGCTTGAGCACCGTGATCAGCCATCGCATCGCGGCCGGCGAGAGGCCTGCGGTGGTGTCGTAAACCCGGATGCTCTTGACGGAATGCCGCACCGCGCGGCGCATATACTCAAGGAAGAAATCGAGATCGTCGTGCGCGTGGACGTTGTACGCGACCGCGGCGGCCTGGCCACGCTCCTGGAGATAGTCAAGGCACTGTTCCATGAGAGCTAATGCCGAAGGCGCGCCTGTGAATCCGGGCTGAATGCCGGTGGCGCCGTAGGCCACCTGCAGGCAGTTCATCTCCAGGCTGATGCCCAGGTCGAGCAGTTCCCGCCAGTTGGGTGGCGTCACGTGCAGCTCGGCGGACCGCTCGAGAGGGATTCCCGCCCTCCGCACCGCGCGCGCGGTCTCGACGGTCAATTCCGAGACCTCGCCATCATGATGGATGTTGAAGACGGCCTCCACGACGCCGATGTCCGCCAGGGCGGCCGCGATGTCCACTAGGTCGGCGGGCGTGACGTTCGTGCCGGGCTCCGAGGTGCAGATGCTGCGGATCGTGGAGTCTACCACGAAGACCTGCGCCTGTCCCGCGGGCGCAAGGGTGCCCTGCACCTCCGGCCTGAAATTCCAGGGGTGAACGCGCCACCGACCGGGCTGGTGATCAGGGGATCGTTCGTTCGGCGTTCCCGTCATTGGTGCGGCCTCCGTGCAGAGACTGACCGTCTGGACGATCGTTATCCGGGCAGATTAGCGACCCCACAGGCGAAGACCGAGTCGGTTCAACGATTCGTGGCCCGTCTCCGTGATGACCACCGTGTTCTCGAAGCAGACGCCCTTTTCCCCCGGAATGCACACCATGGGCTCGATGGCGAAGCAATGGCCCGCCTGCATGACGAAGTCCGATCCCGCGGCGAACGACGGCGGCTCGTGGACGTCCGCCCCGACGCCGTGGCCGGCCATGTTGGTGATCCGCTCATACCTGGTGCCTTTGACTTCGCGCAGGCCGTCCGCGGCGGACTCGGCGATGGTCCGTCCGGGCTTGAGGCCCGCAAGTGTTGCTTCGAACACCGCCAGCCCCGCCTTGAGCATCTCGGCGTGCTCGTTGCCCGGCTTGCCCGGCGTGAACGTACGGGTCATGTCGTTGTTGTAACCGAAGCCGGCGGCGGGGGACAGCCTCGCGGCAAAATCGAAACGCACGAGGTCATCCGTTCCTGGGACGACCAGTGACGGGAAGCGACGCAGCGCAGCGGAGCGCTTCCCCGAGCCGATCAGCACCTCGTAGGCTGGTCCGAGGCCTTCGGCGCGCCAGGTGGCTTCCGCCGCGGCCGCCGCCGCAGCCTCGGTCTGTCCCGCCCGGATCGCTTCGACCGCCGCCAGCATCGCTCGATCTGAGACTTCCGCCGCCCGGCGCATCTGGGCGATCTCGTCCGCCGTTTTGATGTACCGGAGTTTCATGATCAGTCCGGCGCCGGAAACGAGGGTGGCCCAGGGCATCGCGGCCTGCAAGGCCAGCAGCTTGGCCGCCAGCGTCACGTCTTCGTCGAACCCGATCCTACGACCCGAGCCGGCGGCCGCCCGCGCCGCGACCGCGAGCAGGTCGGCGCCGCTGTTCCCAAACGGCGCGCCCTGCACAGGGAAGGGGCTAAGATTCTGGATGTCGTCCGTCTCGATGGCCCGGACCACGAGGGCCGGCGGCAGATCGGGGTCGGCCGACAGCACCAGCCCCGGCGGCGCGCTCGGCGTCAGATTGGTCAGGTACTAGATGCTGGTCGGCGACGTGATGACGAATGCGGCAAGGTCGGCGTCCCGCATGCCACGGCAGAGCCGCTGTCTTCGCTCCTCATAGATCGACGGCACGTATCCCTCCTGGAGGCCGGCGAGGCCGGCGGCATCAATTGACGACGGCACCGTCAATGGTGTAGCGTTGGGAAGATAGTACGACCAATTGACCAACGCTCCTGCCGGCGCCCCAAAGCCTATCGTCGGGGGTGAGACTGAATCTTCCCACCGCTACACAGTGTTCTCAATCCTTCGCTCACTTCCAGACGCCGGTAGCGCACGAACACGCGGAGCCTGGATATGCTGCCAGGCTCGACGGGGGAGAGCCATGAGGAGCATCTCAGAGCCTCGCTGGACCAGCACAATGCACAGCGCGCTGGCCGTGATCCTCTGCCTGTTCGTGATCATCACGGGTATCGCCGCCGCGCCGAGCAGTGACCAAGTCCGGTACGGAGGCACCTTCGTCTTCGGAACGGGGTTCGAGCCCGGCCACCTCAACCCGGTCATCAGGGTATTCAACGTCGACCCCACGATGTCCACCATTTACAGCGCGCTGCTCCGCCAGAACCTCGATCTCTCGATGCGGCCCGACTTGGCCGAGTCGTGGACCGTTTCCAAGGATGGCCTTACGTACACGTTCCGGCTGGCCCGGAACGTCACCTGGCATGATGGGAAGCCGTTCAGCGCCGATGACGTCAGGTTCACGTTCACGCAGGTGCTGCCGAAGACCTCGACCGAGTGGCAGACGATCACGCAATCGCTGCGCGCGATCGAGACCCCGGATCCCAACACGGTGATCCTTCGACTCAAGCGTCCCTTCGCGCCGCTGCTGGTGAACCTGGAAGCTACCATCTCACCGATCCTGCCCAGGCACCTGTATGAAGGGACCGATCTGCTGACGAACCCGTACAATATCCGGCCCGTCGGGACGGGACCCTTCAAGTTCGATGAATGGGCCAGGGGCAGCCACGTGCGCCTCGTGCGCAACGAGAACTACTTCAAACGGGGCCTCCCATACCTCGACCGGCTCATCACCCGGTTCGTTCCCGATCCTACCGCCCGGTTGCTCGCGCTCGAGTCCGGCGAGATCGATGCCATCTCAGGGTACATCCCGTTCAGCGAGTACGCGCGCTTCGAGCGGAAGCCGGGGTTCAAGTTCACGCTGGCAGGGACGGAGCGACTCGCCTCCATTGCCACGAGCGTGTGCTTCAACCTTCGTCACGCTACCCTGAGCAACATCAAGGTCCGGCAGGCCCTAGCCCACGCCATCGACAAGCAGTTCATCATCGAGCGAGCGGCCTTCGGCGTCGGGCGTCAGGCCAGCGGCCATATCAGCAGCGGGATCAAGTGGGCTTACAACCCGAACGTCCCAACATACCCCTATGACCCGCGGAAGGCCAACCAACTGCTGGACGAGGCCGGATTCCCACGCGGGCCCGACGGCACGCGGTTCAAGGTCCGCCTGGTGTGGAATCTCGGTGATGCGGAGCACACCAAGTCCGCGGAGATACTGGCGCAGCAGTTCCGTGCCGTCGGCGTGGACCTGACCATGCAGCCGATGGAGGCCGGGGCCTGGAGCAGTACGACCTTCATCAACTGGGACTTCGACATCACGCTCCGGGGGATCGGTACCGGGCCGGATCCGAGCCTCAGCGCGATGTGGCGCTCCTACTACTCCGGGAACATTGTGAAGCGACCGCTGCATAACAACATGGGCTACAAGAACACGCGCGTGGACGAGTTGTTCGCCAGGGCGCTCTTCGAGCCCGACCAGAAGAAGCGGGCGGACTACTTCTACGAGATGCAGGTCATCATGATGAGAGACCTGCCGTCTATCCCGATTCGGGAGCGAGCCCAGGCGTTCATCTGGCGCGACGAGTTTGCCGGCGAACTGCCTGCCGGTCCGGCAGAGGGTGTGCGCAACTCGGTCGAATACGTCTGGTGGCGCAAAGGCAAACCGAGCCGCTGACCGGAGGGAATCTAGGCCATGGCAACTGAATCAGTACTCTCCGGAACGCGCTGGCACCGGCCCAGGACACGTCAGCCCGTGGACCTTCACGGAGGAGGTCGAGGCCCGGTTCGACTGGCCGCCGGTCGGGAGGTGTTTGTCACCGACTCGACGCTGCGAAGCCTCATTACGTCGGAAGCGGGGTACAGGTCACGGTCGAAGACGTGATCCGCCGGGCGCTGCAGGACTGAGAGGACCGCATCATGGCGTCATCTTCTTCCGCCGCCTTCATCGCGCGCAGATTGTTGCAGGCGATCCCGCTCGTGATCGGCATCGTCCTCATCAACTTCGTGCTGATCCGGCTGGCGCCCGGCGACCCGCTGGCCATCATGGCTGGGGAGCAGTCGCTCACTCCAGAACTGGAGGCGCTGCTCCGGAGCCGCTACGGTCTCGACCGTCCGATCCTGGAACAGTTCCTGCGTTACCTGGCGACGCTGCTGCGGGGCGACTTCGGGAACTCCATCTTTTTTCACCGACCTGTGCTCCACCTGATCGTCGAGCGCATCCCGGCCACGCTGCTCCTCACGGTGCCGCCGATCGCCCTGGCGACGCTCGCGGGACTGTGGTTGGGGACCGCGTCTGCGCGGCGGCCGTACTCGCTTACCGACAGCGCGGTGACCGTCGGATCGCTGATGGGCTACTCGCTCCCGGTGTTCTGGTCCGCGCAGGTCCTGCTGGGGGTCTTCGCCCTTCGCCTGGGATGGTTTCCGGCGCAGGGCATGTTCTCGGTCCGCGAGCAGTACACGGGCCTCCAACATTGGATCGACGTCGCGCGCCACCTCACCCTGCCGGCGCTCACGCTCGCCGCCACCCACGTGGCGCTCATCACGCGGTTGACGCGAGCCAACATGATCGAGGTCCTGAGAGAAGACTTCGTTCGAACGGCCCGTTCGAAGGGGCTGTCCGAGCGTCAGGTCGTGCTTAGCCATGCGCTGCGCAACGCCGTTCTTCCCGTCGTGACCGTTGTCGGGTTGAGCTTCGGGTTCATCCTCTCCGGGGCGGTGCTCACGGAGACGGTGTTTGGGTGGCCGGGGCTCGGCCGGCTCATGTTCGAGGCGATCTTCCGGCGCGACTATCCCGTGCTCCTCGGCATGCTCGTCGTGGTCTCGATGACGGTGATCATCGCCAACCTAGCGACCGACCTCGTCTATTCGCTCATCGATCCCCGCATTCAGTACCGGTAGGGGCGCAGATCACCGTGAGCGTATCGCGGAAGGCAATGGTGGCGGGGGGGACCGCCGGGCCGGTCACAGGGGTTCCAGCCAGGCCCGCCCGGGGCATCGCGAGCTTCTGGCGCCGCTACCGGCGCAACCGGGCCGCTGTGGCCGGGCTGGCCATGCTCATCCTGATCGTCTGTACGGCGATCCTGGCGCCCGCCCTGGCGCCGCGGAATCCGCTCGAGTTCGGACCGGTGTCGTTCGCTCCGCCGAGCCGGGCGCACCCTATGGGGACCGACGACCTGGGGCGGGACATCCTGAGCGGCATCATCTACGGCACGCGGATCTCACTGATGGTTGGCTTCCTGGCGGTGGCCACCTCTACCGCCATCGGCATTGTGGTCGGGGCGGCATCCGGGTACTTCGGCGGCCGGATGGACGCGGTGCTTATGCGTGTCACCGAGTTCTTCCAGATCACCCCTCGCTTCTTTCTTGTACTGGTGATCGTAGCGATCGTGGGGCCGAGCATCTGGAACGTCATCTTCGTCATCGGCTTCTTCAGTTGGCCGGTCACCGCCAGACTGGTGCGCGGAGAGTTCCTTAGCCTCAAGGAGCGCGAGTACACCCTGGCGGCGCAGGCCATCGGCCAGCACGATCTGCCGATCATCTTCCGGCACATCCTCCCCAACAGCCTTACTCCGGTGATCGTGAACTCTTCCCTGGAGATCGCCAGAGCCATCATCCTGGAGTCGAGCCTGAGCTTTCTGGGGCTCGGCGATCCACTGGTCGCGAGCTGGGGCAAGATGCTCAACAACGCCCAGCAATTCCTGTCCCGGTCGTTGTGGATGTCGTGCTTCCCGGGCGTCAGCATCTTCGTGACCGTTGTGGCGCTCAATATCGTGGGTGACGGGTTGGCCGACGCCCTGAACCCGCGCCTCAAGACGCAGACAGGATGAGTCTTTCAGCCAGAATGCGAGCATAAGGAGGGAGCGTATGCCAGAAATGCGAGTGAACATGCGAGGGGTGGTTATCGGGATCGTGGCGCTGATGCTCATCACGGCGGGGCTACCGACGACCCGTGCCAGCCCCACCAGCCAGGGCCGATACGGCGGGACCTTCGTTTTCGCGCAGGGCGGCGAGCCGGAGCATCTCAACCCCGCGCTCATCCCCAGCAGCCTGACCATTAATGGTCCGGCGCCCAACATTTATAATAGCCTGGTCCGGCAGAATCTTGACCTCAGCCTGCGGCCAGACCTGGCCGAAACGTGGAGCGTCTCCACGGATGGCCTTGTCTACACCTTCAACCTGGCGAAGAACGTGCCCTGGCACGACGGCCAGCCGTTCACCTCGGCCGATGTGAAGTTCACAGTCGAAGAGGTTCTGCTCAAGTTCAACAGCCAGGCCCAGTCCGCGTTCACCGCGCTTCGGGTCATCGAGATCCCCGATCCATCTACTGTCGTGTTCCGGCTCAAGCGCCCTTTCCCATTGCTCCTGCAGTACCTCGAGTTCAGCACGGCGCCCATCCTTCCCCGACACCTATACCAGGGCACAGATGCGCTGCGCAATCCCCACAACAGCCGCCCGGTAGGGACGGGGCCGTTCAAACTCCAGGAATGGGTCCGCGGAAGCCACCTCACGCTAGTCCGGAATGAGAACTACTTCAAGCGGGGGCTCCCCTATCTGGATCGTGTGGTCGTTCGGGTGATTCCCGATCCGAACGCCCGCCTGGTGGCGCTGGAGGCCGGGGAAGCCGACTACGTCTCGGGCTACTTCGCATACAGTGAATACGAGCGCCTTGGCCGGAAGTCCGAACTGGAGATGAGCCTCAAGGGGACAGAACGGACGGCCTCGATCGCCAACAACCTGGCGTTCAACCTACGCCACCAGATCCTCAAGGATGTGCGCGTCCGGAGGGCCATCGCCCACGCCATCGACAAGAAGTTCATCGTCGAGAAGTCGGCGTTCGGCATCGGACGGATCGCGACGGGGCACATCTCCAGCCAGATCGCCTGGGCTCACAATCCAAGGACGCCGTCTTACGCCTTCGATCAGGCGAAGGCCAACCAGATGCTCGACGAGGCCGGATACCCAAAGAGGCCCGACGGCACCCGCTTCAGCGTGCGCCTGAGCTGGAGCATTGCTGACGCAGAGCACGCCAAGTCGGCCGAGATTATCGCCCAGCACCTGCGGGCGGTGGGCATCGACGTCCAGCTACAGCCATTGGAAGCTGGAGCCTGGCGTGACGCTGTCTTCATTCGGTGGGAATTCGACATGACAATGCGGGGCATCGGCACCGGCCCCGATCCGAGCATCAGCGCTTTCTGGCGATCGTACTATTCACCGAACATCCTGCGCCGGCCGCTCCACAACTTCATGGGATACCGGAACCTCAAGGTAGATGATCTATTCGCCAAGGCGCTCTTCACCATGGACCAGAAGAAGCGGGCTGAGTACTTCTATGAGGTGCAGACCATCATGATGCAGGACCTGCCGTCGATCCCGATCCGTGAGCGGGCCCAGGCGTCGGTCTGGCGAAGAGACTTCGACGGCGATCTCCCGGCAGGTCCCTTCGAAGGCATCATTAATGGCTTCGAGAACGTGTGGTGGCGTAAGGGCCGGCCGCAGCGTTAATGCGCGCGACGTCACTCATGGCCATGATGTGCATGCGACACGTCGTGACTGTTGACGGCAGGCGGCTGTCGTATCTGCATGCAGGGCAGGGCCGCGCGCTTGTCCTCCTGCATACCATCGGAGGATCCGCGTCAGAGTATACGCGCATCATGACCGCCCTTGCCGCGCATTTCGCTGTGTACGCACTCGACCTGCCAGGGCACGGCGAGTCCCATCCGCTCGACGAATTCGATCCGGTCCCCGATCCGGCTGAGGTGCTGCGCGGGTTCCTACGTGAGGCCGGCATCGATCGCGCGTCTATCCTCGGCAACTCCATGAGCGGGACCGCCGCTCTCGAGTTGGCGATCACATATCCCGAATGCGTCGATCGTGTGATTCTCGTCTCGGGCGTGGGGCCGTGGGGGCACGAGCCGGGGCTCCCGTCGAGGGGCAACGTCCCGCAGCATTCTTCCGAGAACAAAGAGATCAACTGGTTTCGTGCGCAGTTCCACGATCCCGCCACCGCGGATATCCCGGGCTTCTTCGAGTGGTGGGTGGCCACCCGCAGCCTGGCCGACGACGAAATGATCCGGGCGTGGAGCCGGCGAGGACGGCCGCCCTACCGCCTTGCCGACTGCCGGGTGCCGGTCCTGTTGGTGATCGGCGAGCACGATCTGCTACACCCTACGGAGTGGGCTAGAGCCTGGACGCGTCTGCTGCCCGACGGTCGCGTGGCAACCATCGCGTCGGTTCGACACTTCCTCAACCTGGAAGCGCCGGTGAGGTTGGCAGAGGAGATCATCCGGTTTGCGGGCACATGAAACCGATCACATAAGCACCGGTACCCACGGGCCGTGCGACCCGGAACGAGGGCCGGTCGCTTGACGCGAGTAGACTGGCGTAGTAGATTCTGTGGTAAGTTGGTCTGACCAATTATCCTTTCGGGAGCTATTGTCGACTTGAATGCAGCGCCGCTCGACCTGCTCATCACCGACGGCGAGGTGTTCACCCTCGATCCGTCCTTTACCGTGCATCGGGGCGGCGCCGTGGGAATCCGCGGGGGATCGATCGCTGGCGTGTGGGCCGCCGGGGGAGTCCCGCAGGTGCGAGCAAGCCGGGTCATCGACGCCGGGGGCTGCGCGGTGCTTCCAGGACTAGTCAACGCGCACACCCACCTGGCCGGCTGCGTCTTCCGCGGCGTGCTCGACGAGGGCGTGGGCGGTCAGGGGCTCTATCGCGTTGGCTTCCCGATGGAGCAGCGGCTGACGCGGGATGACATCGTCTGGTTGGGACGGCTCGGGATCATCGAGGTACTACTGGCCGGGTGCACGACGGTCAACGACATCTATTACTTTCCCGACGCGTTGGCCACGGCCGCGGAAGAGGCCGGCATTCGCGCCGTCCTGGCCAACAAGATCTTCGATGCCGATCTTCCCGCCATCGGCGGCGGTGTCTACCGGCGTGACGTTCATGCCGGCCTAATGCGTCTGCGTGAAAACGAGACCCTCATCGAACGGTGGCACGGCGCGGCCGGAGGCCGCATCTCCTGCCGCGTGGGGACGCATGCCACGGACACTTGTTCGATCGATCTGCTGCGCGAGGGGCGCCGGCTTGCCAACGAAACCGGGGTGGGGCTTCACATTCACGTCGCGCAGTCGTCGCGGGAGGTCGACCACGTCGTCTCCACGCACGGCTGCTCGCCCGTCCGGTATCTGGAGGGGCTCGATTTCCTTGGGCCCGACGTGATCGCGGTCCACTGCACACGCGTCGAGCCATCCGACATTGCCGTGCTCGCTCAGACCCAGACCCGGTATGCGCACTGTCCCACGATGTACCCGCGGCGCGGATACTATCCCCCGTTCCGGGCTATCCAGGAGGCGGGCGTGGTGACGGGGTTCGGCACCGACTGGATCCGCATGGATCCCTGGGACGGTATGCGCCAGGCGATGAACGCCGTAAGACTGCTCACCGAGGACCCCGATGCGCTTCAGGCGCGCGAGGCCCTGGCGTTCTTCACGATCGAGGCCGCGCGCATCCTCGGGCTTGAAGCGGAGATCGGGTCGCTCGAGCCAGGGAAGCGCGCGGACGCCATCCTCGTGGATCTCCAGCGGCCGCACCTGCAGCCGTTCTACGGGTCGGCGGCCGGCCTGGTCTATAACGTCAACGGGAGCGACGTGGAAACGGTGATCGTAGACGGACGGGTCGTCGTTGAACATGGCCGGTGCCTCACGCTCGATGCGCAGCAGACACTCGGAGAAGTCGTCGCTCGGATTCCCGGATATGAGCTAGGATTGCGGCAGCTCGTAGAGGCGGCCCAGTCAGCGGGCGAACACCAGATTCACTGAGCACGGAAACGCGCGAGGACAATGTCATTCGAGTGATGGGGGGAGAGCCGTGAAGGCGTGGGAGAACCCGGGTAAGTGGCACGCGAACCCGTTGAACTTCAGCGAGGAGGTCACGCGGGAGTTCGACACTCCGGAGCGGATCTTCGTGCTCGACTCGACCCTCCGGAAGATGACTGGAACCCCCGGCTGCCACTGGACCGTCGAGGGTGCGGTGGAGATCGCGGCCGCCTCAGATGAGGTCGGGGTCGGCGTCGTGGAGGTTAATGTCGTCCACGGCAACCAGCCCCCATCCAAGAAGATCCTCGACATGTTTGCCGCCGTCGCCACGCTTAAGCGTCGCTTCAAGCTGTTCGGCACGGCCTGGCTGACCAAAGAGAGCATCGACGACGTCATCGACCGCGGGGCCGACGGCGTCAACTTCACGCGCGGCGACCGGGCGAAGTTCCTTGAGCTCTACGAGTACGCGCGCAGCCGCGGGGTGGAGGTCGCGATGACAATGGGGGGGAGGATCGAGCATATGCCGCCGGCTGAGGCCGCGCGCTGCATCAACCAAATGCTGGAACGGGACATCGCTTACGTCGGCATCCACGAGAACACCGGTGCCACAACCCCCGAGGTCTGGCGTTACTATATGAAGCAACTGCGCAAGGATCTCATCAAGGATGTGGCGATCGTGCCGCACATCCACAACATGCTCGGTCAGGCCACCGCGGCAGCCTGCGCCGCGATTACAGGCGGTGCCAAAGGTATCGACGTCACCGCGAACGGCATTGCCATCCACGGCGGGCTGGCGGCGCTGGAAGAGGTGGTCGCCTCCCTCGAGATCCTCTACGGCGTGGAGACTGGCATCAGACTGGAGAAGCTCCGCGCGTACTCGCAAGTGGTGAGCCGGGCGTCCGGTATCCCAGTCCATCCGAACAAACCGCTCGTTGGCGACCACGCCTTCATCGTCGAGCTCGATCCGTTCGTACGCGATGTGCTGCGGGCGAGGCTGCACGGGCAGGAGCGAGTCCACCCCATTGCGCCCAGCTTGGTCGGGCATAGGAACGTCGTCGTCTGGGGCGTCAACACCGTCGACGAGACCAGCGCAACGAGGGAGAAACTCTTGCAGATGGGTCTCCCGCATGACGATGCCGAGGTGAAGCGCATCAACAACGCGATCCGGGCACGGCTCGACGCCGGGACACAGTATCCGCTGTTCCTGACCGAGCAGGAAGTCGAGGAACTAGCCCGCCAGGTGCTGGCAGCCGCAAAGAGCCGCTGACGCGGGAAGGCGACACGCGGCATGGCGCAGGCGGAGGCAGCGTTACGGGTTCAGGCCGATGGTTCGCCGGCCTCTATCATGGGGACTTCCTCCATCGGACTGGGATGCGGCGGGGGTGACGAGGGTGGAGATGCGTACCGCCGCTGCGCCAGTGATGCCTCGATCTACCGCCGTCCGGCGCACGACCTGGCACCGGCTCTGGCGCCATCCGTCAGCTCTGGCAGGGCTGCTCCTGCTGTCAGTGATCCTGCTGGTCGCGGTCTTCGCGCCGGTACTGACGCTGCATTCGCCCGTCAGGCAAGACTTATCCTCGGCGCTGAGCCCGCCGTCGAGGGCGCATCCGTTCGGCACCGATGAGTTCGGCCGCGACATTCTTGCGAGGGTGATGTTCGGCGCGCGCATCTCCCTCACTGTAGGGCTGCTGGTCGTCCTCATTGCGATGGTAGGTGGCGTCCTACTGGGGCTGCTGGCCGGTTATTACGGCGGGTGGACTGACGAGGTGATCTCGCGGGCGATTGAGATCCTGCTGGCCTTTCCGGGGTTCCTGCTTGCCCTGGCCGTCCTGGCGATGCTGGGGCCGTCGCTCACGAATGCGATGCTCGCTGTGGCGATCTCTTCCATGCCGGCGTTTGCGCGGGTGGTACGGGGCACTGTTCTGTCGGAGCGATCCCGCGATTACGTCCACGCGGCGCGCGCGCTGGGGTGCGGCGACAGTCGCATCCTGCTGCGGCATCTTTTGCCAAACGTGGGAAGCGCGATCTTTGTCCTCGCGACCCTGCGGGTCGGCACCGCCATCCTGACGACCGCGTCGCTGAGCTTCCTAGGGCTGGGCGCGCAGCCGCCGACGCCGGAGTGGGGAGCCATGCTCGCCATGGGTCGATCGTACATCCGGCGCGCCTGGTGGCTTACGTTCTTCCCCGGCCTGGCCATCGCCCTCACTGTGCTCGCTCTAAACCTGCTAGGCGATGGTCTCAGGGACATTCTGGATCCACGGCTTCGCCAGCGATGAATGCACTTGCGTTTGATTGCGCGGCATGTAGCGTTGCATGTCGTATTGGAGGAGGGATTGCGATGTTGAGGCGACTGATCAGACCGCGGAATCTCGGAGGCCTCATAGGTGCCTGCATCGTGGCGCTGTCATTCCAGCCGCTGAGCGCGTTACCTGTTCAACCGAGGCAGGGCGGTACTCTGACCGTCAGCATGCTGAGTCACGCGGTGGGGTCCTTAGACCCGCGCGATGCGCGGCACACCCAGGCTTACCTCTACGGCAAACACATTTTCGACCCGCTTGCCAGGATCGACGTCAAGACCGGCAAGCCCGGTCCGGCGCTGGCGAAGAGCTGGATCGTTTCGCCTGACGGCCGGTCCATCACGTATGTCCTCCGTGATGACGTGGTCTTCCACGACGGGACGCCGTTTAACGCCGAGGCAGTGAAGTTTAACTTCGACCGCTTCGCTGAGCGCGGCGCGCGCGCTCGCACGTGGATGGGCGGCGACGACTACGTCGGCGCTGAGGTCGTCGACCGGACGACGGTCAGGGTCACCTGGAGGCAGCCGCAAGGCTTTTGGTGGGAGCGGCTGTCGTACTATCTGGGATTCAATTCTCCTACGGCGGTGCGGCAGGCCGGTCGCGACTACGGCACCAAAGTCGTGGTGGGCACTGGCCCATTCAAATTCGTGTCCTACACTGAGGACACCGAGACCACGCTCGAGCGCTTCCCGCAATACCGCTGGGGATCACCGATCTACAAGCATTCAGGTCCCGCGTATGTGGAGCGGCTGATTTTTAGGAAGATCGAAGAGTCCAACACGCGCATGGCGGCGCTGGAGCGGGGTGAGGTGCAGTTCATCGACGGCCGGAACCTTGAGCACGCCGTGGAAGGTATGAAAACCCGCCGGGGGTTCGCGGTCTACATGGACGGCAAGGCGGGAACCACCCGGGCTGTGCACCTGAATGTGACCCGGGCTCCTCTCGACGACCTCCGGGTGCGCCAGGCCATTGCCATGGCGATCAACCGTGAGGCGCTGGTGAAGGCTCCCCGCTACTCAGGTGTGGCCCAGGTGGCCTACGGGAACATCTCCGGCAAGAACTGGTACCCGGCCAAGATCGAAGAGTTCCGCGCCCACAGTTACCTGTACAATCCCGCTAAGGCCAAGCAACTCCTCGAGGAGGCCGGCTGGAAGGCGGGCGGGGATGGAATCCGCGCCAAGGACGGGAAGCGTCTGGAGATCCAGGCCGTGATCCCCAACCAATTCCTCCCGGAAATACAACCGGTCCAGGCGATGCTCGCGGAAATCGGCGTCGATGTGAAGATTCGGATCGTGGACGTCGCCACCTGGTTCGACCTCATGGTGCGCCGCCAGATGGATGTGACGATCAGGAGCCGCAGCGGCTGGGGCCTGAACTATGGGATCGAGGATTTCCAATGCCAGTTTCCCGAGAACGCCAGCGCCTTCTGCAATCCCGAGCTCGAGCAGATCATCGCGCGCCTGTACACTACCCTCGACACCGACAAGAAGCGCGAGCTGGTGCGCAGGGCGCAGCGGCTGATCCTCGTCTCCGCAGCGGCGGTGCCCGTAGTCGATGAGGTGTACCCGTGGATGATGCGTGACACCGTCCGAGACGTCTACTATCCGGTGGACTCGTGGCCCAGGTTCTACGACGCGTGGACCAACCGGTAGGCTCAATGGCCTCACGCATCCTGTCCGGGTGATCCCGGTAGGGTCGTCATGCGTCGGTACCTCGGGCGTCGTATGGTGGCCGTGATCCCCGTCCTGGTCGGGGTAACGCTGCTCGTGTTCCTGATGCTCCACCTCGTCCCGGGTGATCCGATCGTGCTCATGTCGCGGGATGTCGACAACGTGCAGGACATCCCGCCGGACGTGCTGGCGGCGCTCCGAAAGCAGTTTGGACTCGACAAGCCGCTCCCGCTGCAGTACCTAGACTTCCTGGCCCGCGTGGTCCGGGGCGACTTTGGTCAATCGATCTCCCGTCAGGGACAAGTGAAAGAGATCATTGTGCAGGAGCTCCCGTTTACGATCGAGCTCGGCGTCGCGGCGCTGCTATTTGCGATCGTTCTTGGCGTGGCCGCAGGAATCATCGCCGCCGTCCGTCGAGGGACCTGGATCGACACCGTGACCATGGTAGCCACGACGTGGGGTATCGCCATGCCAAACTTCTGGCTGGGCTTGATGGCGATCATCATCTTCGCCGTACATCTCGGCTGGCTGCCGACGTCGGGGCAGGGAACCGTGTGGCACCTGGTCCTGCCCGGTGTCACGCTTGGTTCGGCCTCGGCCGCACTAATCGCCCGGTTGACGCGGTCCAGTCTGCTAGAAACGCTGGGCGAGGACTTCGTCCGCACGGCCCGGGCGAAAGGCGCGGCGGAACCAGTGGTCATTTTCCGACATGCACTTCGGAACGCGCTCATCCCGGTGGTGACAGTGATCGGCATTCAGGTTGGTGCGCTGCTCGGCGGTGCGGTTGTAACGGAGACGGTCTTCGCCCGTCGGGGCATCGGATCGCTCGTGGTGGCGGCCATCCAGGGTAGAGACTTTCCGCTGGCGCAAACCCTCGTGCTCCTCAGCGCCTTATCGTATGTGGCCGCAAACCTTGTAGTCGATCTGCTTTACACAACCATTGATCCGAGAATCCAGTACGGATAAGGAACCGAATGCCATTCTCACGTTCGAGACAGTCATCGGCCACGCCCGGCCGCGTTGCTCCCTGGG
>JBQTJG010000457.1:0-2545 GCA_052387355.1 Armatimonadota bacterium | reverse complement strand
CGGCCCGGGCCTCTGCCGGTGTCCGGCAGACTTTCGTGCCGACCTCCACGATCGATTGGTGCAGCTCGGGTTTGATCTGCTCGCGCAGAACGAGGTGATCCCCCTCGAGGATCTCGGTGATGTAGCTCCGCAACTCGCGTGTCCGCGGATCGATGATCTGATACTCTTCCTCAATTCCGATCGTCAATGACGGAGGATTCATCGCATCACCGTTTCTCGACAATGACGGTCGGCAGGGTCGAACCACCCCCGGCTGACACGTTCAACAGCGCCTCGGTGGACAGCCGCGTCATGCATCCATCCACATAGGCGCCGTAGTACACATAGGGATTGGTATCCAGCATCCGATGGGTGATCTGCACCCGGCCGTCCACCAGGCTGGGATACGGCTCGCGCGGAATTGGCGCGCGCTCCTGCACGACCGAGCGTTCGGCCAACGCGGCCCCGACGGCCTGCTCCCACTCGGACGCAGTGACCTCCCATCCCAGCACGACGCCTTTCCCACCATACTCGTCGTCGGGCTTCAGCACCAACCGCTCGCGCTGCTCGATCGCAAAAGGGACGAGGTCGATCGCCCGGCCGCGGTACTGGGTGCGGCGCTCTTCGACGCGGCGGGTCCAGGGAATGTGCGCGTCGATCGCCCGGCCCTCGTCTGCAGTGAAGAGCCCACTGTTGCGCTCGTCGCTGAGCACGGCGAGGCTGGCCTTCTTGTGCAGGATCTTGCACCGGAACGGGTTGACCATGCAGACGGCACGGTCGCGGACCGCGCGCACCACCGCGTGATCGATGCCGCCGCGGTCGACCAGCTCGCTCAACAACACGCGCTTGTAGATGAGATCGACCGGCCCGCCGCCGGCATAAAGACGCCCGCCCTGATACTCCACCTCACGCGGATCGGCGATGACACTGTCTAACCCTTGTGAGATGAAGTAGTCATTGAACAGGACGAACTCACTGTAGGTGGGCACCTCGCGCCAGTCCAGGATGGCGATGCGCGGCGCCTCGTGCCGACCCGACCACTGACGGTACGCGTCCAGCAGCGCGTGGAGCATGCTGTGCCGGCCGGGCAACGGTCGCACCTGATACTGTCGCAGAAACTCGCGCATGATCGGCAGCGCGTAGAAAACCTCGGTGAGCGCGTCGTTGTACGCGATGGCCGCGGGCGTCTCGGCGTTGTACTCGGTCAGGCAGAGCTGGCCGGTTTCCGGGATGAAGAAGGTATCGATGCGCGAGGTCGGACTGGGATTGGCGAATCCTGGATCCAACTGGACGAGCGTCTCTTCCCAACCCACCAGGCCGAACTGCTTCCGGAAGGCGGCGTCGATAACCGCGGTGCGCAGGGCCCGGTCAAAGGCGCCCAGCAGCACGCCCATACTGGTTCTGATGTAACTGTAGTGCTCGGGCGTGAGGAAGCGCGGTCGCAGCACGGTGCAGATGGCGCGCTCGCCGAAGAACAGACCGCGCCGCCGCAGTTGGTCCTCAAGCTGCGCCTGCGACGCCTGCGCCAGATCGTCGGTCAGGAGATCGTGATAGGCCGTAATCGCTGGGTCAACAGCCATGGCCAGACCGTAGCACCCATCATGATGAGAATCAACGCTTCGCGTGAAACCGGGGCTCGCGCAGCGCCCGCCAGACGCGTTCGGGCGTCAGCGGGAGATCGGTGATGCGCACCCCGGAGGCCCGCGCGAGGGCTGCAGCGATCGCGGGCGCGACCGGGTTGATCGCCCCCTCGCCCATGCCTTTAGCCCCGTAGGTCCCAGGCCCGTTCCCGGATTCCACCAGGATGGTCTCGAACGCGTCCGGCACGTCGGTGACTAAGGGCACTCTGTAGTCCACCAGATTCCCGTTGATGAGCTGGCCCCCTTCGAAATGCAGCGCCTCAAACAGGCCATGGCCGATGCCCATCATGGCCGCGCCCTCATCCTGCCCTTCCGCAAGCCGCGGGTTGATGGCGCAGCCCACGTCGGCAGCGGAGACATACCGCAGCAGACGGACCTCGCCCGTCTCCTCATCGACGCGGACGTGGGCGGCTCCCCAGCCCACCTCCCAGAACAGCGGCCGCGCGCGCAGACGTCCGCCTCCAGTCGCGGGACGCACGTAGCCGCGCCCGATGAGGTCGCCGCCGGCGCTGCCGAAGAACGCGCGGACGACCTCGGCATAGTTCAGCCCCTCGCCCTCGCGCGTCATGACCCGGCCGTCCTCGCACACGAACTCCAAAGCCGGCGAGCCCAGGGCCTCGGACGCGATCTCCGCGAGCTGCTCGCGCAGGTCGCAGCAGGCGGCCTGCACCGCGAGTCCCATCAGCGTCGTCGACCGGCTCGCGCCCGTCGATCGATCGTACGGCGTGCTGGCGGTATCTGAACTGTTGATCCCAATGTGCGCCAGCGGCAGCGCCAGCTCCTCCGCAGCGATCTGTGTCAGGATCGTCCGCACGCCCTGCCCGATCTCGGTGCTGCTCTCGTGCACGGTGGCGCTGCCGTCGTGGTGCAGGCGGACAATGGCGGTGGCGACTGGTTCTGCGCCCGCGTCCGTGATCCCCACCGCC
>JBQTJG010000456.1:0-1676 GCA_052387355.1 Armatimonadota bacterium | reverse complement strand
TTCGCGATCCCCCTGCCCCCCGGCCCAGGCGTCGGCGCTGTCGGCCAGCCCGTCGAGGTGCAGTGCACCGCTCATCGATACCCAGGCGGCTAGAAGGATCGCGGCGTGCAGCAGGGTGCTGCCCGCGCCCAGCGCCCAAGCCAACGCGGCCAGCGTGAATCCGAGCAGGAGACCGACCAGCGGGTAATAGAGCAGGGACCGGCCGAGGGCTTGTTCGCCGGGCGCGTCCGGCAAGCGCACCGGCAGCCGGGTCAGAAACTGCAGTGCGATGAGGAAAGCTTGCAATCGCTTCACGGCGTCACAGGGGTCCCAGATCGCACCTGCAGCGTACCGTCTGCATTAACGCGGCCGCACAGCCGGTGCAGCGAGGCGGGCTGGACCTCGATCTGCAGCGATTTCTCGATCGGTTTTCCCAATGCCTGGCAGAGCAGGATGCGGATCGGACCGCCGTGGGTGATAAGCAGCAGGCGCTGATGGCGATATTGCGTTATCACGGCTCTCAGAGTGCCGAGCGTGCGTGACTGGAGTTGCGATAAGGTTTCCGCGCCCGGAGGTGTACATTTAAGCGGGTCCTGCCAAAAACGGGTCAGCGCTTCGGCATCGATGGCCTCGAGGTCAGCGGCCGTGCGTCCTTCCCAGGCGCCGAAGTGCATTTCCCGCAAGTCCTGGTTGAGCTCGATCGGCAGCGAGCGGCGCTGCGAAAGCTCACGGGCGAAACCGGCGCAGCGTGCGAGGGGAGAGCTGACGATGCGGTCCCAATGTGCGTTTTCGGGGAGGGCCGCCCACATCCGCGCCCAGCCCTCGGCGGTGAGCGGATCGTCGCTGCTGCCGCGATAGCGCGGCCCTCCCTCGGCTTCACCGTGCCGAAGCAGATCCACGAAAGTCATCGCGCCACGCCTAGCGTTCCTTCCCGGAAACACCGGCCTCGGCAAAGGTGGCCATGTCTCTATGCAAAGCGCAGGCGAGCCGCAGCAAGGGGACCGCGGCCGCGGCGCCGCTGCCTTCGCCGAGCCGCAGGCCCAGATCGAGGAGCGGTTGCGCGTCCATGGCCGCGAGCACCAGACGATGACCCGGCTCGGCCGAGCGGTGGGCGAAAATAAACCATTGGGCCGCGCCCGGACACAGGCGCGCCGCCGCGAGCGCCGCGACGCTGGTGATGAAGCCATCCACAAGCACCGGTGAACCCAGTTGCGCGCACCCGAGATAACTGCCGGTAAGTGCCGCGATTTCGAAGCCGCCCAGGCGCCGCAATGCTTCGTAAGGGTCGGCGAGATGCGCTTGATGTAAAACGAGCGCGCGCCGGATAACTTCCACTTTATGGGCGACACCGGCGGGCGCGAGCCCGGCGCCGGATCCCGCGAGGTGTTCGGGCGGGAGGCCGAGGAGAGCGCAGCCTACCGCGGCGGCGGCCGTGGTGTTGCCGATCCCCATCTCGCCGCCGATGAAAAGCTGGGCCCCGGCGAGAAACGCGCGTTCGGCCGCGTCGCGGCCGGTGCGCGTTGCGCGCGCGCATTGCTGCGGACTCATGGCCGGCGCGCGGGTAAAATTTTCCGTGCCGGGACCGAGACGGCAGTCCAGGACGCCTTCGAGCGGCCCGGGATCGTTCACCGTGCCGAGATTGATGACCTCCAGGATTGCGCCCAGCTCCCGCGCCAGGACATTGATCGCACCGCCCC
>JBQTJG010000455.1:0-11827 GCA_052387355.1 Armatimonadota bacterium | reverse complement strand
CTGGGCGAGCGCAATCTGCTTTCGCTCCAGCACGTCGCTGATATCGACGGCGCAGGTAAACTCGTGCAGCAGGCGTGCGCCCGCCAGCGCGCTGCGGGCGAGCCACCCCGCCGCCCTCAGGCCGCGGCTCCCCGGCGTCCACGGCCAGTGCCGCCAGAACCAGATCGGGTACTCGTAGAGGGCGGGCCGGCCTCCCCACGACCGGGCCGCCTCCGCCACGCACACGAACGTCGCCTCGTGATCGGGGTGAGCGTCATGGCGGTACGCCAGGAAGACCTGCTCAGGCTGCCTTTGGCGAAGGACCTCCAGTACACGCGATATGGCGGACGCGCGGTGGTCCCAGAGCCCGCGGTTGGGGAAATTGAAAAACACCACGTCGCGGTCGGCCACCCCCAGGACGGCCGCAGCGGCCAGGGCTTCACTGGACCGAATAGCCTTCATGGCGTCCCCGGCCAGGAACCTCCGGTGCGAGCCGCTGCCGTCAGTCATGAACACGACGGTGACCGCAGCGCCCGCGGCCCGTTTCCTCAGGATGGTCCCGCCGCAGCCGAGCGTCTCGTCGTCGGGATGGGGCGCGAAGACGACCGCTGCCCGTCGGAGGTCGTCGCCATCGAGCCGCGCCGCGCGCGCGAGGGCGCGCTGGTACCCGCGTCGCGCCCACGACCGCACGGGCGACACTACCGCCGGGGCGAGCAGATCGCCTGGTAGGACCGTTCCAGCGAGGCTGTGCTCTGATCCCACGAAAAGCGCTCCTCCACGCGCCGGCGGCCGGACGCGCCCATCGCCGCCCGCAGGCTCGGATCGTTCAGTAACTTGAGGATGGCCTCGGCCAGACCGCGCGCATCTCCGGGTTCGACCAGCAGGCCGGTGCGGCCGTCGTCGATCACCTCGGGGATGCCGCCGGTCCGTGTCGATACCACCGGCAGCCCCATGGCCATCGCCTCGACCAGAGTCATCCCGAAGGCTTCCTGGAGCGATGGGCTCACGAACACGGCGGCATTCTCGTAGACTTGCGGGAGGTCCTCGTGCTCCACGAACCCAGCAAAACGCACCCGGGCTGCCACCCGTGGCGAGAGACCGCGCTTCAATCCAGCCAGGTATCCCTGCCGGCCTGCGCGCCGATACTCCGGGCCGACGATCTGCAGCGTCGCGTCGGGACGCCGTGCCAGCACGTACTCGAACGCCTCGAGGAGCACATGTACGCCCTTCTCCGGCGAGATCCGGCCGACATACACGAGGTGCGCGGCCTCCGCCGGCCGGCTCCCGTTGCGCGGGGCGAAGTGGGCGAGGTCGACGCCGTTGTGCACCGACCGAACCCGATCGGCCATCGCCGGGAAGGCCTGGCGGATGGTCCGAGCGATGTGCTCGCTGATGCCGAGGACCAGGTCGGCATGGCGCACCTGCGGCTCCACGACGGCCCGGTCCCACTCCGTCAGCCACTCGCAGCGCATGTGCAGCACCACCTTAGTCTCGGGCGCCATGGACCGGATCAGCGGCGCAAAGGATGCGAAGTTGAGGATGTGGACGATATCGCATCGCTGGCGCCGAAGGTCGCGGGCGATCTGGCGGGCATAGCCAATGGAATACAGGCTCGACGAGAACATCGGCCGGCCCGGCCGATGCGCGCCGACCAGCCACGGGAGTCGTCTGAGCACCCGATTCAGCCACGCGTCAAGCGTGACCGGCATACGGCGGTACTCGACGCCTTCGACAACCTCGACCCGCGGCTGGAACCGCGGCCGCCCGCCGTCTGGGCCCTTCAGACCGCTCTGGCGTGCGTAGACGATGACGGTATGACCGCGCGCCAGACGCCGGGCCACTTCGTGGGTCCAAATGACCACGGATGCGCTCTGGCGCGGGGCGACGTAATCAAACGGTTGGCTCACGATGGCAATCTTCACAACGGCCTGGACGATCGCGAACTGCGGGATCGGGACGATGAACTTTCCTCCGCGCTCCCGGTAGGACCGCTCCTGGTGTGCTGTGCTTCCCATCGCAGACTTGAATCCAGACGCCCCGCGCTCATCAACTGTTTGATGTGGTCGATCCGTTTGTATCTGGGGCCCTCGAATTCCGCGACATGCAGGCCGACCGCCTCGAACGCCCGGTAGAGTTGCCCGGCGCCCTGCCGCACGGTCCATTGCGGGCGATAGGCAGGCAGCGTGCCGGCGATCTTGCTGAAGTCCACCTGGTAGCAGCGCCGGTCGGGCCCGGCGCCGTCGGCAAACTCGACGAGGCAGCCGGGCACGGTCTCCATCACGATCTCGGCCAGTTCCCGGACCCGGTAGTTCTCCTCGGTGCGGCCGACGTTGAGCACCTGATTGTGCACGGCCTCCGGTGGAGCCTGCAGTACGGCGACAAACGCCCGCGCAATATCCTCGGCATGCACGAGGGGACGCCAGGGGGTGCCGTCGCTCTTGAGATGTACCCGCCCGGTGACCGCGGCCCAGGCCACCAGGTTGTTCAGCACCAGGTCGAAGCGGAGCCGGGGCGTGACCCCGTATGCGGTGGCGCTCCGGAGAAACGTGGGACTGAACCTGGCGCCAGCCAGCCCGGCGACCTCGCGCTCCACCAGCGCCTTGGACCGCCCGTACGGGGTCACCGGGCGTGGCTCGGTACCCTCGTCGACCATGTCTTCGCCCGCGTCACCATACACGCTGCACGAGGACGAGAAAACAAAGCGCCTGACTCCAGCGGTCTTCGCCAGCCGGCCCAACTGCACGGACGCCGAATGATTGATCTCGTACGTCACCTCGGGATTCAGGTCACTGAGAGGATCGTTGGACAGGCCCGCCAGGTGCACCACGGCATCGAAGCCCTCCAGATCGTCCACCACGACATCCCGAACATCCTTTCGCACATACGGGATCTCGGGGACCGGGAGCGGCCCAAACGTGCACTCGTCGAAGAGGCCGCTATCCAGACCCCTCACGTGATGCCCTTCAGCCATTAGCATTGGCACCAGGGCGGTTCCAAGGTACCCCTTGTGGCCCGTGACGAGGACGCGCACCGGATCAGTCCCAGGTCTTCCAGGGAGCGCGACCGGTCTGCCAGAGGTCTTCGAGCAGTCGCTTGTCCCGCAGCGTGTCCATGCACTGCCAGAAGGACGCATGCTGGTAGGCCATTAACTGCCGATCTCGTGCGAGGCGCTCCAGCGGCCCTCGCTCCCACTGGGTGTCATCGGCATCGATGTACTCAAAGACGCCCGGCTCCAACACGAAGAACGCGCCGTTGATCCATCCTTCTCGGGTCTGCGGCTTCTCGGAAAACTCCACGACCTGGCCACCGTCCAGCTCGAGGTGCCCGAAGCGGGCCGGCGGGCGCACCGCCGTCAATGTCGCCAGTTTGCCGTGGGACCGATGGAAACGGAGCAGGTCAGCCAGATTGACGTCCGACACGCCGTCGCCCCAGGTCAGCATGAAGGTGTCACTCCCCACGTAGGGGGCAAGGCGTTTGATTCGCCCGCCGGTCAGCGTGGCGATGCCGGTGTCCACAAGCTCGACCTTCCATTCGGGCTTGTATCCACCTTGCAGCCTCACTTCGCCCGTCTGGAAGTCCACAGAGACGTTGCTGTTCAACGAGCAGTAGTCGATCATGTACTTCTTGATGACCTCGCCCCTGTACCCCAGGGCGATCACGAAATGCTTGAAGCCGTATCGCGAGTAGTGCATCATGATGTGCCAGAGAATCGGCCTGCCGCCGATTTCCACCATCGGTTTCGGCTTGACTTCGGTCTCCTCCAGGAGGCGCGTGCCGACGCCTCCCGCGAGGATGGCCACCTTCATCGGCCGCTACTCCTTGCCGTGCCTCCAAGCGCCGGCGGCCGCCCATCTCGCGACCGGCGCCCCAGGATTTCCCGACTGACGCGGACCAGGTCGAGTCCCATCCGGGCCCAGTTTCGATTGGTCCCCAACCAGCACGCCAGGTGAAGGTAACAGTGCGCCCGATCGGATGGCCGCAGGGGAGCGTCCCTGATGGCCGCGCGGTACTCGGCGAAGATTCTCCAGTCTGGAAAGATGATGCGCCCATCAAGGGATGGGGCGAACCACGGCGCGCGCAGATGGCGGGTGGGAAAGACCCTCGTGGATTGCCCGCCATGCTCTCGATAGAAGAATAGATACTCGGGAATCTCATGAAATCGTCCCAACAGGCCGAGGCGTGCCAGCAGCACTCTATCGGCTGACGAAAAGTACCCCATCAGCGGCGTCATCTTCAGGGTATTCGAGCGGATCACCCCAAAGATCGGATAACACCAGTGATGAATCAGGATGAGTTCGCGAAAGCGCTCATGCGGAACAGGCGAGTCGGTCTTGAGCCTGAGGGGATATTGCCCCGCGATCGTGCCGTGTTCGTCGATGAACATCGTCCTCGAGCAACAGAGGACGGCAGACGCGTCGTGGTCAAGCACCTCCACGCATCGCGCCAGAAAATCCGGCGTGTAGGTATCATCGTGAGCGGCCCACTTGAAGTACTCTCCGACAGACAGTTCGAAGGTACGATTGTGGTTCCAGGTGGCGCCACGATTCTCCGGCCAGCGGCAGTACCGGATGCGTCGATCGGCGCCCGCGTACGTTCTGCAGATCTCCTCCGTGCCGTCAGTGGACGCGTTGTCCGCAATGATCACCTCGAAATCGCCGAACGTCTGCGCCAAGATCGAGTCGATCGTCTCTTTGAGATACCGCTCGCCGTTGTAGACCGGCAAGCTGATGCTGACACGGGGAGGACGGGTGGTCATGACACTGTCACCGGGACGCTCCGAGACCCACGCCCGGACCCAAGGGCGTAGAAGGGCAGCAGCTTGCCGCCGCGGGTCAGTCGAGGCGGCTCCCGCAGGACGCGCAGCGTGCCTGCCTGTCTCCAGATCTCAGCCATGCTGCTCTTGGGCCGGCGTCGTCGCAGCTCATCGAGGAAGGTCTCGATCACCCGTTGGGGCTCGACGCCGCCGAGGCGGGGACTGACCAGCACGCTCAGACGTGTCATCCCGTGGGAGTCTTCTTCCTCCACGATCTGGTAGTCGAGAGGGCTCCCGCCGAAGCGCGCAGGGAACACGTCCTCCACGACCTCGACGAAATCGGCGCCCGGCAGGGTCATCCCTTCGCTCGTCAGCTTCTCGAAGCTGCGGACGTCCCGAAGGGTCGTGGCCAGCCCCGCCTGATGCATCGGACACCCACATTGCGCAGGTTCTACTCTGCCAGAGTCGCCCATCTCCACATTGAGGAGGATCTTCGGAGCATGCGGGGAGAGCGATGTCAGATGGAACGAATCCACCGTCTCCTCGCTGCCCTTGATCACCCGGCGCCTCGTGATGCACGCGTGGAGGTCTGTGAGGAGGTGCATGCGATCCTCCTCTGTGTCCTCCGCGCACCCGACGGCGATCATGCCTGCTTCGGTGATCGAGTAGTCCGGGATGGGACGGGCGCCGGAGGCGGCGACTGCCTGCCGTTTGCTTCGGGTGAGACTTTCTCCTACGACAAACAGCCTCGCATCGCTGACGTCGATGCCCCGCGCCTGGGCGGTCTCGGCGATCCTGACGGCAGAGCTGACGAATGTCCTCACCGCGGGCATCCATCCCTGCCGCTTTGTCTCTTCGATCCACTTGGCAATCCGCTCTGCCGCGTCGAAAGGCGTCAGCTCAGGCGAAGGGATGGGCATGCCCGTCCGTCGGCCGGCGAGGAACACAAGCCCCGTTAACATTCGGGCCTTCGGAGCGAGGTGATAATCCTGTGGATCGACCTGCGTGAACCAGCGGGACAATCGGATGCCGACTTTGGCGAATCGGAGCACATTGTTCAAGCCCGTCCCTGGATAGGTCGGGAACCACTGAGCTGCGCCGGCGGACCCGATTCCCCATGCGCCAAGGGTGAGCGCGAGATCGACGGATTGCTCGGCAAGCGAATCCAGGCTGATCGGGACCGGCCTGCCGGAACTCTGGGTCGCTCCGGTCCTGGCGATGTAGTGAGCGCCCGGGGAGGGATTGTCGAACGCCTCGACACGGATGGGAAATTCCTGGCCGAACCTCCTGATTGGCTCCGTCCCCTTGAACTCGTCGAGCGTGACGTAGACCCCGCTGTCCGCCAGATGCCGAAGCGTGTCCTCGATGCCGCGGTCCCGCACCAAAGCGGCCACATCACCGAACTCACACCCCGCCGCCGTCAGCAGAATCCGGTACGGCGAGTCCGACCGACCATAGATGGCTGACCGGACTACCTGCAGGAACCTCGCCTCGCGGGCATCAAGCCTCTTGACGACGATCTCCTGCACTCTGGTCCGATCGAGTGGGGTCCTCAGGTAGGCTGCGAGCGCCCGATAGAACACGATCCCATTGACCAGGCTGGATGGCACCGACACGTCCTCTTCCTCACGCCCCCCGTGAACTCGATAGCAGGCTTTCCGTCGCTCTGGACACCTGATCGCCGTTCCGAGCCTCCAGCAGGGACACAAACCGGCGAAGCTTACCTGAGGGTTCCAGCGGGATGTGATCGACAGCTCTGACGACGATAGTGAGGCGGGCCCCGAGCGCAGACTGGAGCCGGCTGCTCAGTTGGCGCAGCGCCTGGTGCTCGGGGTGGTCGGTCGCCACCAGCACTTCGATCTGGTCGAGACGATGTTGGATCGCCCGGAACTGCTTCACCGCGACCCCCTGGCGGGTGAGCTCCTCGATGACCGTGCCGAACACGGACCCATCGACCTTGCGGCCGTCCGGCAGCGTGACGACGTCTTCGGTGCGCCCGACACTCAGCCGGAGGGCCGGAAGGCCTCGACCGCACGGGCACTCCTGGCCAGGCGCCCCCAGGTCCCCGATCCGGTACCGGATCAAGGGCATAGCGAAGTTGGTCAGGTCCGTCACGACTATCTCGCTGCCGGCGTCATCATCGTCGCCGTCCGCCGTCGCGCCTCGCTCAAACTCGATCAACACGTTCTCCGCGGCGATGTGCAGGTGACCCCATCGACATTCCCCAGCCAGATACCCGCACTCGGAAGAGCCATACTCGTTGATGACCGGACAGGCAAACACCCTCTGCAGTAACTCCCGGTGGTCAGGATACAGCACCTCGGCCGTGGTCAGGATAGCCCGCAACCGCAGCTCGCTTCGCCGGCCTCTTCCTTCCACGTGCTGCGCGAAGAGGGTGAGCGCCGAGGGGTACCCGAACAGCACCTCACATCGGAAGCGGACCGCCCGCTGGTAGAGCGTTTCCAGGGCGGCTGCATCCAGTTCGAAAACCGAGTACTCGTCCGTGTTCATCAGCCAGTGCTGTTTCAACAGTGTCGCGCGTGACTTGCCGTGTGGATTCACCAGCTTGAGCTGCCGCACCCCGACGTCAAGTCCCCACCATCGGAACGTTCGCAGTGAGGCCGCGACCCAGGCATCACGGGCGACAGGAGACACGTGGACGGCCAGAGGGATTCCCGTCGACCCGCTGGTCCGGCGTTCGACCAGAGGGCCTTCTGTCCGCGTCGACATCAGCTCGCGCCCCCGGTCGCGCACGACGTCCTTCGTGAGGGCCGGAAGCCTGCCAAGGTCTTCAAGACCGGTGAACTCTCGCGGGTGGAGGCCGTGCGTGTCAAACAACGTCCGGTAATAGGGCACGGTCCGGTACGCGTGGTCGAGCAGGGCGTTCAACCGGCTCCACCGCGTCCTTTGCAACTGCTCCGGCCGATGCCACTGACTCTTCTCGAGGTCCTCAAGCAACTGCAGGACCCGACCTCCCGTCTTTCGCTGCAGGAGCGGGAAGACGATCTGTCTTGCAACGCGCGGGTGCATGGCTCAGTGACGGGCCGGCGACGGCGCGTGGTCGAAATGCGCCGCACCCGGCTGCGCGACCCGGGAAACGAAGAGCCGCAGCTTCCCCGACGCCTCGCGCGGAATCTCAGGAACAACCCGGACGTCGACAGAGGGTCTGATCCCCAACACGCTGCTGAACCCGTTCCTGATCGCCTCCGAGACGCCCTCGTCATGATCTGGCGCGACCAGCAGCACGGTGAATTTCTCCGGCGCCTCCTGGATGATGTGGTACTGCCGCACCCTGCCGGATCCGATCTCCTCGAAGATGGTGCAGAGCACTGCGTGATCCAGGTAGCGACCTCCCGGGAGGACCACGAGATCTCCGGTACGACCCGCCGTCAGATCGAGGAGCGGGAGTCCCCGCCCGCACGGGCACCGTCCCTCGAGCACTGCGCCGACGTCCCCGATCGCATACCGGATCAGCGGCATCCCCAAGTTGTTGAGGTCGGTGACGATGAGTTCCTCGATCTCCTGCCCACGTGTGGTAGACGATTGCGACTCCACGAAGACGCTCTCCGCATTGACATGCATCCGGCCTGCGGGGCACTGCGTCGCGATGAGCCCGTTCTCATTGGATCCATACTCATTGCCGACACGGCAGTTGAACGTGCGCCTCAGGGTCGCCCGCTGGTGCGGGTAGAGGGTCTCCGCGGAACAGATGATGACCCTGGGCCGAAGGGCCACGTGACCGCGGGTGGACACGTAGCCGGCAAAGTGTGCAAGCGCATGGGGGTTGCCTCGCACGCAGGCCGGCTGGAAGCGGACGAGCTGCCGGTAGAGCCGGTCCATCGCCGCCTCGGAGAGGTCAACACAGGAGAAGAAACGTTCGTTCAGCAGGGACAGCCTGATCCGTTGTCTCTTCGAAGGCTGCGCGGTCGTGACCCGGGCGTATCGGTCGCCGACATCAAGACCCCACCAGCGCCGCCCTCGCCTGACGGTCGCCCATAGCCAGTCTCGGGATTGCGCGTCGATGTACGTCTGGAGAGGGATGCCCGTTGAACCGCTCGTCACCCGTCTCGTCAGCTTCGCCGGGCCATCAGCCATCAGCTCTTTGCCCCGATCGCGCACGATCTCTTTCGACAGCACGGGGAAGCGCCGCATGTCGTCCAGGCCGCGAAAGTCTTCGGGCCGGGCGCCGAGGTCGTGGAAGACCGTTCGGTAGTAGGGAACATGGGTATACGCATGCACAAGCAGGGAGTGCAATTTGCGCCATTGGATCTCCCGCAGGCGCTCCGCAGGATACCACTGGCTCTGCTCCAGTTCCGCCAGCAACTGTCTGGCCCGGCTTTCCTGCCGGCGTTGCAAGTACGGATGGACAACATGGCGAACCAGCCAGGGATTCATCGCTTAGCTGAGGAGCGGGACACCTTCTTCGCGCTCCTGGAGGGCGGGCGGCGCCATCCTGGAGACGAAGTGCCGCAACTTTCCCGAATGATCTCGGGGAATCTCGGGCACGAACTGCACCGCCACCGAGGGACGGGGACCGAGGACGTCGCGGAACCCCTGACGGATCGTCTCTGTCACGGCCTCACTCGGGTCCGCCGCCACCAGCACGGTGAACCGGTCGGGGGATTCCTGGACGATCCGGTATTGCCGCACCTTGACCCCCACATCGCCCTCGAAGATGCCACAGAGCACCATGTTGTCGAAAGGCCGCCCGTCCGGCATCACAGCGAGGTCGCTCGTACGCCCGCCCTTCACCTCCAGCACGGGGAGTCCCCGGCCGCAGGGACAGGGCGCGTCCCGTGGATCGCCCAGGTCGCCGATCGCATACCGGATCAACGGCATCCCATAGTTGTTCAGATCGGTGAGGACGATCTCAGTGATCGCCTCGTCCTCGGCCGTGACAGGCTGAAACTCCACATAGATGTTCTCCGCCACGATGTGCATCCGGCCCTGGGGACACTCGGCCGCCACGAGCCAGTTCTCGGAGGAACCGTACTCATTCACGACCGGACAGTTGAACGCCCGGGCCAAAACGGCGCGTTGCTGCGGGTAGAGCACCTCGCCCGTGCAAAAGATCGCCTTGAGCCGTAGCGCTGCGCCGCCCCCGTGGTCGAGCACAAACTGCGCGAAGTGCGCCAGCGTCGTGGTGGACTCCCCATACAGAAACGCCGGCCGGAAACGGACAATCTGTCGATAGACATGGTCCATGGCCGGCTCAGAGAGATCCACGCACGAGAAGAGTCCCTCATTCAGCAGGTAACGCAGCTTCAGCCGGCGCCGACGCGCGGGGGAGTAGGTGGTCAGGATCCCGCCGCGGTCGCCGATTTCCACACCCCACCATCGCCTCGACCGCTTCTCGGCGGCGAGCCACCACGCCCAACACCGCGAGTCGATGTACGTTTGCATCGGAATACCGGTCGAGCCGCTGGTTTTACGCCGAGAGAGCCTGACCACTCCTTCCGCGATCAGCTCGTGCCCTCGGTCACGGAGCACCTGCTTGGACAACACGGGCAGGCGCGCGAGATCATCGAGGCTCCGAAAGTCCTCCGGGTGCGCGCCGAGGTCCCGAAACAGCGCGCGATAGTAGGGAACGTTCCTGAAGGCATGCGTCAACAGGGCGCGCGCCTTTGTCCACTGGATCTCACGAAGCTGCGCCGCGGACTGCCACTGGCTCCGCTCCAGCGCATTGACGGCGTGTCCGAAGCGCCTCCCCATTCTCCATTGAAAGAATGGAAACACCACGTGCCGGACGAGCGCCGGATGCATCAGCCGGGGATCCCCAACTCCGTCTGAACGCTCATGACCGATCGGCGACCCGCACCCTCATGGCAGCAGTTCAGGTAGTCCTGACCGGGAAGGGCGCCGGCTCGGCAGGCGGACCGAGCGCCCCCAGTGCCACAGCGCCCGGACCTCCGGGTGGAGTCGAAGCGCCCGGCTGAAGCAGACGCGGGCCAGCGCGTACTCCTCGAGGCGATGCGCCGTGAGTCCGAGGCGCTTCCATTGAAAGGCCGCAGCCCGCGGATGGGCGGAAAAGTACGCCGCATAGGCTTCGAGGAGCAACAGACGGCACCGGACACGTGCATCCAGACCAATCCGATGCCGCGGGCCATCGTGACGGCGAAACAGGTACCCCACACGCGGCACGGTGGCCACCCTGGTGTGCTGGGTCAGGCGAAGCCACCACTCGATGTCCTCCAGGGCCATGAACCGCTCATCGAAGGAGGGGACGATCTCGCGGTCGATGGCCACCGCACCCACGTGAGGCGTGTGCCCGTTGAGGACCACGTCGCTGACGTCGTCTTCCAGCACGCGATTGCTGCCGGGGGCCGCATCATGGTAACGCATCCAACAGATGGAAACCGGCGCCCGGGCGAAGCCTTCAAGCGCCATCGCGAGCCGATCAGGAGTGTAGAGATCATCATCGTCGAGAAATGCCACATAGCGGCCCCGCGCGAGGGCGAGGCCCGCGTTGCGGGCCGCGGCCGGACCGCCATTCACGGTTCGACGCACAACGCGAACCCGCGGATCGCGATCGACATCGACGGGATGAGGACTGGCGTCATCCACGACGATGCACTCGAAGTCGCCAATCGTCTGAGCCCGGATCGATTGGATCGCCTCAGCGAGCAACTGCGGGCGTTCGTACGTCGGCACGATAATGCTGAACAGCGGATTTGTCATTGAAAGACTGGAAAACCCGTGCGCCGGACGCATCGTGGATGCATCAGGACACGGCCTCTGCAGGTGTCCGAGCCCGGCCAACGCTGATCACGCGATGGCACAGCTCGGCGAAGTCCAGGGCGCTGCGGCCGATGTCGAATCGCTCTGTCACGATCTCCCGGGCCCGACGCCCCATCAGCGCCCGGCGCGCAGGATCCTCAAGCAGTGAGAGGATCGCCTCGGCGAAGAGGTCCGGCCTGCCCGGCGGTACCAGCACGCCTGCGCCGTCCGTCCCCATCACCTCTTGCAGCGTGGGGATGCGGGACGCGACACACGGCCTACCGGCTGCCATCGCCTCCAGCAACGCGCAGCCAAAACCCTCTCGACGGGACGGGAACACGAACACATCGGCGACCTGGAGCAAGTCTGGGACGTCGA
>JBQTJG010000454.1:0-4351 GCA_052387355.1 Armatimonadota bacterium | reverse complement strand
TCCAGGCCGGCTTCCTGAGCTACGAGCACAGGGGTCCACCGCTCGATGGCGTCTTCACCCGCAACGCGTTGCATCACCTACCCGATTTCTGGAAGGGCATCGCCCTCGTTCGCATCGCTACCTTGCTTCGCCCGGGCGGCGTCGGATCCCGAGTTGCGCTCTCCTTCATGACCGCTCTATGGCCAAAATGGGATTGGGTTGTCCTGGGGAATACTCAATTCGTGGACTTGTACTCAGGAAGACCGTTCTGCCCGATCACAGTGGGCCCAGGACACGGTATCCCTCGCTACGACGACACGCGTCCTGTGACATCGCCGTCATCGGCGGCGGCTACTCCGGGGCGTTGGTTGCCTACTATCTGACCGCTGCGGGGGCCGACGTCGTGCTGGTCGATCGGCGCAACTTCGGCACGGGCAGCACCGCCGCGAGTACGGCTCTGATCGAGTATCAGCTCGACGCCGAACTCCACGAATTCATCAAGCTTGCGGGAAGGCAGGCGGCGGTTCGGAGTTACCGGCTCAGCCGCGACGCCATCGACGTCCTCGAAGACGTCGTCATGCAGTTGGACGATTCGTGTGACTGGAAGCGCAAGAAGGGGCTCCACATCGCCAGCAGCCCCAACGCGGTCAAGTCCGTGCAACTGGAATGCAGGACGCGCGCCCGACACGGCTTCCGCGTCGACTTCCTGACCGCAAGCGAGCTCGCCGCGCGCTACGCGGTCAAGGCTCCTGGGGCGCTCCTCTATCATGATGCGGCGGAGGTTAATCCGTTCAAGCTCGTCCACGCGTTGATCCGCGGCGCAAAGCCCGGATATCTGCGGCCGTATGCGCGCACCGAGATCAAGGAGTTCGAGCACCGTCCCGACCGAGTCGTCTTGAAGACGCGGCGCGGGTTCCGGATTGAAGCGAGGAAGGTGATCTTTGCCTCAGGCTACGAGTCCCTGCAATACCTCCCCAAGACGCTTGCCAAGCTGGTCAGCACGTACGCGCTGGTCAGCCGGCCGGTGCGGCAATTACCCCGAGCCCTGGCGGAGTGCCTGTTCACTGAGACGATGGATCCGTATCTCTACGTGCGGACCACCGCGGACGGTAGGGTGATGATGGGCGGTGAAGACGAGGCCTTTACCAGCCCGGGGGTCCGCGCGCGCCACATCCCGGCGAAGACCCGGGCCCTGCTCAAGAAGTTTGGGCGCTGGTTCCCGGACCTCCCGCTCAAGGTAAGCCGCGCCTGGGCCGGTGCGTTCGCGGTGACGGCGGACGGACTCGGGTACGTCGATGAAACATCGCGGTTTCCGAACGCCCATTTTTCGCTGGGCACCGGTGGAAATGGCATGATCTTCAGCGTGATCGCCGCCGGTATTATCTGTGACCTGTTCCTGGGTAAGAACAACGCAGATAAAGTCCTCTTTCGGTTTGATAGACCCGGGAGCCGGCGATGAGGAGACACCTGCGCGAGGCCGCCGGCGCCTGATACGGAGACGTGAGATGCATCGGTTCCGCGGGATCCAGAAACGGAGAGAGTTCTTTCGAGTCCTCGGCGAGACCAAGAAGTCACAGGTGGCCACGATGGTGTTGAAGCCCGGCCAGATCTCCGGGACGTACGGGAACGAGCATCCGCGCGCCGATCAGATCCTCTACGTCATCGAAGGGACCGGTAAGGCGCTGGTCGGAGGCCGGACCATGAAGCTCCGCGCGGGTGATGCGCTGGTCATCGAAGCCGGGGAGAGACACCAGATCACGAACGTGGGCCGAAGGCCCCTCTAGACACTCAATCTGTATGCGCCCCCGGCCTACTGAGATTTCCGTCCCCGGCCGACGGGTGCAGGTTCGGCCTCTCGAGGGTAAAACGAGTGTAAGGGAAGCATCCGGCATGCGCACCTCATATCCCAGTCCCAGGAGGAACCCATGGCTCGGAAAGAACTACCGGCCTCCAACCGCAAGGGCGTTTCTCGGACGAAGCTCATTGAATTACTCAACGAGGATCTCGCGCGCGAATACCAGGCGATCATCGCCTACGTGGTCTATTCTCAGGTCATCAAGGGCGCGGCGTACATGACCATCGCCAAGGAACTCGAGAAACACGCGACGGAGGAGCTTGCCCACGCGCTCACCATCTCGAAGCAGATCGACTACCTGGGCGGCCAGCCTACCGTGACGCCCAAGTCCGTGAAGACCTCGGAAAAAGCTGAGGACATGCTACGCTTCGATCTCGATAATGAAAACACCACCATTCGACACTACCGCGAGCGGGTGCGCCAGTGCGAGGCGATGGGCGAGTACGCCATGGCTGAGCACATCCAGGAGATTCTCCGGCAGGAACAAGATCACCAGATCGAGCTCGCCACCGCCCTGGGGAAAGACGTCCCCGACGTCACGACGCCTGAAGAACGCGCCTGAGCGCAACCTGGCTCAACCCGGCCGGCCCAACCCGCGTCTAGAGAAGAAAGGGAGGAACCAGATTATGTGCACGGAGAGAAGCGTGTGTTGGGGGATCAGGACTGTCGGGCTTGTCGCCCTAACGCTACTCGTGATCGCCGGTGCGGCGCCCAGCGCGCTGGCGCAGGCCCGCCTGCTCGGTCAGACCAGGCTGGCCTTTCATGAGAACGACCTCGACCACCTGCGCCTCGACCCATGTGCAAATCTCGTTGCGATCAAACTTCGCGCGGTCAGGGGGGCCGCCGAGATCAACCTGCTCACGGTGAAGTACCGAAACGGCGAAGTCGACCGGCTCCCGGCGCGTCACAGAATCCCTGAGGGCGGCGAGACCCGGTGGATCGATCTCCGTGGCGGGCGCCGGTGCGTCGCCTCAATCACCGTCATGGGCGACACCGAGCGATCAGCCGACCGCACGATCATCCAGTTCTGGGGCCGATAGCTGCGAATCATGTTCGGATTCGAAAGCCCTCTTTGATCTGCAGTCAGCATACAGAGAGGCGGCGTTTGGGCCGGTGGGCTGAACGCCGCCTCCCATATGGGTGCTGAGAGGTGTGGGTTTCACCCAAAGGGAACAGACTTCGGTGTGACCCGGTCTCAAACCTTCGCCGCCCTCAGACATCCGAACTACCGCCTCTGGTTCAGAGGGCAGATGGTGTCGCTCTTCGGGACCTGGATGCAGACCACCGCACAGGGATTTCTCGTCTATGAACTGACTCGCTCGCCAGCCTACCTTGGCTACGTGGGATTCGCGGCGGGCGCCCCGTCCTGGTTTCTGACACTGTATGGGGGCGTTGTGGCGGACCGGGTGCCGCGACGGACTCTGCTGATCATCACCCAAACCTCCATGATGCTCCTCGCCTTCCTGCTGGCCGGCCTGACGTTCCTCGGACTGATTCGGCCGTGGCACATCGTGGTGCTTGCGCTGTGTTTGGGCATCGCAAACGCCTTTGACTCGCCGGCGCGTCAGGCGTTCGCCGCCGAACTCGTCCACCGCGAAGACCTGACCAACGCGATCGCGCTGAACGCGATCATGTTCAACACGGGCACGGCCGTCGGGCCGGCTGCGGCCGGCATCACCTACGCAGCGCTTGGCCCGGCATGGTGCTTCGCCCTCAATGGAGTGTCGTTCCTCGCGGTGATCGGCGCGCTCCTGGGAATGCGGATCATCCCCGGGAGCATCCGACCTCAGCGGCCCTCCGCCCTGGAAGACCTGAAGGATGGGATACGGTATGTGGCCGCGCAGCCGGTGATGCGGACGCTGGTTGGCCTGGTGGCGGCGATCAGTCTGTTCGGGATCTCAATGAACACGCTCATGCCGGCGTGGGCGGTCTCGATCCTTGGCGGCGATGAATTTGTCGAACGCGCTGCTGCAGACGCTCTCGCCGGATCCTCTCCGGGGACGGGTGATGGGACTATTCAGCCTCACGCTCTTCGGGTCGATGCCGATCGGCGCGCTCTTGATCGGACTGTCGGCCAGACAGTTCGGCGAACCAGCCGCCGTCGTGCTGGGCGCCTTGATCTCGCTTTGCGTCGCATGTCTGATCTGGGCGTTCGCGCCTGCGCTGCGCAAAACCCCGTAAGCGCGTCCTGACGCGCCAACACGACGTCGCCGACTAGTTGCCCGTAACGTCTGAATGGGTAGTCATCGTGATGCGGTGAGAGGGATCTCGATACGTCCATCGGATCGGCCGAGCCGTGCGATTGTACTGCCGGATGTAGCGCATGATCTTCCGACGCAGATCCGCGACCGAGCGGAAGCTGCCGCGCGCGATCAGGTCCCGCTCCATCGTCGAGAACCAGAGTTCAATCTGGTTGAGCCACGACGCATAGGTCGGGGTGAAGTGCAGATGCACCCTGGGGTGGGCCGCCAAGAACGCTGCCACCCGCGGGGTCTTGTGCGTCGAGAGATTGTCCAG
>JBQTJG010000453.1:0-7275 GCA_052387355.1 Armatimonadota bacterium | reverse complement strand
CTCTTCGCCTGGCGGTTCCGCGACATCAACATCCTGCTCTCGGATGCCATCACGCCCGAGAGCGTCATCCTCTACCACCGCAACATCACCGAGCGCGTGAGCCGGCTGGCGCCCTTCCTCCGTCTGGATGGAGACCCCTACGCCGTGGTCGCCGACGGCCGGCTGTACTGGATCCTTGATGCCTACACGCACACCGACCGCTACCCGTACTCGCAGCCCGCGCGGGAGGGGTTCAACTACATCCGCAACAGCGTGAAGGCCGTCGTGGACGCCTACCACGGGACGGTCGCGCTATACGTCGCCGAGCCGGCCGATCCCATGATCCAGACCTACGCGCGCATCTTCCCCGGATTGTTCCAGCCCCTGGAGAAGATCCCGGCGTCGCTGCGGTCCCACCTCCGGTATCCCCAGGACATCTTTGGAATTCAGGCCGAGATGTACCGCGTCTTCCACATGCAGGATCCGCGCGTCTTCTACAACAGGGAAGACATGTGGAGCCTTCCGCAGGAGATCTATGGCGACAAGCCCGCCGAGATGACGCCGTACTATGTCATCATGCGTCTGCCCGGGCTGGCTACTGAGGAATTCGTACTCATCATGCCGTTCACCCCTCCGGGCAAGCAGAACATGATCACCTGGCTGGCCGCCCGCTCCGACGGCGGGGACTATGGCAATCTCCTGGCCTTCCGCTACCCGAAGGACAAGCTGGTCTTCGGGCCGATGCAGATCGAGGCGCGGATCAACCAGGACCCCAGGATCTCAGAGCAGTTCACGCTCTGGAACCAGGGGGGTAACCGGGTGATCCGGGGGACCATGATCGTGATCCCCATCGGGGAGTCGAACCTCTACGTCGAGCCCATCTACCTGCAGGCCGAGCAGGGCCGGCTGCCGGAGATGAAACGCGTGGTGCTGGCCAGCGGGAACCGGATGGCGATGGAGCCGACGGTGGCCATGGCCCTGCGGGCGCTGCTGGCCGAACCGGTGGTTGCCGCTGGCGAGGCGCCCCGGCCCGGAACGAAACCCGCCGGCGCCACGGCCCCGGGTGCGGCGGGCGCCGATCCCAAGAGCCTGCTGCGGGCGCTGATCGACCGTCAGGCGCGCATTCTTGAGGAACTGAAGGCGCTGGATGCCGACCTGCGGCGGCTCCAGGAGATGCTGGGCCCGGGGAGGTAGGTTCATGGCGCGACTCGCCTGGTTTCCGCTCCTCCTCCTCGTGCTCGTCACGCCAGCGGCATCCCAGCCCGATATTGACATACAACAAGCATGGCCTCCCCTGGTCTCCAAGGTTTGGAGAGGATGTCTTCCGCCGATCGGTCGAGTTCCTGAACCAGTACCTGCAGCGGTGAATCGGCTCATCGCTGATGCTCTTTGCCCAGCTCCCTCTCAATGCGGGCGATCGCGTCGGCCATATCGATGGAGCCCGCAAGCAGCGGGATCAGAGGATCCGACCCCTTACCGAACCGCCTGGCGATGGTCTTAAGGGTGAAGCGCGCGGGGTCCAGCCCCGCGGTGACCTCCTTCCAGTGCAGCGGGCATGATGCCGGTGCGGCTGGCAGGGGCCGTAACGAGAACGGCGCCACGATGGTCCGGCCGTGGCCATTCTGGACGTAATCAACATAGACCTTGCCGCCCCGCGACCGGATCGGCCGCGCAAGCGTCACAATGTCGGGCGCGGCATCCTCAGCCAGGTGGGCGAGCAGCCGTGCGAATGTCCGCGCTTCTTCATGGCCGTAGCGAGCGCCGAGCGGCACCAGGAGATGCAGCCCAGTGCCTCCGGAGGTTTTCACATAGTTCGGCACGTGGATCTCTTCGAGGATCTTGTGGAGAGCACGCGCCACCTTCACCACATCTGTGAAGGGCGCACCCTTCGGATCAAGGTCGAGCACAAGCCAGTCGGGTCGATCGAGGGCGCCGAGGCGCGACGCCCAGATGTGGAGGGGAATCGTCCCAAGGTTGGCGACGTACCGGAGCGTCCGGACATCGTTCACGATGAAGTAGTTGATGTCGCGCTCGGCGTCCTTCGAGTAGATCCGTTCCGTACGCACCCACGCCGGGACAAAGTCCGGCGCGTCCTTCTGGAAGAAGGACTTGCCCGCGATCCCGTCCGGGTACCGCGTCAGGACCAGCGGGCGGTCCCGAAGATACGGAAGCAAAAGCGGCGCGACAGCCTCATAGTAGGCAATAAGGTCTGCCTTCGTGTAGCCTTCCGCCGGCCAGAAGACCTTGTTCGGATTGGTGATCTTGACCAGGACTGTGTCATCCGGGGCAGGAGCGGGCTGATCCCTGACGTCCGGAGACCCGGCGGCCGGCGGCTCGAAGGCCGCGAGACTCACAGGGGTCTTGAAACGGCAGTCCTCGGGCCGCGTGTCCGGCCGCAGGCCGAGAAAGGTCGGGTGGCGGATGCCCCCGTCGTGGGTCCATTCGACGAAGCGCACCTCGCAGACCAGTCTGGGTTCGACCCAATGATGGCCGCGACCCGGCGGCCCCCCCTTACCGAAGGGGGAAGTCTGCCGCACAAGGGACTGCAGGACGTCCCAGACGTTCTTGAGACCGGCATCGTCGAAGCCCGTGCCGACCTTTGAGACGTAGACGAGATCCGGTCCATCATACAGTCCGAGGTGCAGCGCGCCGAAATACCCGCGCGACCCCTGAGGATCGGTGTACCCGCCGATCACGAACTCCTGCCGGCGCTGGCACTTGACCTTGATCCACTCCCGGGACCGCCCGCCCGTGTACATGCTGTCGATCTTCTTGCCGACGACCCCCTCGAGCCGCTGTTCGCAGGCTGCGTCGAAGAAGGCCCCACCCTGCGCCAGGATGTGATCGCCGTAGTGGACAGGACCGAGCGGAGGCAACAGCAGGCTGAGGCACTCTTTGCGCGCCAGCAGAGTCAGCCGACGCAGGTCGCCCCCGGCCAGCGCCAGGCAGTCAAAGAAGACCCCGACCACCGGCACCGTCGCCATCCCGCGCTCGACATCGTGCGGGTTCGTGAGTCCCATCCGTGCCTGCAGACGGCCGAAGCTGGGCTTACCGGTCTCGTCCATTGCCACAATCTCACCGTCGATGACGAACCGATCGACAGGCAGCGCCCGCAGCGCGGCGGCAATCTCCGGGTAGCGGGCGGTAATCACCGTTCCGTTTCGGCCGGTGAGCGTGACAGCATCGCCTCGCCGGTCGGCCAGCACCCGGACCCCGTCGTACTTGATCTCGAAGAGCCACTCCTTGTTCGAGAAGGGTTTCTCTTCAAGTGTGGCCAGCATGAACGATTGTTCGCGGACCGGCACCTCGCGCGCGGGCGCGCCGAGGGCTGCAAGCCGGCTTCGGATCGTCGCCAGCTTCCCGGGGATGTCGCGGATCTCCTCGACCGTGAGTCCCGAGATCACCGATCGGGGATAGCGATCGATGAGCTGCTCGCTGGACGCGGCGGCGTCAACCTTCTTGAGGAGCAACCAATCTTTCTCGGATTTCGACATCCGGACGAGCGTCCACCGGCCGCGCATCTTGTAGCCGAAGAACTCCAGCTCCAGCTTCCCCCGCGCTAGATGCTCGAGCGGATCACCCTCCTTGACGTCCTGGTACGTGCCCTGGTCCCACACGATGACCGACCCCGCCCCGTAGTTGTCCGGAGGAATGACGCCCTCGAAATTCGCGTACTCGATCGGATGGTCTTCAACGTGGACGGCCAGACGCTTCTCCTCGGCGCGCACCGACGGACCCTTGGGCACGGCCCAGCTCTTGAGGACGCCGTCCATCTCCAACCGCAGGTCGTAGTGGAGGCGCCGGGCGGCGTGCTCCTGGACCACGAAGGTGGGAGCCCCACCAGCCGGGTGGCCGCCGAAGGGCTCCGGCGTCCGTTCCGGGTCGCGCTTCCGGCGATACGTTTCGAGGGGGGCGGGTCGTTTCATCGGCAGGCCTGCCAGACACCTTGAGGCATAGCGGGGTTCGTGGTATGGTTCAAATCACCTTCATATAGCGCGCTAGGGGGACTCAACCATGCCTCCACACTCACTCGGCTCCGGCACGATCTCGTTCGGCCTCGTCTCAATCCCGGTCAGGATGTACACGGCCTCGTCGTCGGGGACCGTCCGCTTCAACATGCTGCACGCGACCTGTGGCAACCGGGTCAGGCAGCAGTTGGTGTGCTCGGTCGAGAACGTCGTGGTCGACCGCAAGGACACCGTTAAAGGCTACGAGTATGCCAAGGACCAGTACGTGCGCGTGACCGAGGAGGAACTCAAGGCTCTCGAAGGCGAGGCGTCGCAGATCATCGAAATAGCCGAGTTCGTGCCGCTGCCGAAAGTCGACCCGATTTTCTTCGAGAACACCTACTACCTGGGCCCGGACAAAGGCGGCGAGAAGGCGTACCGCCTGCTGGCCGATGCCATGGCCAAGACCAACCGTGTGGCGCTGGCCAAGTTCGTGATGCGGGGTAAAGAGAGCGTTGTGTTGATCCGGCCGGCGCAGGACGGGCTGATGCTGCACACCATGTACTTTGCCGACGAGATCCGCGATTTCGGCGAGGTCGACAAGGGTAAGGACGCCAAGATCAAGACGGGTGAGCTCGACCTGGCGGTCCGGCTCATCGACGAGCTGGCCAGCGATGCGTTCAAACCCGAGGAGTACCAGGACGACTACCGGCTGCGGGTCCTCGACATGATCAACTTGAAGGTCGAAGGCAAGGAAGTCACCGCGGTCGGCCCGCAGGTGCAGCGCGCCCAGGTGATCGACCTGATGGACGCGCTGAAGAAGAGCCTCGAGAAGCGGGTCCCGCGCGAGAAGAAGCCTGCGGTGAAGGCCCGGGGCGCCGAGCCGGCGGCGGAGAGACCGCTCAAGAAGGTGCAAGCTGCCAGGAAATGACCCACTTCACCACCCGCGAGGTGGCGAAGATCCTCGATCTGTCTGAGCCACGGGTTCGCGCGTGCGTGCGAGCGGGGCTGCTTGCGCCCAGACGCGGTCCCGGGAAACAACTCCAGTTCACGTTTCAGGATCTGCTGCTCCTCAAAACCACCAAGGATCTCCTCGACGCCCGCGTCCCGAGCCAGCGCATCCGTCGGATGCTGGCGTCGCTGCAGCGCCAACTCCCGGATGACCCGCACCTGTCACGCCTGACGATCTATGCCGACGGCCACCGCATCATCGCCTGGGACGGCACGGCGCGCTGGCAGCCTGACTCGGGCCAATTCCTCTTCAACTTCGACGTACAGGATGTGGCGGAGAAGATTCCGCAGCCTGTTCGGCCGAGACCACCGGGTGCTCCCAGCCTGACGGCGGAGGAGTGGTTCCACCTCGGATTGGAGCTCGAGCCGTACTCGCCGGAGGAAGCGCGCCAGGCGTACCATCAAGCGCTGGAACTCGACGTCACCCTGTCGGACGCCCACGTCAACGTCGGCCGGCTCTACCATGACAAGCGGGAACTCGACAAGGCTGAGGCCCACTACCGGGCTGCGGCTGAGCGCGCGCCAGACGATCCGGTCCCGCGATTCAACCTTGGTGTGCTGCTCGATGATCTCGGACGCCGGGACGAGGCCATCGGGGCATACCGTCAGGCCATTGAGCGGGATCCGGATTTCGCCGATGCGCACTACAATCTGGGATTGCTCTACGACGCGCTGGGCAAGCGCTCGGAAACGATGACGCACCTCCGCCGGGCCCGGGCCTTGTATGGACTTCGCCGCCCGGGCGGGTAGACGGAGCGGGGTCGCCCGAGCGGCCGGTCTCGATACCACAGGGAACGGGGCATCATAGAGGCAGGAGTGGTCCGTGGGAGAGCGCAGATCGTCAGGACAAGAGGTCAACGTCGGGTGGTGGGCCGCCGCCATCCTGGGCGTGCTGCTCGTCGCCATTGGTCTTGCCATGTACTTTGGCCGGCCGACCGCCACGACCGGCTCCGGTGGATCCTCAGTGAGCGCGATCGATCACATCCACGCACTCGTGTCACATCCGCGCAACCCCGACCTCTCCGAGGAGATCCTGTGGCTGGGCACGCACAGCGGCCTGGTCCGCGTGACGGGCGGCAAGCGTTGGGTCCACGTCGGCCGCACGCGGTACGACCTCATGGGCCTGACTGCTCACCCCACGGCGCCCAATGTGCTGCTGGCCAGCGGCCACCCGGGTGAAGGCGACCAACAGCCGAACCCGCTGGGTGTGCTCATCACCAGGAACGCGGGCGAGAGCTGGCAGCCGCTCGCCCTGACCGGCGAAGTGGACTTCCACGCGATCGCCATCAGCCGCGCCGATCCACAGGTGCTCTATGCCTGGAATGTGTCGGGACGTGTGGGGCTGCATCGAAGCCGGGATGGTGGGCGCACCTGGGAGGTCCTCGGCGCCCGCGGTCTCGACCGCGTCCTCGCCCTGGCGGCCCACCCGAGACGGGCCACGGTGCTTCTGGCGGGGACCATGCGCGGCCTCTTCGTCAGCGAGGACGCTGGCGACACGTGGCGCGCCCTCGGCGAGGGCCTGCGGGATGTTCCCGTGACAGCGATTGACGTCCATCCCTCCAACCCTCAGATCATGTACGCGTATGCGTCGAGACGGACCCTGGGCCTGATGCGCACCGAGGATGGCGGGACACAGTGGACCGCGGTCGGCTTCTCGCTGGAGGAGCCGGACGCCGTGCTAGGTCTGGCGCTCGATTCAAGCAATCCTCACATCGTGTTCTTTGCCACCCAGGGGGGTGATCTGTATCGCTCGTCCGATGCCGGCAAGTCCCGCGAGCAGTACCTGTCTCGCGGACGGGTCGTCGCTCCGTAGCCGGCATGCGTGCGATCCTTCTGCTCGGTCTTGCAGCCCTGGTGCCCGCTTCAATCGCCTGGGCCCATGGGGCGGATATGAAGGCCTTTCTGACGCTCGATCCCCCGGTGCCTTCACCGGCTCAGCACGCTCTCCGGCTGGAACTGCTGGACTTCTATAACAACAAGGTCCCCGGCGCAAAGATGCTGGTCTCCGTTGAGGCGCGGAGCCGCGCTGCACAGGCGTCGGAGCTTCGCGAGGTCGCCCCCGGCACCTATCGGGGAGACCTGCGCTTTCCGACGGCGGACGAGGCGACGCTTCGAGTCGAAGCCAACCTCCCCGGCGGACCGTGGTCCGGGGAGCGGAGGATCAGAATCGGTGACCGAGCGCGCAGCCTGCAAAACACCGGTCTCGCGATGGGGAACCTGCCCCTCGGAGCGCATGCCGTGCGAGTCATCATCGCGGATCCGGCCCACAGCCCGATTGCGGGCATGGCCAGAACCCTGGAGTTTACGATCGCAGCACGATGAGAACCCTCAGAAGATA
>JBQTJG010000452.1:0-5049 GCA_052387355.1 Armatimonadota bacterium | reverse complement strand
CGGTCTCGGGCATGTGACCGGGGAGAATCAGCCTGTCGTCGCCAAGAGCCGCCAGGCGTTTGAGGGTGCGATAAAGATCGCGAGCGTAGGCTTCGGCGTGGCCGTGGAGATCCGGCCGGCCGATGTTCTCGAGGAAGAGGACATCACCCGTGAGCAGGGCGTGGCCCTCCACGCTCCAGACCAGGCTGCCTGCAGTATGCCCCGGCGCGGCCAGCGCCGACAGCCGCGACGACCCGATGCGGACCACATCGCCTTCCTGTGAGGGCTCGAATCGATCGAACCCGAATCGCTCCACAGGATTGAGGTGCAGGAAGGCTCGGGTCGCCTGGGCCAGTTGCCGTGCGCCGGAAATGTGATCGGCGTGCAGGTGCGTGTCGATGACATGGCGGATCGTCGCACCCATGGCCGCGGCCGTCTGGACGTACCGCTCGATATGCCAGGATGGATCGATGACCGCGGCCTCTCCGCCTGCCGCCACCAGGTAGCTCAAACAGCCCTTGCCCAGGCGCCGCAACTGGACGATCGCCGCATCGCCAGGCAACGGAATCGTCGCCGGATCGTACACCTGGCTCCAGGCCGCGATACCCCCACGCAGCGATCGTGCAGTCATCCCGCGCCGCCGCAGTTCCTGCGCGGCCGTCTGCGAGCGATTTCCGTGCGCGCAGAGTGCGATAATCTCCCGATCGCCCGGCAGGCCCTCGAGACGCCCGTTGAGCACCTCCTGCAACGGGATGTGCGTGCTGCCAAGGAACGGCCAGGCCTGCACTTCATCCGGCTCCCGCACGTCAGCACAGCCAGCCGTTCTCCCGCGGCGAGCCTGTCCTTCAGCTCTTCGGGGGAGATCTCGAGTGTCATGGGAGACGTCACGGCCGGTCTTCCTTCGCTGGGCGAAGCTACCGACCCTCCTCTGCCAGATAGTCCCTGAGGGTATCGCCCCGCAGTCCGTTGCCGAGCCCGACCGCGAGCTTCAGCCTGGCCTTGTGACCGGGGAGATCGTGGACGAAGAACACCCCGCGCCGCTGCAGATCGCGGAAGGCGCCCTCGTAGCCGTATCCGTCCCACATCTCCCCACTGATGCAGCGGGTGGTGACCACGACAGCGATGCCGGCCCCAAGTGCCTCATCGATCGCGGGCAGGAGCGGCGGCGGGACCCGGCCGCCTCCGAACGTCTCCAGGACGACGCCGCGCGCGCCCGCCGCCAGGCTGCACCTGATAAATCGATCGTCGGCATCCACAACAAGCCGAATGAGATCGACCTTCGGCTCGATGGCATTGGTCGACACGCGCCTGGGTAGTGCCGCCGCCAGAAACGCGATCCGGTCGCCGTAGGCGATGCCCACGGGGCCGGTCACGGGGGACTTGAAGGTGTCCTCCTTCTGGCCGTTGGTCTTGGTGACCCATCGGGCCGAGTGAACTTCTTCATTGAGCACGACACGCACGCCGCGGCCCCGCGCACCCGGCGACGCAGCGGTGCGAATCGCGTCGTAGAGGTTGCGGTAGCCGTCGAACCCGATCTGCGACGAGTTGCGCATGGCGCCTGTGAACACGATCGGGGTCTCACCAGCGACCGTCAAATGCAGGTAGTACGCGGACTCCTCGAGCGTGTCGGTGCCGTGCGTCACTACGACACCCGCCACATCCCCGCGGGCGGCAATCTCTGCAGCCCGGCGGCTCATCTCGACGATCCTGGCCAGGGTCATGTGCGCTCCAGGGATGAAGTCGAACTCCGCCACCTCGACCGTGGCGACCGCGTCCAGTCCCGGGATCTCACGTAGGAGATCCGCTCCGCGGAGAGTGGGCCGGGCCCCCCGGCCATCGGTATCTCTGGTCGAGATCGTGCCGCCTGTTGTGAGGAGCGCGATGGTGGGCACGATATCCTCCGGTACGGGGTTGCCGGGGCTCAGCAAGCGGGGCGGGGTCGCGACCCCGCCCCGCTCCGTGCGATCCGGTCTTCGAGTCCCTACTTCTTCGTCGCCATATCGAAGATCTCGGTCGTGTAGGCGCCGGCATCGGCCGCCTTCTTGATGACGCCGAATTTCAGCGCGATGTCGGCCGTCCGCTTGAAAGCCTCAGCGTCCATTTTGCCGACCGCCGTGGTGGGCGCCGGCGGCCCCCAGATGAGCTTGTTGATCTCAGCCATCATCCAGGTCTGGTGGTCCTTCCCAAGGGTCGGGCTCTGCTTGAGCACAATGTCCACGCACTCACCCGGATTGTCGCGGCAAAACTCCCAGCCCTTGATCGTGGCGCGCAGGAACCGCGCAGCGATTTCCTTGTTCTTGGCGTCCTTGAGCCAGTCTTCCTTCACGAAGATGCCGTCCTCGAGCATCGCGGTGTTTTCTTTGTTGAAGTCGATGACCACGATATCCTCGGCCTTCCACCCGCCGTCGAGGACCTGCTTGTACTCGTTGTACGTCATTGCTGCCGCCGCCGCGACCTCGCGCTTGAGCAGCAAGTTCATGTCAAACGGCTGCTGGACCAGCGTCACGTCCTTGTTGCGGTCGAGGTTGTACTTGTCGAGGGTGGCCAGCAGGGCGAACTCGTTGCCACCGAACCAGACCGCGATCTTCTTACCCTTCCAATCCGCCGGGGTCTGGATCCCGGAGTCCTTATGTGAGAGCTCGCGCATGCCGCTGTAGGCGAAGATCTGCGCGATGTTCACCAACGGGACGCCCTGATCCCGCGACGACAGCAGGCTGGGCAGCCAGTCGAGGCCGAACTCGGCTCCGCCGCCGGCGACGACCTGCTCGGGCACGATGTCCGGACCGCCGGGCTGGATCGTGACGTCAAGGTTCTCCTGATCGTAGTAGCCTTTCTCTTTCGCAGCATAATAGCCGGCGAACTGCGCCTGGGTGACCCACTTGAGCTGAACGCGGACCTGCGCTTTTTCCGCCGCGGCCTGACGCTGCATGCAGGCAGCCCCCGCCAGCGCAACCACCAGAACCAGCGTCAGCCATCCCCACCGTCTGGGCATAGCACTGTCCCTCCTCCAATAGGCTTAGGGTTCTCGGGCCCTTGAAACCTTCGATTGCGGCGTGCCCTTCACCTCCTACGCAAGTAGGGGTCATGTCATCAGCTTATCGGTTCTCGTGCCGGAGAGTACGCGCGCGGCTCAGTAGACTCTTCTTATAGACCTCCAGTATTGTTGGACCGAACACGTAAAGCCAGTTCACGCCCGGCTCCCACGCTTTCATATGGCAAGCCAGTCCAAGGGCCGGGTACACCCACTGCTCGCGCGACCCCTGGAGGTACGACTGGATCTTGCCCTCAGGCTCGCCAAGCATGTCCTGAATGGGTTGCCCGAGCCGCGGTCCAGCGATAGTAATGTACTCCACTGTTCCAACGCCGTAATGGACCGTCAGTCCATTCGGCGCTCCGGGTGTTGGCGCGTAGCCGATGGGCCCCGAGTAGGGGCTGGATTCGTTGGCCTCCCTTGTTGCCAGTGACAGCACGTCCTCCACGTCGGCACGGGTGCAACAATCAGGCAGCCCGCGCCAATGGCTAAGGTCTCCATTTGCCAGCGCAGCAATCGCCTCGACGCAGTGGCCACTGCCGCTAGTCTGTTCTGGAGCAGGCCCGCTGTTCGCTGGTTCCTTCTCGGTCACGACCGGCTCCATTCGTGGTTGACAGGATCTAGCCATGTCTGGTCAGCGTCGAGGAATGAGAAGATGTTGTCCCAGAGTCAGGCTTGCCCACGTGACGCTCGGATTGGCGCGCTTGAGTGCTTCCACGCTCACCCCGTTCTGAGCCGCGATTTGGTCGACCGTCTCAGACGGGCCAACGCCGGCGGTCACAAACGTCGCAGCGACCCTATGCTCGCGGACTCCAGGCAGTTTGAGCTTTGGCGGAAGAGCGCCGGCGGCGGTGAGCCCAGAGTTCGCAGCAAGGATCTCGGTCTTCGGTGCGCCACTTCGCCTTGCCAGATCGTCGAGATTCGCGATCCCTGTGGGGACATTCACCAGAGTGGGGTCGACAGACGCAGGTGGGCTCGTTACGAAAGCATGGGTGGCGGGATCGATGCCCAGCATTTCAACGTGACCCTGGAAATAGGCGGCACGAATCGCGTTGTCGCCGCCGGGCACCTTTTTCGCCACATTCTCGACATGGCTCAAATTGGCGGCGTAGGATGGCGGCGTCATATATGGTCCGACCAGCCCCTTCGTCGTTGGGGGTGCAAAGATCCCTCCTTCTACCTTCCGCACAAGACCTGTATTGAGATGCGCAACAGGTGCGGCCTCTCTGAGAACCCCCTTGGTGAAATATTCCGTAAAGCCTTCGTTCATAACCGGACCTCGCACCGCTTGTTGAAAAGCGGGATGCACTAAGTTGTGGAGGTATTCGTGCACAGCAAGGTGCCACGTAGACCACATCTTCCTGCGATCGCTAATGTTGGGCGTCCCGCCGGAGGCCAGGCTGCTCCCGGGAACTGCTGTCGGCAAAACGATCTTTCCCGCCTCGGGCTGGAGCGCGAACCCAAACTGATCATAGAGTATGAGATCCGCGTTTCGTGCCGGGGGACTGACAAAAGGCCCGATCACATCACTTTGCAGCCAGTATCCTCTCCGTGGGTGGTTCGGTCGGGGTCGAAGTTGTGGGCGTCCATGTGCTCGATCGCGCCTGGAGGTGTTGGGGGGTCGTCGTTCCTGACCATCCAGTGGGCCACTGCATCCGCGCTGAGGGGTATACCCGCAGCCGCCCGTGCTGCAGGATCGGTCGCATCGAGCAAGTTTCCAGCCGCCCCTGAGAATACGAAGCCCGCGCGAAGGCTAGCCTGAGTAGGCGTGGCCGCCGCCACACCGTACCAGCCCTTGTACTCGTCGTCCGTGACCTCCACGGCTGCGTTGGCCGCACCTTCTAGCGCGGAGACAGGAAGCTTTGGTGCAGCGGCGTTAGCGCTAATGCCGGGCATCACGCGCGTCAGATGGTTGGTGAGATCGGTCAGTAGGTCGGTCTTCAGCGCGGCACGATTGGCTGCCGCGCCAGGTGCACCGGTTCGACCGTCCCATAGGGCCGGTGCTGGCAGGGGCGGTGGTGCGCCGCCGGATGGGGGCG
>JBQTJG010000451.1:0-3835 GCA_052387355.1 Armatimonadota bacterium | reverse complement strand
GGGCCGCTCCTGCTTCCGTCGGCCTTGTCTCGATCCGCATGCTGTCGTAACCTGAGCAGAGATGCCCGACTCGACGACCGCTCTTACCTCCAATGTCGCTGCGGTCATGGCCCCTGAGGCGGTGTCTTCCGCGGATGACCATCGCGTGTCCGCGCGTGCCGAGTTCGCCGTCCTCGGGCTAATCTTGCTCATCGCCGCCGTGCTTCGGTTCACCTCCATCGGGTCTCGGAGTCTGTGGTTTGACGAAGCCTTCGCCTTCGACGCCGCGAACCGGCCGCCGGCAACCGTCATCGCGTTCGCGGCGCAGCACGACACCCATCCGCCGCTGTACTATCTGCTGCTCTCCTTGTGGATGCGGGCGTTCGGTGCGAGTGAGGCCGCGCTGCGATCTCTGGGCGCACTCGTCGGCACGCTCACCATCGCCGGGGTGTGGTGGCTGGGAAGGCGCGTGGGGGGGCCGAAGGTGGGCATGCTGGCTGCACTCGTGACGGCGGTGGCGCCGTTCCCGATCCTGGCCGCGCAGGAGGCCCGGATGTATCCGCTGCTTGGGTTCCTCACGGTGTGCTCGTGGGTCGGGCTCGTGGCTGCGACCGACGGACGCCGCTGGGGATGGATTGCCTACGTTGTCGCCAGCGCGCTGGCGCTCTACACGCACTACTTCGCGTTCCTGACGCTCCTCGGGCAGGGACTGTACCTCATGGGGGCGGCCCCCCGCGCCCGCCGGCCGTGGGCCGCGAGCATGGTCGCGTTGTTCGTGCTCTTCCTCCCGTGGCTGCGAACCTTTGTGGACACTGTCCTCTCCGGAAAGGGGTGGCCGTTCTTCCGGCCGCCTATCGGAGTGCAGAGCCTGACCGACCTTCTGGGGTTCTGGAGTTTCGGCGGGCATCTGTGGGGGTTCGCCGGGTACCACGAACAGGCATCAGCATCGGTCGCGTCGCAGCTTGCGGTCCTGGCGCCTTTCGTATTCCTGAGTGGAGCTGGTCTTCTTGCGATCCGGCAGGAACCGAAGGACCGCTGGCTGCTCGTGGCGTTTCTGTCCCCGGCGATCATTGCGCTTGTGTTCTCGCTGTGGCGCAACATTTTCTATGCCCGGTATTTTTCGTACGTGTTCCCAGCCTACGCCATCCTCCTGGTGCTGGGCATCCAGCAGGTCGCTGTCTGGCTGCGCCGTGTGTCACGGCCCGCGCTCCTCGGACTCATCGCCGGCGTGCTCGGGGTCAACGTGTTTGTCCTCACCGAGGTGCAGGCGAATCCCGCCTACAATTACTATAACTGGCGCGACGTAGGCGCCCTGCTTGCGGCGAATGCGGGGCCCGATGATCTCATCGTGGCGTTCCCCGGGCACGGGGTGGTCCCACTCTCCTACTACTTCAAGGGCGCTCAGCGGATCGAGCAGATGACGCCTCGAGAGTATCTGGACGTCACCGGCGGCAAGGTCAAGGATGATCCGGCCGTTGCCGGCCGCAACGTCGAGATCATCCGGTCGTACGCCGCGCGGCATCGGGTGATGTGGATCGTCGCCACACGTCCGTTACCTGAGGCGGCAATGAGGCGCCTGGTCACGCTCCTCGAAGGGATCTACGATTACCGGGGCGGTGCTGACTTCAAGGGTATCTCGGTGTTCAAAGCCGCTCGCAACCCCGCCTGGAACAGCAGCCGGTGAGGCCCGCACCCCTACGATTCTGGTGTCTGGCAGAGTATACGCGTGGGCATATCAAATGACGATCGTCCTTCTCCGAAGTGACTGGAGACGGGGGCGATCGTGAGGATGCACATGCGAGAGCCTCGGTGCCGGACCGAGCACGGCTTCACGCTGATCGAACTGGTCGTTGTCGTGGCCATTCTTGGTATTCTCCTCGCGCTTGCGATTCCGCGCTATGCGGCGAGCGGGCGGAACGCAGTGCTGCCCGAGGCCGACAACATTCTCAACGAACTCAGGAGCCTGAGCTGGGCGTACTACCAGCAGTACGGTGACTGGACGGGGGTGACCACCGCCACCTTCCAGACGACCTTTGGTTTCTCGGCGCCGGCAAGCACGTGTTGGACGTTTGCTGCCAACAACGCCGGCGCAACGAGCATCGATCTCGTGGCGTCGGGCAATCCCTTCGGCGGTCCGGCGCGCTGCGGCGCGCTGGGCCCCGCCGGGTCGGCGACCGTCACCTTGACGGTGCGCGGCAACGGCTCGTCGACCCGGGTGCAGGTCCTGCCCTAGTCCCGTCGGGGGGAAGAACCCCCGGTTCGCTGACGCACACCATTGACGACCGCTGAGGCGGGTCCCATGATGTCCCTTGCCGGTATGCCGACGGATCATTCCGCCGCTGCTCGCCCGACCGCTCGAAGGCTGGCATGGTGCTGGCTCGGCCTCGCCGGGGCGATCGCCCTTGCGTCCGTGATCCGCATCGCGGGTCTCACCGCCAAATCCCTCTGGTTCGACGAGACGGTCAGCGTGCTGTTAGCGTCGCAGCCGTTCGGCCGCATGCTTGCCCTGATCGCAGCCAACGATCCGCACCCACCGTTGTACTACATCCTTCTGCACACGTGGATGGCCGTCTTTGGGGACGGCGAAGGCGCCGTCCGGGCACTGTCGGTCGTGATCGCCGTTCCGGTGGTCATGCTCACCTGGGCGTTTGGCCGGCGCCTGATCGGGCCGAAGCCGGCGCTGATCGCCGCACTCCTGGTCGCGCTCGCCCCGGCGCAGGTTGCCGCCTCGCAGGAGGCCCGGATGTATGGGCTGCTGTCGCTGGGCGCGCTGGGGTCGTGGTGGGCCCTCTGGACCGCGAGGGCGGGATACGCCGCCGAGGCAGCCGGGGCCCCGCGCCTCGCGGCCTGGGCAGCCTACGTCGTCGCCACTGCGGCCATGATGTACGGGCACTACTATGCGCTCTTCGTCGTGGCCGCGCAGGTTGCGTATCTCGCCTGGAGCCGCGCGCCGGCACAGGCCTGGCGGGCCTGGGGGCGCGCAGGGATGGTCGTGCTTATCCTGCTGCTCCCGTGGGCTCCGGCGCTGGCACAGCAGCTAGCCGGCGGGATGGCCTGGCCGGCCCACCGCGACCCCCTGACGCCGCTCACGCTGGTCAACACGTTCGCCGCGATGGTTGTGGGGCAGCCCGCGTTCGATCCGACGGTCATTCGTGGGGCGGGACTCGCTCGCGTCGCACTGGCTGTGGCCGCCCTCGCCGCCGCCGCTGTCGCGGTGGTCGCGGCGCTCCGCCGAGCGTCGGATGCCTCTCGGCTGCTCACATGTGCCGCCGCCGGTCCGCCCCTGGGAGCCTTCATGTTGTCGGTCGTGTTGAATGTATACGCGCCCCGATATCTCAGCCTTATCGTCCCACCGGCCGCGCTGCTCGTTGGCCTCGGCGCGGTGACGCTTGCGTCCGGCCGGCGCGTCTGGCAGACGGCTGCCGGTCTGACCGCCGTCGTCCTCCTTGTGGCTTCGAATGCCACAGCCACCCTGGCGTTCCGTCGTCAGCCCCGGTTGGACGCGTTCGACTGGCGTTACGTCTCCGCGACGCTTGCAGCCCAGGCCCGACCAGACGATGCGATCGCGTTCTTGCCGGGGTTCTCCCGCATCCCGGTAAACTACAATTATCGGGGGTGGCAGCGTCGTCTGGCGCTCACGCCGGCGGGTGCGGACGTGATCGGCGACGGCGGCCGCCGTATGAACGCCGTCGTCTCTGTGATGAAGGAACATCCGCGCGTGTGGATCCTGACGGTACCGCCCATTCCGGCGGCGGTTGAGACGCTGGTTGGAGCGCTGAAGGCGAACTCGTTCGAGGTGACCCGCCAGGAAGCCATCAACTTGGCGCGCCTGATCCTGCTCGAGCGCGTCCCGTCG
>JBQTJG010000450.1:0-2413 GCA_052387355.1 Armatimonadota bacterium | reverse complement strand
ACCGTCGCCCACTACGACAAAGGTCGCGCGCGGCTCGGCATCGGCGATGATCCGCGCGGCCTGGATCCAGAGATCCAGCCGCTTCTGGGGGCGGAACACGTTGACGACGCCGACGACGAGGCGGTCGGGCGGGATCGAGAGTTCCTCGCGGGCGTCGGGCTCGGCCGCCGCCGCCCCGCCCAGCCCCTCGACGTCCACCCCATTGAAGATGGTCTCGACGCGGGCCCGCCGGCCCAGGCGGCTGCGCAAGAGCGAGTCGCGGACCTCGTCGGACACCGCGATGGTTCGGTCGCACAGGCGCATCGTCGCCTGATTCGCGATGCGGGTGACCCGATGATAGCGCTCCTGGAGATTATGCTCCGTGTACACGATGCACGGCACCCCGACCAGGCGCCCCGCGATCCGGGCCATGACGCCGGCGTACGGTAGGTGCGCGTGCAGCACGTCGATCTGCCGCTCCCGCAGCATTCGAACGATCCGCCCGATGATCCGGAGATCGAACGGATTGCGGTGCCCCAGGCACGTCACGCGCACCCCCGCCGCTTCCAGCGACGGGACGAGCGCGTTCTTCCAGGGCAGCAAGTAGGCGACCTCGACCTCAAACCGGCTTCGATCCACGTGGGGGGCCGACAGCGCGAGCAGCGTCTCCGCGCCGCCCAATCCCAGCCCCTTGATGAGCCAGAGCACCCTGGCCGGTACGCGCCATGCTCCGTTCCGGTGCGGCGGGCGGTCGATCATGCCCAGACGGGACTCCGTCAACTGCTGGTCCGCTTCCCCTCGATCAACTTGGTGATGGCGCCGATCGTCCCGAAGTTCTCCGGGACCAGTTCCTCGTCGCCGACCTCCACGCGAAACTGCTCCTCCACGAACGTCACCATGGTGAACAGTCCCAGCGAGTCGAGGACGTGGTTCTCGATGAGTGGATAGTCGGACGTGAGCAGATCCCGATTCCCGTTCCAATGCAGCTCATTGACGATGAAATCGCGTAGCGTATCAGCAGAACTCACCCAATCACCTCCCTGGTTTGAATGTCGTTTATTCCCCGTACCGTCGCGATGCAGACACTCAACTGGCCGCGTCACCGGCGGTCGGCCTCCCCAGCAGCGGTCGCAGCGGTCCCATGAGCTGGCGACAGCGTTCCACCGCGGGTGTCAGGCTGGCGCGAAACTCCGGAAACAGCATTTCATGATAGACGCGGATCCTCCGCAGCATGAAGGGATCGTCCCCGGCGCACGCGTGTCCCCACCGGGTGGTGCAGGCGACCTGGTAGCCGGCCTTGCTGACGATCTCCCGGACGCCCGCGTTCACGTTTCCGTACGGATAACAGAAGGATAAGGCCGTCACCCCCAGGCGCTGCCGCAGCTCGTCCCGGGCCCCCTCCACCTCGCGGCGGGCGTCCTCTCGTGAGAGCCGCGAAAGCTTGGGATGCGTACGGCTGTGCCCGCCGACCTCGACGGTCGACGTCGCCACCGCGATCGCAATCTCGTCCCAGGACGCGATAGGCATGCGAGGGATGCGGGCGCTACTCCAGCCGTTATCCCCGCCTGCCTTCGCCGTGGCCACGAAGACCGTAGCGCGTAGGCCGAGCTCCCGGATGCACGGAACGGCGACTTCGAAGACGTTCCGGTACGCGTCATCGAAGGTGATCACCACAGCCCGCTCGGGCAGGCGGCCGGCCTGCAGCGCGGCCGCCACGTCTGCCATCGTCAACGGCCGGTACCGGCGCGCGGCCAGCCATGCCATCTGGCGGCGAAACGCACTGGGTGTCACCGACACCGGCGACCCGCTGCCGTCGATCGAGTGATAGATCAAGATCGGGACGGACGGACCCCGGCTTCCGTTCACCGGCCAGAGCGCGCAGCCGGCCAGGAGCGCGGTGCGTGCAACCGACAGCGCCCGGCTCACCTTACCCTGCCTCCGAGGGTCCCGCGTGCGTCGGCGCCGCCGCGTACCGCCCCCCGCTGACCCATTCGAACGAATGGCGGATCGCCGCGTCCTGCGCCTCCGGGTTGGTGAAGCCGTGTAGCATGCCATCCATGACGATGCGGACCTCGATGGACCCGTCCGCCTGCTTCAAGATCTCGCCCAGTTCGCCGGGAAGCGCACGGCGAAACTCGTCATATTGATCATCCCCGGCGCCGTACAGCATCAAGAGAGGCAGGCGGCGCTGGGCAACATGACGCATGTGATTCATGAACTTGCCGCTGACCCACTGGAGCCCATCCGGGGCGCCCGGGGCGGATCGCGGCTTCACGCGTCTGAGGCTCGTCCGGATCTTGACCTTGGCGATCTTCAGATAGCGCTCGCGCCACTGCGGATCAAACATTCGCTGGATCGCGCGGAGCCGGCTCGCCTTGACCAGATAGTCCACCGCCGTCAATTCCCGGGCGAAGCGCTCGGCGGCCACCTCGCC
>JBQTJG010000449.1:0-4087 GCA_052387355.1 Armatimonadota bacterium | reverse complement strand
ACGATCAGGAGGCCGAGTGACAAGGAGATGGCGACTACGACGTGGGTTCGAAGGTTAGCGTTCATTCCACTCAGGATCCATTCCAATCCCCAGCGAGGGTGCCTGACGCCGCCTCTAGGGTACTTCTTCCCATGAGGCGATCCAGACCACCGACGGAGCCTTCTCCGACGTCAGGAGTCCTGGAGTGCCGAGTACGGCTGGGTCATACCGGATGATGGTCGTCGCGGCGGACGTGCGGAAACTGAGACCCGGATCGTTCCCCAGCACGGCGCCGACAACGTCGAATGTCGCTCCGTCTCCTGCTTCGATCCCGCGGTTCGCATAGACCAGCCCATGGGCCTGCAACCGCGCCCCTTGCGCCAGGGTCAGCTTGCCCAGGTCCAGGATCAGGAGGGCCGGCAGGGTCCTGGTCGCCGCTGTGTGGACCAGGGAGAGCTGCGAGGACGGGCTGAGGTGAACGGTGCTCTCAGTCACGAGCGTACCGTCATCGATTTGATGCGCGCGCCTTCGGGGATCGCGACGATCCCGTGCACGTAGATGACGCCTCGTGGCCGCGGAGCCTCCCGAACCCCCGCGAGATAGGCGATGACGCTTAAGAACTGCGCCCCGCTATATTCGCTGCCGGGGTTCCGTTGAAGCGTCTGGTCTCCGGTATAGCGGCCGGCCGCAATGTTGAGGGCGCTGTTGTCCTTGTTGGCCGCCGCGAGCGCCTGAAAGTAAGCCTTATCAATTGCCGGAAGTTCGGGCCAGGTCTCAGGTCTGGAGACGACGTCATCGATCGGGACGCCAAAGGCGCGGAGCTGAATGGGGTCTGCGGGTACGTCAGCGGCACCGACAGCGAGGATAGCGCCTCTCGCGAGTGCGATGCGCAGCGGCGTGACCTTCAGCTTGCCTCCATCCCCCTGCCCTGCCGCCGGATCGACCGGCCCCGGGCGCACGCTGATCGCTGTGTGGGGATCGTTGACGGAGACGTTGCTCGTGGAGAACCAGACCGCGCGGCCCGCCATGATATGCGCCCATGGCCGATCGGCGCTGCGGGCGCCGTATGCCAGGAGGAAGGTGGACGCCGGGGGCGCCTCGACCTTGACGATCCCCGCTCCGTTGATCGCGGCCAGCAGCGCGGGCGACGACAGATAGACCCGTACCCTGATCTTGCGAGCCACGCCCGCGACTTCGCCGACGCTGGTCACGATGCGCGCCCCATCGGGGTCAATATCTATGGAGAGCGCGAACCTGCCTTCCAGCGACCCGACCCGAACGGTCTCCGTGTATCCTTGAGGTCGCCATTCCCTCCCGGGAATCCCGGTGTCGGGTGCGGCGGTCTCCAGCACGCCCAGGGCACGGTAGATGCCGGCCTCGGCTATGTTCAAGGCCGCTGCCGACCGGAACCGGTTTCCGGCCCGCGTCTGCTGCTGGTTCATGAACCAGATGAATGTGGCGGCTGATCCGCTGACCGCGACGAGAAGCACGAGCACGCCCAGGAGCACCTGGCCCCGTTGCAGCTTAGGTCTCCCGGGCAAACGCCCGCACCGCCGCCACGACGGCCGGTCCGCTCACGGCTGCCCGATCGTGGATCTCGTACCGCTGGCCACCTCTGTCCGTCGAGAAGGTCCGCCGGTAGGGTGGCGGATCAAGAACCGGATCGCGCCGCGTCACGGTGATGTGTGCGCAGAACTCGGTTGCCACATTCCGAAAATGCCGGAGCGCGAAATCCAGATCAACATGGTGGTCGCGCAATGAAACCAGCGTGGCGGGCTCCACGATGTACTGAAACTCGTTCAGGATCCAGCGCGCGTTCAGGATCCGCTGCCAGAAGTCAAGGTACCAGACGCACATATGGAGGTAGATATCCTCGGTGAAGAACGTCTTATGTCCAAGGACGAAGCCTGGGTTGGATCCCGCGTACGGGGTCCACAGTTCAAGCTGAGCTCCCTCGGTGCATACCCTGCTGACATCAGCAAAGAGCCGAGTGGGATCCTCCAGGTGCTCTAGGAAGTGGGACGCGTGGACGTAGGCCACCGCGCCATCGCCAAACGGCAGTGGCTCGGATGCGAGGTCAAGCACCAGATCGACCCCTGGGAGCGCCTGAATGTCGATGCCGATAGCGCCGGGCTTCTTGTTCGTCCCGCACCCCAGATCGATACGCAGCCCCTCAGGCAGATCGGTCACGTGGTCGTCTCCTGCCTCAATTGGACAGGTCGCGCATCCAGTGTGGGTTCGGCCCGGTCGAATTCCAGGATGGCATCCCGCCAGGCCAGGGCGCATTGTTCGAGCATCCGATGCGAACGGACATAGCGCTCAGCCTGCATGGATAGACGCTCGCGCAAGGCGTCATCGGCCAGCAGGCGTTCCAGGCCCCCGAGCCACGCCTCCGGCGTGTTATCGGCGAGATACCCGGTCTCAAGGTGCCGGACAGTCCGCTCGTACGTCGGAACCCGGCTGTAGATGCCGGGAATCCCCAGCGCGCTGTAGTCAAGGAACTTGATATCAGACTTGCACCGGTTGAACACGTTGTCTTCAAGTGGCGCGATCGCCACATCCCAGGCCAGATGTTCGATCATCCAGCGCACGAATGACGGGTACTCGCTGTCCCCGCCGACATCGAGCACCCTGACCGGCAGCCCATCGAAGGGCTGGAGGGTCGCACGATCGGCCACCCCTCCGACGATCTGAAACTCGAGCCTTCCGCGATAGCGGCGCATCACCTCACGCAGAGGTTGAAGGATCAACATGAGATCCGCGTCGTGCGTGAAGGTGCCCATGAATCCCACGATCGTCTGATCGTGGCGAGTCCGGGCGGCTCGGGATTCATCTCTCCTGGGAACAAACAGGCGTTCATCCAGGGCGTTCGGCACCACGGCAATCTTCGCGCTCATGCGCGCCAGGCGATCCTTGAGGCACTCGGTGGAGACGATCACGCCGTCTGCCTGTCGCACGAGGTAGCGGACGGCCATGCACTCGGCCGTCGTCGCCATCCGATGGTCCGAGAGCTGCACAACCTCGCCAAGATCGAGCAGGTTGTCGTCGATCGTGTAGACCAGGAGCGCATGATCCTTCCGCACCCTGTCGACCAGGCCCTCGGCGATGGCAGGCGTCATCCCCGATTTCCAGGTTCGTTCCAGGATCACCACATCGGCGCCGGCATAGTTCGTGCCATGCGTAACCCGAAAGGCTCCCCGGTTGAGAGGGTGCGTCAGCGGCTGAACCAGGCGGATGTACGAGCACCCGTAGGGACGCCCGTCCGGGCCGTGCTGGTACAGAATGTGGACGCGAAGGGGTTCCATCACACGGCGTGCGGCTGACGCGTCAGGAAGAGTGATTCCAGGATGCGATAGGCCGCCCTCTCCGGGGGATACTCGCAGACGTCGACGATCGCCTGCGCCTGTAGATGGCGCCTGAGTTGCTCATCCATGATCAGCCGTTCCAGGGCGGCCGCGCATGCCTCCTGGGACGACGTGTCGACCAGCAGGGCATTCTCCCCGTTCCTGGCGAAGCTGGACGCGCCACCTTCCAGAGGAGCGATCGCTGCCGCGCCGCAAGCCATCGCCTCCATGGCGGACAGACCCATCGCCTGCCAGCTCGACAGGTCGACAAAGATATCGATCTCATTGAAGAAGGCGGACAACTGGTTCCGGGTCAGCACCCCGGCATGGCGCCAGGGGAAGTCGCGCGGGAGCTGCAGGAAGTCGTGGTCGTCGGGCCAGCAGCCGAAGAGATGGACTTCGATCGTGTCGCCGTGGGCCCGGGACAGTTCCTTCAGGACCTGCATCGTGAGCTGGGCTTGCCGCCGCGGCGTCGCGGGACGGATCATCGCGGCCAGGCGGAGCGGTCTGTGTGGCCAGTCGGGATCGCGCCGGCGGCGCGGCCGGTATATGTCGATATCGACGCTCGGTCCCACGACCGCCGCGTCGGCGTGGATCTCGTCCCTGACCATGTCGCGATTCCATTCGGTCTTGGTGAATCGTACAAGGTCGGGAAAGCGCGTGTACGAACGCCACGCGCTGCGATGCTCTCGAGAGTCCTTCGGGAAGAAGCGGGGCTCGAAATCCTGGATGTAGTACCCTTTTAGCGGCGCGGCGCCATTCGG
>JBQTJG010000448.1:0-6627 GCA_052387355.1 Armatimonadota bacterium | reverse complement strand
GTCACCCACGACCGGTACACGCGCGATCCGCGGTACGTCGCGCAGAAGGCCGAGCAGCACCTCAAGACGTCGGGGATCGCCACAACCGCATACTTCGGCCCCGAGGCCGAGTTCTTCGTCTTCGACGATGTCCGCTATGATCAGACCGCCAACACGGCGTACTACTCGGTTGACAGCAACGAGGCAGCCTGGAACACCGGCCGGGACGAGAAGCCCAATCTGGGCTTCAAGCCACGCCACAAGGAAGGCTACTTCCCGGTCCCGCCGGCGGACAGCCTGCAGGACTTCCGTAGCGAGCTGATGCTCAAGATGCAGGAAGCCGGCATCGAGGCGGAGGTGCATCACCACGAGGTCGCTACCGCCGGCCAGTGTGAGATCGACATGCGGTTCAAGAGCCTGACCAAGATGGCTGACCAGATGCAGCTCTACAAGTATCTGGTGAGGATGCTGGCGCGCGCGCACTACAAGACCGCGACGTTCATGCCCAAGCCGCTGTTCGGCGACAACGGGTCCGGGATGCACTGCCACCAGAGCCTGTGGAAGGACGGCAGGAACCTGTTCTACGACGCGGACGGCTACGCCAACATCAGCGAGATCGCGAAGTACTACATCGGCGGCTTGCTGAAGCACTCGCCGGCGTTGCTGGCGATCTGCGCGCCCACGACAAACTCGTACCGCCGGCTCGTGCCGGGGTTCGAGGCGCCGGTGAATCTCGTCTATTCCAAGCGCAACCGCAGCGCCGCGGTCCGCATCCCGGTCTACTCGTCGAACCCCAAGGCGGTCCGCATCGAGTACCGGCCACCGGATCCGACGGCCAATCCGTACCTGGCGCACGCCGCGATGCTGATGGCGGGCCTAGACGGGATCAAGAACAAGATCGACCCGGGGGATCCGATGGACGTGGACCTGTACGAACTGCCGCCGAGCAAGGCGGCCAAGGTGAAGCAGGTGCCTGGCTCGCTCGACGCGACGTTGAAGGCGCTCGAGGGCGACCACAAGTTCCTGCTCGAAGGCGAGGTTTTCACCAAGGACCTCATCGAGACATACATCGAGACGAAGTACAAGAAGGATGTGGACTACATCCGGCTCCGGCCGCATCCGTCGGAGTTCTACCTGTACTACGACGCGTAGGGCATCTTGCGGTCACTAAGTTAGGCGGCTCGAGAAGGTGGGGCGGGAGACGTCCCGCCCCTCTCGCTTTCACGGCCGGTAGAAGTACGGGTCGAGGACGCTGACCTCCGTGATGCGATCCACAGGCAGGCTGTTCCGCCGTGCGGCCCGCCGGATCGCTTCAGGCGACGGCGCGTCATAGATGCAAAACGTCCTGGTCTTGTCCAGGGTCACATAGGAATGGACCCACGTGACGATGTCTTCGGCATTGTTGCCGATTACCGTACGGCAGACCGTGGCGCCGTCATCGTTCATAGGAATGGCGAGCCCATCTGAGAACGTGCGTTCGACCAGATAGCGCGGCATGTGTGTTTCCTCCTCGGGCCTCTCGGCGGATTGTCCTTCGGTCGCGTTGAGCCTACCAGCGGAGGAAGGGGGGCCGCATGAGGAATCCCCCCCATTTTCATCTGGGGCGATCCCTATCTTTGGGAAATAATGCCCTGGCGGTAGGCGGCGGCCACGGCTTCGGTGCGCGATCGCACGTTGAGCTTGGATAGCACCGCCGAGACGTGATGGTCGATCGTCTTGGCCGAAACGAACAGGCGGCTCGCAATTTCGACGTTCGGCAGACCCTCGGCCAGGAGCGCAAGGACTTCCAACTCGCGAGTGGTGAGGCCGGCCGGGTTGCTCTTCGTCGCCGCTCTCGGTCCGCGAGGGATTCCGCGGATGCCCTGCTGGCGCAGTTTCCGCCTGACGATCTCGGCCGCAGGGGCGGCGCCGAGCCGCTCCAGGATCTCCAACCCGGCTCGCTGAGCCTCCGCATCACCATCGGTAAGTGCCATCGCCTGCTCATACGGGCAACCCAGGCGCTCCCAGGCCGCGGCTGCCCGGCGCCAGTCGCCCTCGATCTGCAGCGCATATGGTTCGGCAGCGTGATCCGGCGGCGCCGTGTGACGGCCGGCCATCCACTGCCAGTAGGCTAGTTCACCGACCGCCCATCGGCTGCCCAGCCTCTGGGCCAAGTCGAGAGTGGACTCGACCAGCATCGGGATCTGCTCGGCCCTGCCCGAGAGCCAGGCCAGTTCCGCCTGGGCGGCGATGGTCGGCCACAGGCGCTGGAGATCACCGGTCATCTGCGCCAGCTTCCAGGCGTCGTTGAGCGCCTCCTCGACTCCCGGATCGCCGCGGCGCGCGCGGATCCGGCCGAGCACAGTCAGCGCCACGATCGGCGAAATGGGCGAGATGCCTGCTTTCGATGCGACCTGCGCGGCGAGTTCCCCCGCCTCGGTCCACCGGCCCTGCTCGAACCGGACCCGGGCCAGCCAGGCTGTGCCATAGTGAATTGTCCCATCCAGGTCCCGCTCGGTCCCGAACGTGATCGCTTCCTCGAGATACCGCACTGCATTCGCGTAGTCGCGGATCTCGCCCGACCCACTGCCCAGGTTGATGAGGGCCGTGGCCGCCTGTGCTTCGAGGCCCGCCTCCCGGGCCAGCCGGGCGCTCTCCTTCAGTTTTTCGATCCCTTCGGGCCGCTCCAGCAGCACGATCTCGGTCGATCCCACGGCGTTGAGGGCACGCACGAGGGCTTCAACAGCGCCGACCCGGCCGGCCAGGTCGATGCCCTTGGCGCCCCACGCGATCGCTCCGTCGGTATCGCGGGCCAACATGCATAGGAAGCTGCGTGCGGTGTATGCCGCGGCCAGTTCGGGACCGTGAGGGAGCGTCTCGAGGAGGTCGATCGCCTCCTGTGCTCGCACAGCAGCTTCGGCACTGCGGCCGGCGTTCCACAATGTTAAGGCAAGCTGCGCGGTCGCCGTTCCCTCACGTATCCGGTCACCTGTCTGGCGCCGGAGTTCCAGAACACGTATACGGGCCTCGAGCCCTTCGGCGACGTGATCCGTGGCGCGGCACTCGTTCGCGTAGCCGTCGTACAGGTCGGCCAGCGCCTGCGGCTCAAGCCCCTGGGCGAATCGCAGCGCCCGGGCGTACTGCTCGAAGGCCTGCCGGTGGGCGCCTTTGGCGACCGCCTGCCGCGCGGCTGCTGCAGCGTGTCTTAGCACCGCTTCGCTGATGCCCGCGGCCTCGGCATGATAGGCGAGCCGTGCCTCTTCCATTTCTCCCTCGCTCTCCAGGAACTCGAGGATCCGACGGTGCAGGCGGCGCCGCTGCTCCGGGGTGACCGCCTCTTCGATCGCCCGCCGGGCCAGTTCGTGTCTGAATCGCAGTGTCTCGGTCTCCGTGACGAGCATCCCGGCGGCTGTGCATTCGTCGAGTGAAAGCTCGGAATCCGGCAGCAGGTGTCCGAGGAGCCGCCGTTCCACACGTGGCGGGATCATCGAGGCGGCATCGAGGACGTGCCGCGCGGCCCGGGACAGGCGCGACGCGCGGGCCAGGACGGCGTCGTGCACAGTGGTCGGCACCCTTCGGTCGCCGCTGACCAGGACCTCGGTGACAAAGAACGGATTGCCGCCAGTGGCGACGTGGAGACCCTCGGCGTCTCGCTGCGCCCGACGCGCCATCGTGAGCACCGCCTCTTCTGAGAGCGCCGGCAGCCATACGCGCGTGACGGCTGTGTTCGGCAGATCGCCGATCACAAACCGCAGGGGATGGCTCGGGCCGACCTCATCGTCGCGGTACGTGATGATGAACATGACCGGGACCCGATGGATGCGGCGGCCCAGGTACTTGACTAAGTCGAGCGTGGCTTCATCCGCCCAGTGGACATCCTCGAATACCACGATCGTCGGCTGCGAGCTTCCCGCGAGGTCGTCCAGGAAGGCCGAGAAGATCGAGGCACGGGACGCTTCACGATCAAGAAGAGCGAGGAGATCGGAGCGCGTCTGGCGGGCGATGTCTCGCAGCGGGCCTAGCGGACGCGCGGTGAACAGGACCTCACATCCGCCCCAGAGGACGCGGACTGTCTGACTGTTTTGTTCAGTAAACCGTTCAACGAGCGCCGTCTTCCCGATACCAGCTTCGCCGCTGACGAGCACCGTGCGGCCCTTCCCTGACGCGACAGCCTTCAGGGTTGCCGCCAGCTCATCAAGGAAGCGTTCCCGCTCGAGCAGCTCCACGGCCATGAGGGGGGTTTCCATCAGGGGATTCGATGACTCCTCCTCACGCCGGACCGCCGGAGGCGAATCAGTACCCTGGTGCCGAGCCGTGTCCATCCAAAATGGGGATGTCCACGCGGGCAAAATAGGGGGGCCTCCCCATGAGGTGCGGCGCTGTCCTTGGTACCTTCGTCTCAGCAGGACACGCTGATCCGAGGAGGAGATGAGCCATGCCGCGAGTGATGTGGAGGGGATTGCTGTTCGTGCTGGCCTTGACGTTGGTAGCCGCGCCCGGGTTGAGGGTGACCGGCCCTCAGTCCGGCTCTCGGGACGACGCCGGAGCGTCGGGGGCCGGGTTCCACCCGATGGCCCATGCCGCCGCAGCGCCGCAGGGCGCTCTATCCGCGGACGTGGTGGCCAAGATTTCCCAGGCCCGGCTGGCCACGGCCAAGTACGCCATGGACCTGGAGCGGGCCAAGGCCGACGGGTACATGATGATCACGCCGATGATTCCCAACATGGGGTATCATCTGTTGAATCCCAAGATCGAGGGGTTTGACGTGACAAAGCCGCCCATCCTGGTGTACGTGCGCAAGGGCGACGTGTCGCAGCTCGTGGCGATCGAATGGGTGTTTCCGAAGAAGCCGGCGGCCGCACCGCTAAACGGCGCCAGGTACGGCTCGTTCGACGCCGCCTGCCATTACAAGGACGGATCGTTCGTCGTTGCGGGGTCTCAGGCGAAGTGTGGAAAGACCAACACCACGACCGGAGCTGATTTCACTTTCTGGCATCCGCCGCTGGTCACGCTGCACCTGTGGATCTGGTACCCGAATCCCAACGGTGTGTTCGGCGAGTTCAACCCGCTCCTGACCCCGTTCAACAAAGACTAGACGGCGAGGCTGGGGAGGGCCGCCAGCCCCTCCCCGGCATGTCGATACCGTCGATGCGGCTGCGCGCTATCGTCATCACCGGCTTGCTCCTGGTGCTCCCGGCGCCGGTCGGGGCGCAGGGCCCGCAGATCGTGCGGGTGGAGATGACCGAGTTCGCCTTTCGTCCTGCGACCATCCGCCTGGCGGCAGGACGTCCCGCCAGGCTGATCTCTTTGAACCGCGGTCAAATCGCTCATCAGTTCGAGACCTCGCTGCTCCAGCGGGCGGCGGCGCGCATCATCGACGAGGCGATCCATGTTGAAACCAATGGGATCGCTTTCGTGCGCCTGGAACCCGGGACATCCGCGTTGCTGGAGTTCCTTCCGCGTGAGCGGGGTCGGTTCGCGTTCGCGTGTACGATCGAGGGGCATCGGGAAGCCGGGATGCGCGGCCTCCTCGATGTGCGCTAGCCGAAGTCCTATCGCGCCTCCTCGGCAGACTCCCCCGTTAATCGCATGGAGTAGATTCCTGACGCTCCCTCGAAATGATGGAGTGGACTCTGCTAGTCTTATGTCACCCTGATGATCTAATGGAGTGATCCATGATCGACGTTGAGGCGTATCTCCGGCGGATTCACTATCAGGGCCCGACGTTGCCCGGCGTCGAGGTGCTCCGGGCGCTTCACGTCGCCCACCTCGAGGCCGTGCCGTTCGAGAATCTCGACATCCACTTCGGCCGGCCGATCGTCCTCGACGAAGAGGCTCTGTTCGACAAGATCGTCATGCGCCGCCGCGGCGGTTTCTGCTACGAGCTGAACGGACTCTTCAGCGCCCTGCTGCGCGAGTTAGGCTTTCCTGTGACGCGGCTGTCGGCCGGCGTGGCTCGTCCCGAGGGAAGTTTCAGCCCCGACTTCAGCCACATGACGCTGCTCGTCGAACTGGAGGACCGCTGGTTGGCCGATGTCGGGTTCGGCGATTCGTTTCGCGAGCCCTTGCTGTTTGACGAACCGGGGGATCAGGTCCAGGGCGGTCTCGCTTATCGGGTGACGCACGACGGCCAGCAGGGCATCATGCTTCGCAGTGGGGACGGCTCCGCTGGCGTCACCGGATATCGCTTTGGCCTGGAGCCGCGTATATTCGCTGACTACGCCGGCATGTGCCACTTTCACCAGACGTCGCCAGAGTCTCACTTCACGCAGCGGCGGATCTGCACGCGGGCCACGCCGGAGGGGCGGATTACGCTGAGTGATCTCCGGCTCATCGTGACAGAGAGTGGCGTGCGTCGAGAATTCGCTGCTCACCGAGGACGAGTGGAAGGGCGCGATCGAGCACCACTTCGGGATTGGACCGGGCGAACTGACCGTTGCCAGGCAGGACGAACAGCAGGCGATCTAATCCCTCCGCTTGGCTGCCGTCCCGTTCCGCCCTTGATGAACGTCCACTCCACCTCGACACGGCTGCGAACATAGTCGTAGCGCCGTTCCTCGAGCCAGAGAGTGTCCCCGACCCGCGACCAGTCGCGCTCCCGGAATCGCGGAAGAAGGCTTTCTGCCACCAATCTGCCGGCATGGTGACATCGTGCTTCGTCGTTGCAGG
>JBQTJG010000447.1:0-7065 GCA_052387355.1 Armatimonadota bacterium | reverse complement strand
ATGCGCAGCAGCCCGGGACCGTAGTCTTCCCAAGCGGTCACTTCCAGACCCAGCGTCTCGCGGAAACGATCCGCGGTCGCCCGGGCGTCGCGCACGAGCAGACCAATGTGATGGATGCCCCGGATCTTCATCCATCGACCCAGGCCGCGACGCGGGCGGGCCCTCCGTTGCCGCCCTTCACAGGCACGGGCATGGCGAGCAGCGTGAAGTGGCGCGTGCCGATCTTGTCGAGGTTGATCAGGTTCTCGATCAGGCACACGTTGGCGCCAAGCGTAATGACGTGGACCGGGTATGTGGGCTGTCCCGCCGGCTTGGGCGGTCCGCCGTCGACGGCAAAGTCCACCGCAAGCGCTCGAGCCCCGGCATCGACCAGCCACTGCGCGGCGTCATTCGCAAGATACGGGTTCTCACGGTAGAACGCCGGATCGTTCCACTTCTCCTGCGCCCACCCGGTCCACAGCATCACGCGGCGATCGCGTATCTCACCAGGATCTCCTACGGCGGCCCGGAGCATCTCGACCGTGAGGGCCTGGCGCGGCCGCATCACCGACCGGAGATCGGCCAGCACCGCAGGGCCGTTCAGCCACTCGAGTGGCACCTGCTCCATCGTCAGGCCGTCTTTCACAAAGTGGTACGGCGCGTCGATGTGGGTGCCCGTGTGGACACTGAAGGCAGCGTAAGCCGTTGAGTATCCCTGTAACTCATGACGATTGATCGGCACGTAAAAGATGCGGGGATTGTTTGGTACGGGCTCGATCTCGGGGCCCCACGGAATCGTCAAGTCGATCAGCCGCATCGTGGTCCGCCTCGGTCAAACGCCACTCAGCCCACCAGCAACCGGCCATCCTCGACGACGCGTTCGTCATCGAGATCGACGGTGGGCCGCAGCAGCAACCCGTCCAGGTGCAGCTCGCTGACTACAGTGCCGCCGATCACGTGATTGTCGCCGATTGCGATGTGGACCGATCCAAGGTACTTCTTGTCTTCTGTCATTGAACCGATCAGCCGGGCCCTGTCGTTGGTGCCAATGGCAAACTCGGCGATGTTCGTCGCATTCGCGTCGGCGGTGGCGATCAAGTCACGCAGCTTTCGGGCCGATGTACCACCGGTTATCTCAACTACCTTTCCGCCGCGCACGGTCATGCGGATGGGCTGGTCGAGCAGCCCGAGACTGTCCATCGTGTGATCCACAACCAGGGTGCCCTCGGCTGTCCCCTCCACCGGCGAGACGGCCGCCTCGCCGTCCGGCATGGCCGCGAACGTACCCGGACCGCCGACCCGGCCGGTAAGAGCCACCGCTTGCCTGCCGACCAGCGACATCACGAGATCGGTGCCTGACGGGCTCTTCACACGGGCCGTCTCCGCCCCAGACATCCGGCGTGCGACTTCCTGCGTGATCCGGTCGACCTTGGCGTAGTCGGCCAGCATGGCGCCGTGTGTCATGATGTCCTCGGTGATGCCGCGCAGGACGAGCACACGCGCGCCGGCGCGCATCGCGTCCCGGGTGGCATCGGTGTGGGTCATCGCATAGGTCACCGGCTGGATCACGACATCAGCGGCCTTCATCGCCGCCGCCACCACGCGGGGCGGCTCGTTGCCGTGGGCGCGCCGGGGCGTCATGGTTACCATAACAGGCTCGGCGCCCACCTCCTTGACGGCCTCGAGGATAGCCAGGGCGATCGGCATCGTCTCAGTATCCGCAGCGATACACACAAGCTCGCCGTGCCGAACGTGCGCGCACGTGCTGACGACGTTGCGCACACTTTCTTGCAACGTGACCATCGTAGCCATACGCTGGGTTCCTCCACAAATCGCCGCGACCCGTTCTCCGACCTTCCCGGTTCGACTTGCTTTCGACCGGGAGCCGGAGGATTCCTCGGCGGAGGACGGAATAGCACTTGACACTGCTTCAAGTGCTCAGACTATTCCGTGCGGGAGGGATCGGCATGCGTGTCATGGCCGTGGCGTTCGCAGTTGCACTGCTCCTGGCCCTGGTGGCCAATATCACAGTACCCACGATTGCTCAGGAGCGTCCGATCATCATCGCGCTGGGCGCAGAACCCCGCAGCCTCATGGCGATGCGGATCGTCGACTGGACGACGAACGTCCAACAGATGAACATCTATGACCGGCTGTATTTCTGGGATGGCGATCCGCCGCGGATCAAACCTTCCCTGGCGGCCGAGCTCCCCCAGACGCCCGACGACCTGACCTGGATTATCAAACTGAGGCCGAACGTGCGGTTCCACAACGGCGATCCGCTGACTGCCGAGGCCGTGAAGTGGACCATCGAGTGGCTGCTCGATCCCAGGAACGAGTCGCATTACCGGCCCCGGTTCGCCTTCGTGGAACGCGTCGACGTCATCGACCCGCTGACGGTGCGGATCCGCACGAAAGAGCCCGCGCCGGTCCTGCGCTACTATCTGGTCGACTTCACCATCCAGAATCCCAACTACGTCCGGCAGGTCGGCAACGACCAGGCATCGCGCAACCCGATCGGCGCCGGACCGTACAGGTTCGTCCGCTGGGACCGCGACGAAAGGCTGGTCCTCGAAGCCAATCCCACCTACTGGAACAAGCCGCCGGCGATCCGGCGCGTGGAGTTTCGCTTCATCCCCGACTTCAGCGCCCGCCTTGCGGCCCTGCTGGCCGGCGAGGCCGACGTCGTGAAGGACGTCCCGCCGGTCGCCGTGGATCAGGTGAATCGCAGTGGCCAGGGCGAGGTCCGCAGTGTCCCGTCTTCGCGCATCAACTACGTGGCGCTGGTCAATTTCAAGTCGGGCCCGCTGCAAGACCGCCGCGTCCGGCAGGCCTTGAACTACGCGGTGAACGTGGACGAGATCATCGCCAACCTGTTCAAGGGGCGCGCCACCCGTATCCCGGGAGCGTTGTCGTCCATCAACGAGGACGTGAATCCGAACCTCAAGCCCTACCCGCACGATCCCGAGCGGGCCGCCAAGCTCATCCGGGAGGCGGGCTACGATCCCTCGAAGCTCGAGTTCACCATCGACTCGCCGTCTGGCCGTTACCCACTGGACAAGGAAGCCTCCGAGGCGATTGCATCGTCCCTGGGCCGGATCGGCATCAAGGCAAGGGTGCAGGTCAACGAGTGGGGCACGCACCTGGACAAGATCATCAACCGCCGCACCGGCGAGCTCTTCTATCTTGGGTGGGGTCCAGCGCTGGAGGCGCAGGGCACGATCGCCGAGTTATTCCGGCCCGATCGGACCTACAGCGGCTTCGGGACCTCCGACTTGACCCTCGAGATCAACAAGGCGATCCCGATCGTCGACCGAACGAAGCGCAGGGCGGCCTGGAGCCGCATCCAGGTTATGCTCTATACCGAAGCGCCCTGGATCTTCCTGTGGCAGCAGCACGACCTGTACGGGGTGAACAAGCGCGTGGATTGGAAGCCCCACCCCGCAGAGAAGATCTTTGTCCATGATGCCGCCTGGGCGCGACGCTGAACCGACTCCCGGCTACAGGGCCCAACAGCACCGCGTTGAAGGCGGACACGGTGATCGCGCGGACCGGTTGATGTAGACGGTCCGTCTCTCGAACGCACATGCTGCAGTTCGTCGCGCGCCGGTTTCTGGAGGCCGCGGTGGTGGTCTTCCTGGCCCTCACCGCGGTCTTCAGCCTGCAGTTCCTCGCCGGTGACCCGGTCAAGCTATTCCTGCCGACCGACACGACACCCAAACAGATCGAGGAGTTCCGCCAGCGGCTGGGCTTCAACGATCCCTGGATCGTGCAGTATGCTCGGTTCATGCGCGGGGCGCTGCGCGGCGACTTCGGCAACTCGCTGCGTCAGCAGGAACCGGCGCTCGGACTCGTGTTGCAGCGATTTCCCGCGACCCTGTCGCTTTCAGGCATCGCGATGCTGCTGGCCCTGGCAACTGCGATCCCCGTCGGCGTCGTCTCGGCGGCACGCCGCAACTCATGGTTTGACCATCTGGGCATCAGCGCTACCGTGCTCGGTCAGGCCATTCCAAGTTTCTGGCTGGGGCTGATGCTGATCTACGTATTCGCCGTCTGGCTGAAGGTGCTGCCCACGAGCGGCCGCGGCACGTGGTTGCACTTCGTGCTGCCCGCAATCACGCTCGCCGCTTTTGTCGCGGCGCGATTCGCCCGGCTCACGCGTTCGATGATGCTGGACGTCATCGGCCAGGACTACATCCGTACCGCACGCGCGAAGGGACTCGCGCCTCCGCGCGTGCTCTACAGGCACGCCCTGAAGAACGCCAGCCTACCCATCGTCACGCTGCTGGCGCTCCAGTTGGGGCAGTTGCTGGGCGGTGCTGTGATCACCGAGACGATCTTCGCCTGGCCCGGGGTCGGCCGGCTGCTGGTGCAGGCGCTCCTCAATCGTGACTTTCCTGTCGTGCTTGTCGGAGTCTTCCTCACCGCGGTGCTCTACTCGGGGCTGAACCTCGCCGCCGACGTCACCTATGCCTGGCTAAACCCGCGCATACGATATGAGTAACGTTGCGGCCGCCCTCGCCCCGGTGCTGCCGGAAACCCGTCGCACGCAGAAACACCTGCGGCTCAATCGTACGGGCACGTTCGGGCTGATTGTCGTAGGTCTCGTCGCGGCCGCAGCAGCGTTCGCACCGGTCCTCGCACCGTACGGCCCTGTCGCCGGCGAACTGGCGCAGTCCCTGCAGCCGCCTTCCCAGGACCACTGGCTGGGGACAGACCAACTGGGACGCGACCTGTTCACCCGCATCTTGTACGGGGCACGGGTGTCTCTCGCGATCGGCCTGGTCACAGTCGGCATCTCTGGCGCCATCGGGTTGATTCTTGGGGTCGTGTCCGGCTATGTCGGCGGGCTCACGGATATCATCCTCATGCGGCTGGTGGATGTGCAGCTCTCCTTTCCGTTCATTCTGCTCGCACTCACCGTGAACGCCATCCTGGGGATTGGTCTGCAGAACATCATCCTGACGCTCATCATCACAGGGTGGGTCGTCTATGCGCGGCTGGTCCGAGGCGAGGTCCTTGCGCTCAAGACGCTGGACTATATCGAGGCCGCGAGGGCGCTGGGCACGCCGGAGTGGCGAATCATCGGCCGGCACCTGCTCCCCAATCTCTGGACGCCGGTCATCATCCTCTCCTCGCTCCAGGTGGCGCAGTTCATCGTGGCCGAGGCGGCGATCAGTTTCCTCGGCTTCGGCGTGCAGCCGCCGATGGCGTCGTGGGGCAACATGCTCAACGAAGGGAAGACGTACATCTACAACGCATGGTGGATGACGACGTTTCCCGGCCTCGCGCTCGTCATGACGGCGCTCGGCGTGAACCTGGTAGGCGACTGGTTGCGGGACACGCTCGACCCGCGGCTGACCACATGAAGGAGGCGCACTCATGCTGTTCGTCCCGCCCGACGTCTTTGCCGACCGCCACCGCAGGGTGGGCGAGTACCTGAAGGCGCACGACTTTCAGGCGTTGCTCGTCAGTGATCCTGACCATTTCTACATGCTGACCGGTTATCACCTCGATGTCGCGCCGTGGGAACGTCCTGTGGCCTGCGTGATTCCGGTCACCGGCGAGCCGTTCCTGGTGATGAACGAACTCTCGACACACCACTTGAAAATGGCGAAGGAGCGCGGGACGATCCACATCTCCGACCACGCGATCTACGTCGAGCATCCCCGGACATCGCACCGGACGTACACCCGCGACCGCTGGCTCGATCTGCTGGCGGTCAAGCTCAAGGCCGTAGGATTCCGCGCGGGCCGGCTGGCCGCCGATCGCGTGTCGACCTACCGGCCGCTGAAAAAGCATCTCGCCGGGCTGACCGAGATCGGTAGCGCATCCCGGTTCTTGATCGAGATGCGGCAGCGCAAGTATCCGGCAGAGCTCAACATCATGCGCCAGGCCGCGACTTTGACCGACTGGGGCCAGGACCGCTATATGGAACTGATCAAGCCCGGGATGCTCGTCGCCGAGCACGACCTCGAGGTGACGAGGCGGCTGGCGGTCGAGGGCGCCAGGCGGTTCCCGGAGGATCGTGTGGAGGTGCGCGTGTGGTCGCTATCAGGCGCCGCGTCCGCCTCGCCCCACGGCACCGGGGCCGACGCCGGCGCCGGGTTCGAGAATGGGGACGGCGTCGTCAACATTATCATCGTACGCCTCAATGGGCTGGTCGTCGAGAACGAGCGCACGCTGTTTCTGGGCCCGCCGCGCAGCGATATTCAGGTTCGGGCATACGAGGCGGCGACAGCGGCTAATGTCGCCGCGCTCGAGAAATTCGTCGAGGGCACACCCGTCGCCGAGGTGGACGCCGCCGCGCAGCGGGTCATCGAGCAGCACGGCTTCGGCGAGCACATCATGCACCGCACCGGCCACGGCATGGGCATAGCCGGCCACGAGTTCCCCGAGGACATGGCGTTCAACTACCGGCCGCTGATGGAGAATGAAGTCTACTCGTGCGAGCCGGGGATCTACATCTACGGGGTCGGTGGGTTCAGACAGGATGACACAGTGATCGTGGGCAAGGCCCGGCCCGAGGTCATCACGCAGCGGAGCAAGCGCATTGAAGATCAGACCGTCCCGGCTTAGCGAGAGGACATAAGCGCCCTCAGAAGGACCCCATGTCACGCCGAGTGAACTCTGCTCCCCACGGCTCGCCCCTTCCAGAGGCTGCGTCGGGGAGGTGGACCGGCATGTTGCTGCGCATCGCCCGGGCGATCAAGAACGTCTGGGTAAGCGTGGGGATTGTCCTGTTGATCCTTGCCCTCATCGAGGGTGTGGGCAGGCTGGCCCTGCCCGAGCGGGGCTGGCCTGCCCTGGATCTGGCGGCCGTCGACCGATCACGCGGTGACAACGTCGCCCAGGGATCCCGTTGGGAAGCCGAGTACGGCCGAGAGTTTGTCGCTTCCTATCAGGTCCAATGGCACTCGTACGTCTACTGGAGAAGAAAGCCCTTTCACGGCAAATACATTAACGTGGATGACGCGGGCCTCCGCCGCACGTGGAACAACACGCCGAGTCCTTCGCCCGACCACATCAAGCTGTTCATGTTCGGCGGATCGACCATGTGGGGGACCGGAGCTCGTGACGAGTTTA
>JBQTJG010000446.1:0-1728 GCA_052387355.1 Armatimonadota bacterium | reverse complement strand
GCCGCCTGCCGGATCAGGAACAACGCGACCATCGCCCGCCCGAGGGCCAGAAAGCGCGTCCACAGATCTCGCTCGAACTCCCACAGGGACCGCCGCTGGTCCGCGTCCGCAACCGACAGCGCATTCTCGAAGAGGGTCTGGACATCACGTCGCGCTCGTTCGATACTCTTCATCGGGGCTCCTTTCGGGAGATTCACGCTTCGCAACGCGATATCTGCCGTCAGAGAGCCCCAATGTTCAACACCCAAGTCTCAAGTGATCGATATGATTAGGGGCCCGCTCAGAAACAACCTGCTCGACTTCGTGAGGAAATCGTGCTGTTGAGTAGGAATGGCGAGCGAAGCGGAGATCCAGACGAAGTGGATGGCCCTGTCGCCGGTGATGGATGAGCGGATGAGGCGGCTGTGGGCAGGGGTTGAGGCGGAAGCGCACGGTGACGGCGGGCTTGCCGCGGTCGAGCGCGCGACGGGGATGTCGCGCACGACGATCCGCGCGGGCCGCGACGAAGTGCACGCGGGTGCGAGTCGTGAGGATGTGGTTCACACGCGACGACCCGGTGGAGGTCGGCCCCGCCTGGAGCAGAACAACCCCCGTCTGATCGAGGATCTCGAAGCGCTCGTGGAGCCGGTGACGCGAGGCGACCCGGAATCGCCGCTGCGCTGGACGAGCAAGAGCACCCGCAAGCTCTCCGAGGAGCTCGCGGTGCAGGGACACCAGGTCAGCCCCCAGAAGGTCGGCCAGTTGCTTCACGCGCAGGGCTACAGCTTGCAGGGGACGCAGAAGACCATCGAGGGTGCGGACCACCCCGACCGCAACGGGCAGTTCGAGTACATCAACGACCGCGTCGACGACGCCTTGGGCCGCGGGACACCGGCGATCTCCGTGGACACGAAGAAGAAGGAACTCGTCGGGGACTTCAAGAACGCAGGCCGCGAGTGGCGCCCGGAGGGGAAGCCCGTGCCGGTACGCGTCCACGACTTTCCCGACGACGCTGTAGGCAAGGCCATCCCCTACGGCGTCTACGACATCGGCCGCAACCTCGGCTGGGTCAACGTGGGCACCGACCACGACACGCCGGAGTTCGCCGTCGAGTCGATCCGCCGGTGGTGGCGCTCGATGGGGCGTCGCATCTACGAGGACGCGCAGGAGCTGCTCATCACCGCCGATGCGGGCGGCAGCAACGGCTATCGGTTGCGACTCTGGAAGACCGAGCTGCAGCGCTTTGCCGACGAGGCGCGACTCCGCATCACCGTTTGCCACTTCCCCCCGGGAACCAGCAAGTGGAACAAGATCGAGCACCGCATGTTCAGCCACATCACGCTCAACTGGCGCGGGCATCCCCTGGTCGACTACGAGACGGTCGTCAACCTGATCGGGAGCACGCGCACGACGGCGGGCCTCCGCGTGAAGGCGACGCTTGACACCAACACCTATCCCACCGGCATTGAGGTGACGAAGGAGGACATCGACGAGCTGCACATTCTCCATCATGCATACCATGGCGATTGGAACTATACGTTCATTCCAAGATGAATACAGATATGATGATCATGTTATTTCTGATCAAGCCCTTAGGTATTTGCATTGCAAACCGGGAACTGCACCCAGGTGCTGCTGGGCCGCCTCGAGTACAAGAGCACGCGCGAGATCGCGGAGGATCTCGGAGTCGGGGAGGCTACCGTTCGGAGGCACGAGACCGAGATCCGCGACTGCCTCGGCATCGATGAC
>JBQTJG010000445.1:0-1811 GCA_052387355.1 Armatimonadota bacterium | reverse complement strand
CTGGGCGAGTCATCTGAAGCGGATCGACGTCTCGTAGCGCATGGACGCATCTCATGCACGGTGATCGTGGCGCATCAACGCATTAGTGGACATCGACTCGAAAGGAGGGATCGTTAGAGCGCTACTCATACCTGTACTTTCCACTCACCTGGTGTGACCAGCAATCTGTGTGTCGGAGAGGTTGAAGGACTCCAAAGGTGGGAGGTTGCCCTCATGTGGGGTGCCGCAAGAAAGGGCGTACGCGCCAGATCCCGGAGATTCTACGCTGTGAGCGCCGGGACGCTGGCGGCCGTGATTCTGCCATTCATCATTGCATCGAGCTTTGGCTCGGGTGGGGATCGAATGTTCACTGACATTGCGACCGCGGAGCTCGCCGATGCGGCGTCCGTCTCTGATGGAGCGTGCTGGGCTGATTTCGATGGAGACGGTGACACGGATCTCTACGTGACCGGGTATCGCGGGTTGAGCCGTCTGTGGCGGAATGACGGAGGCGGGTCGTTCACAGAGATCACTGCGTCCGCGCGCCTCCGCCACGGTCTGGAGCTACCATCAGGGTGCGCCTTTGTCGACATCGACAATGACGGAGACCCAGATCTGTACGTCACTGCGGGAAGGAATCGAAGTAGTGAGGGCAAGAGGGGACGACAAGTCCAGGAAAACAAGCTCTTTCGCAACGATGGCGACAGCACGTTCTCGGATGTGACTGAGGCGGCCGGTGTCGGGATGCCAGAAGCTGGATCAGCCGCTTCCGATTGGGCCGACTACGATCGAGATGGCGATCTCGACGGTTTTGTGGCCTCACGGTGGGGGGCGCGAGACCGGCTGATGAGCCTCTTTGAGCAGCAGCGCCGCCCCTTCTCGTTTGCGGACGTTGCGGCGGCCCGGGGCGTGGCCGACCCTGAGGGCCCGGCGAAGGTGTTCCTGGGGAGTTGGTTTGACTATGACGCCGATGGCGATGTCGACCTGCTGATCGCGATTGACTTTTGGGGACTGGAACTATACAGGAACGATGGCGGGACGTTCACAAGGGCCACGACGACCGCGTTCCCTCCGGCGACCGATTCGACTCCGGGCGCCCCTCCAAACAACCCGATGGGGGTCACGTGGGGCGACTATGACAATGACGGGTGCGTCGACGTCTTCGTCAGCGGATTCAATACCCCCGGTCAGGGAGGCTTTGGAGTCAACGAACTGGGCGACCTGGCGAGTCGTCTCTACCGGAGCAACTGCAACGGGACTTTTGCTGATGTCACGCTGGCCACCGGCTTCAGGGTGAATGGCGTCGTCGAGTGGGCTGCGAATTTCGTTGACTTCGATAACGACGGCGACCTGGACCTCAGCGTCGTCGCGGGCAATGCAGCCCGCGGGCGCCAACGAGCAGCGCGAGTGCCTATCGTGAGATCGCTTATCACAGCCGCAGTGTCCATTCCACGGCGGATCATGCCCCCCAAGCTCGCCACGTGGTTGTACCGTTTTGAGGCCATGATTCCTCCCAGCGGCAATGTCGGTCTGGCGTCCAGCATGCCCAACTTTCTGTACCGGAACCAGCTCGTCGAGACCGGTTCACCGACATTCAGGGATGTGACAGACCGCATGGGTGTCCGTCGGCTTGGGTCCAGCCGGGGTAGCGCGTGGGCCGATATTGACAACGATGGCGACCTTGATTGGTTCGTCCCGAATCGGGGGATGCCGAACCGACTTTTCCGCAACAACGGCCCGGTTGGTAACTACCTGCGGGTGCACCTGGTCGGAAGCCCGCTCCGGGACGCTGTGGGCGCATGGGTCAAGATCAAGGTCGGGAACCGCTACCA
>JBQTJG010000444.1:0-1686 GCA_052387355.1 Armatimonadota bacterium | reverse complement strand
TACGGGCTGTCTCTTGAGGCGACTCTGGCGAACATGGTCGTGAGGAAGCCTCTGGTGCTAAAGATCGTCGGCGATCTGGCCTGGGAGCGGTCGACGCTCTTCGGGTGGGTCAAAGACTCCTTCGAGGAGTTTCAGCGCCAACGGTACGCGCCGAAAGTCGAGCTGTTGAAACGGCTCCAGGCATGGTGGGTCCGGCAGGCTGACACGGTCGTCGTGCACTCGCGCTCCCTGGTCCGCCGGGTGGAGGCCTGGGGTGTGCCGCCCGAAAGGCTGGTGGTGATCCCGAATGCCATCGTGATCCCGAATGCCGCCGCAATGCCGGGCAGGAACGGGATCGCGACCCTTCCGCTCGCGACCACGCTGAAGGTGGTCACGGTCGCACGCCTTGTCCCATGGAAAGGCATTGAGGGGGTCATCGAGGCAGCAACCGCTGTGGACGGCGCGGGACTGGTGGTGGTCGGCGATGGCCCGGACCGGCCAAGGCTGGAGCGCTATGTTCGAACCCTCGGGATGGCTGACCGTGTGTACTTCGCGGGGCAGCAGCCGCGCGACGAAACCCTGGCGCTCATGGCGGCGTCCGACATCTTCGTGCTGAATTCGGCCTGGGAGGGTCTCTCCCACACCCTGCTCGAGGCGATGGCACTCGGCCTGCCGGTGATCGCCACGGCGGTGGGCGCCAGTCCTGAGATCGTGCGCGACGGTGAGACCGGACGCCTGATTCCTCCTGACGATAGCCGCGCGCTTCGCGATGCGCTGCAGTCGCTGGCGGCCTCTCCGTCTGAGCGGGTCCGCCTGGCCGCCGGCGCCAGGCGGACTGTGCAGCGCTTCTCGGCCTCCGTGCTGGTAGAAGAGATGGAGGCGCTACTCGCGGCGTCAATCGCGCGCAGGAACGGGCGGCGCGCGATCCAGTGAGAATCCTTCATCTGATCAAGACGGTCTCGACCGGCGGCGCCGAGCTGCATCTCCTGAGATTGTGCCGGCGGCTGAAGGCCGATGGGATCGACGTGGTGGTCGCGTGCCTCCGAGAGGCCGTACCGGGCACGCGATCGCTGCGGCCGGACTTTGAGCGCGGCGGCATCCGGGTCATCGATCTGGAGACGGCCGGTGGACGCGGCTTCTTGCTCGCCTGGGCCCTGCCGCGGCTGCTCCGCGATGAGCACCCCGACATCCTGCACACGCATCTTCCGCGGGCCGATCTTGCCGGCGCGTTCGGCCGCTGGCGCGTCCCCGTCCCGTGGGTTGTCACGGTGCACGGGATCTACGAGACGCACTGGTCGGGACGCCATCTCCTCCCGGTGTTCGATCGACTCTGGCGGCGCGCCGACGCGCTGATCTGCACCTCTGAGGCCGTGCGAACCTGGCTGGTCGGGTCACGCGGTCTGCCGTCGGCGAAGGCATGCGTTGTCCATCACGGCATCGAGACGGAGGTGTTTCGGGAAGCCGGAACTGATTTTCGAGCCGCGTGGGGGCTCGATGGCCGGCCGATCATCGGTACGGTGGGCCGGATGGAGCCGGGGAAGGGTCACGATGTCTTGATCAGAGGCATGGCAGAAGTGGTCCGTGACGTGCCGGAGGCGCTCCTCCTGATCGCCGGACCTGACCCCTGGGGCTACCGAGTGAGGCTGGAGGCGCTGGTCGGCAGTCTCAACCTAAACGGCCACGTGCGGTTCGTCGGCTTCCAGCAGG
>JBQTJG010000443.1:0-2649 GCA_052387355.1 Armatimonadota bacterium | reverse complement strand
ATTCCGGGTCGAATCCTCGCTGGTGCGGAACATGATCGGCCAGCGTCTGGAGCGTGCGTTCGAAATCTCGCGGGATCGGCTGGTACTGACGCCGACGAACCCGAGGGAAAATTGGCGGGTCGTCTACGAACGCGACTAGGTGGAGAACTTTAGCCATCATCGCTCGTGTCGGCGGCCGATCGCATCTTGCGCGTCGGAGCTCGCACGCCCATGAGGCCTGACGCAAGCCACGGAGGAGCTACCATGGCCGGAGCTAACGGTCGCCTTTCCGGACTACCGCGAAACGGGCATCGGGCGTTCGCCGTCCCGATCGCCGCGGCCGCGATCTTCTCGATCACCGCCTGCACCGGGTCGACCGGCAGCCCCTCTCGGTCCGGCCCCCCACCGACGAGCCGCCCCGAGGCCGGCGTGACAGTGTTACCCACGCCGGAGATTGCCACGGGCCGGAACCGCACCCCGACGCACGTGCGATTCGCAGTCGGGGGCGCCCAGATCGTTGTCCGCATCGTCGACAACCCGACCAGCCGCGACTTCGTGTCGATGTTGCCGCTGACACTGCGATTCAGGGACCTCAACGCTATGGAGAAAGTCAGCAACCTCCCCCGGAGACTGACCACCGACGGCTCCACCGGCCGCGCACCCGCCAATGGGGATCTCATCTACTTCATCCCCTGGGGCAACCTCGGCTTCTTTTACAACGCCGCGCGTCGAGACGCGTCCTTTGACGACCGGGTCATCCCGATCGGCACCGTCGAGACGGGCTCCGAGCGCCTCAGCATGCTCGAGACCGGACCCGTGCGGGTGGAGCGCCGTTGAGCCGCCGCCACGGACGCGCGGCTCGGGCATCTGAAGGTTGAGGCCATCGACCTACTATCGGCACGCGTCGACCCAACTGCCCGATCGAGAATGTCCGGGGCCGTGAAGACCTTGTCTCGCAGGGAACGATGAAACACTTCGACTTGTCCGTGGGCGAGCGCCAGGACCATCCGCCGGGCGCATGGTGTCCAGCCGGTCACCGCCTTACAGAGCGCCTGGCTTTCCGGGCAGCGAGAATAGGAGCTAAGTCATGAAAGGAACTGTTCTCTACGGCCCGCGTGACATACGCTTCGAGGAGCGTCCAGACCCGACGATTATCGAACCAACGGACGCCATCCTCCGGGTCACGGCGGCCTGCGTGTGTGGGTCCGACCTATGGCCCTACCGCGGCATCGAGAAGATCACCGGCCCATCGCCGATGGGGCACGAGTATGTCGGCATCGTCGAGGAGGTCGGCGGCGCGGTGAAGCACATCAAGCCCGGCCAGTTCGTCGTCGGCTCGTTTTGGGCTTCAGACAACACCTGTCCCATCTGCCAGGCAGGCTATCAGAGCCGATGCGTAAACGCCCGTCTCATGGGGAACGAGGGCGCGCAAGCACCACGGCTGCGTGTCCCATTGGCGGACGGTACACTGGTCGCCACGCCGGGCCTCCCACCCGATGACTTGATCCCAAGCCTGCTGACCGCTTCGGACGTGTTTGGTACCGGCTGGTTCGGCGCGGACGCGGCCGCGGCGGGCCCCAGCAAGACGGTCGCGGTTGTGGGCGACGGCGCGGTCGGTCTCTGCGCGGTACTCGCGGCCAAACAGATGGGCGCCGACCGGATCATCGCGATGAGCCGCCACGAGGATCGGCAAAAACTCGCGCTGGAATTCGGCGCAACCGACATTGTCACCGAGCGCGGCGACGAGGGTGCGGCGAAGATTAGGGAACTCACCGACGGACTCGGCGCCCACTCGGTTATCGAGGCGGTGGGCAGCCAGGAGTCAATCATGCAGGCCATCCGGTCCACCCGCGCTGGCGGGCATGTCGGCTTCGTGGGGGTCTTCCACAACATGCAGTTGCCAGGCGATGAGTTGTTCTTCGCCGCTGTTCACCTGCACGGCGGTCCCGCACCAGTGCGCCGCTACCTGCCTGAGTTGATCGACCTGATCTGGAGCGGAAAGATCAACCCCGGCAAGGTTCTCGATTTGACTCTACCCCTGGAGGACGTCGCAGAAGGCTACCGCGCGATGGACGAGCGGCGCGCGATCAAGGTTCTGCTACGTCCGTAGGAGGAGAACGAGAAGTGACCCGACATGCCCAGTAATGGAAAGAGCGTGCCGGAGGGATGCGTCGTGAAACAACGGTCGATCATGGTGGCAACTCTAGCAGTGCTCGTAACGGCAATGACGGTGCTCGCCCCGAGGCCGTCCGAGACATTCTCTGCGGGGGCCCAACCAATGAAGATCCGGTTCATGGTCAGCGGGAGAGCAATTACGGCAACGTTAGTCGACAGCGCCACGGCACGGGATTTCGCGTCCCTGCTGCCGCTCACCGTGACCCTGGAAGATTATGCGAGGACCGAAAAGATCAGGATCCTCTCCAGAAGGTTGTCTACGGAAGGCACGCCTCCTGGCTATGATCCCTCCCCCGGAGATATCGCGTACTACGCTCCATGGGGAAATCTGGCGGTGTTCTACAGAGATTCTGGATACGCGGCGGGACTGGTCCTTCTCGGGAAGGTGGACAGCGGTATGGAAGCGTTCGAGGTGCCCGGTTCTGTAAGAGTGACGATTGAACTGCTCAGGTAGCGGCACCCGTCGCGGTGCTCTCTCAACGCCAACTTTCTCTA
>JBQTJG010000442.1:0-14741 GCA_052387355.1 Armatimonadota bacterium | reverse complement strand
GCGGATGATCGAGAAGATCGGGGTCGGCGCGGTGCCGGGCAGCAGCTTCTACCGCCAGCCTGGCGGCCGCCATCTGGTCCGCTTCGCGTTTCCCAAAAAGCCCGAGACCCTGACAGAAGTCCGCCGTCGTCTCGCCGCCCTGGCGCCCGCGCGACGCGGCTGAGACACGCCGCGGCCATGGCGCAGCAGTCGATCGCCCGATCCCTCGAGGCCTACCGGACAGAGTTCCCCATTTTCCAGCAGTCGGTCTATTTGAACACCTGCTCGCTGGGAGCGCTCTCCACGCGTGTCGAGCAGGCCGTGCTTTCCTTCCTGCGATTGTGGCATGAGCACGGCGCGTCGGCGTGGTACGGGCCATGGTGGGACACGATCGGAGCCGTGCGCAAGAACTGCGCGCGGATCCTGGGTGCGGATCCGGACGAGATCGCGTTGTTCCCTTCGATCACCGCAGCGCTCGTGGCTGTGGCCAGTGCGTTCTCCTATCGCACGCGCCCCAGGGTTGTGCTGAGCATGCTCGATTTTCCCACAACGACCTACCAGTGGCTGGCGAAGCAAGGGATCGGCGTCGAGCCCGTGCTGCTGCGCGGACGTGACGGCCTGACCGCGACGCTCGATGACTACGACGCAGCGGTCGACGGCCGAACCGAGCTGCTGATCGCTTCGCATGTCTACTTCCAGAGCGGCTACGTCCAGGACATTGACCGTCTTGCTGGCATTGCGCACCGGGCCGGGGCGCTGTGCGTGATCGATGCCTATCAGGGGACCGGCCAGATCCCCACCGACGTGCATGCCACCGGTGTGGACTTCCTGGTGACCGGCAGCCTGAAGTGGCTGCTGGGTGGACCCGGGTTCGCCTGTCTGTACGTGCGGCGCGATCTCCACGATCGGCTGCATCCCAACGACGTCGGCTGGTTCGCGCATCGTGAGCAGTTCGCGTTTCGTACCGATGCGTTCGAGCCGGCCCCCGACGCCCGCCGGTTCGAGGGCGGCACGCCGCCGCTTGCGGCCGTCTACGCGGCCGGCGCCGGTCTTGATATCGTGCTGGAGATCGGTGTCGATCACCTCCGCGCGCGCCAGGTCGAACTGGTGGGAGATCTGGTCGGGCGGCTGCGCAGCGCAGGGTTGGAACCGCGCGTCCCTGATGATCTTATGGGACACGCGGGGATCGTGACCGTGCCGGTGCCCGACCCCCCGGGTGCGGTGGTGGGCCTGCGTCAGCGGGGGATCATCGTGGACGCCCGCCCGGGCGTCGTTCGCCTCTCTCCCTACTTCTACAACACGGTCGACGACAACAGCGCGGTGGTGGCCGCGCTGCGCGAGGTGCTCGCCGCCGGCGCTCCGGCGCCCTGATCCTGTGCGCGCCGTTGTGCAACGGGTCCGGCGCGCCGCTGTGCGCGTCGGTCATGAGACCGTCGGCGCCATCGATGCCGGGCTGGTTGTCCTGCTGGGGATCGCTGCGGACGACAGCCCGGAGCAGTCCTCAGCACTTGCGCAGAAAGTCGCTCACCTCCGGATCTTCGATGACGACGCCGGGCGATTGAACCGGTCGGTCCTCGACGTCGGCGGATCGGTGCTGGTCGTTTCCCAGTTCACACTCTATGGCGACACCGGTCGCGGGCGCCGGCCGTCATTTGTACGGGCGGCGCCTCCCGAGCAGGCCGAGCCGTTGTGCGATCTGTTTGTCGATCGGCTCCGGGCACAGGGCCTGACCGTGGCCACGGGCCGCTTTCGCGCGACCATGGTGGTCGAGATCCACAACGACGGCCCGGTGACCCTGGTGCTCGACACCGGTGAGTGACAGTCGCTAGTCGGTGTCCAGGCGGCCCGGTCTCGCCCGGTGTTCGTGCTGCTGCACTCACGCCCGCCGGCTGCTACGCAAGAAATGAGGTGAGCAGGAGGCGCTCTAGCTCGTGGCTCACCTCGTTGAGGTCCTTGACCGTGTCTACCGCCCGCCAGTAGTCCCTCGACTTGTACGCGCCCAGACGGCGCTGCTCGACGAGGCGAGGAAACGTCGTGGTCTCGTGGTCCCCGGCTTCTGGGAACAGGGGGATGACCTCGCGGGAGAGGACATAGATCCCGGCGTTGATCCAATAGGGGAGCGTCGGTTTCTCATGAAAGGCGACGACACGATCGTCGGGATTGATCTCAACGAGCCCATAGGTACTGACATACGGAGCGAGTACGAGTGTCGCCAGGCTACCGTGCTCGTGGTGGTGGGCAATCACCGGCGCCAGGCGCAGGTTCGTGATGACGTCACCGTTGGTGGCCAGAACATACTCGGGCGAGTTCTTCAACCGGCCGTAGGCCCGCCGGATGGCGCCGCCTCGGCCGAGCGGTTCCTCCTCGATGGCGTAGTCGATATGGAGGCTCCACTTCTCTCCGGTTCCGAAATAGTCGCGTATCACTTCATGGCGATAGCCGCAGGCCATGACCACGTCTGTCACGCCTTGGGTTTGCAGCCAGTGGAGCTGATAGGCGAGGATGGGCACGCCCATGACCTCGACCATGGGCTTGGGCCGGTCCCCGGTGTAGGGCCGGAGTCGTTCACCCTTGCCCCCCGCCAGGATGATCGCGTGCATGCGGGTTCTGCCTCCGTCTGCCAAACGTCGTTCGTGTCCGTTCGCTTCGCATAGTTCGCGTCACCGCCGCGGGCCTCCTGGATCGCTGGGCTGGTCCGAAGGCTTGGCCGTTCTGCTACTCGGCCAGGACATCCTGAACTGACAGACCAACGCAGATCCAGTATGCTCTGATGCGGGGGCGTAGCGGCACGAGGAGAACGGTGTGGGAGACTCGCGCGATCTCAACGAGAGGCTACGGGCTGAGTGGCGCCGTTACATGCCCCTTCGGGCTGCCAAGCCCAGGGGCGTGCGCCGGCGTCCCCGAGATCCCGGGAAGGCTGTCGCGCTGCGGGCGCTCGCCCTGCGCATTGGGCGGCGGACGTTCGCCACATGGCTCGTTAAGGTTGGTCCAAGGTTGTACCACCTGGACTCGCGGAGCCGTCGCCCGTGATCTCAGAGACCGATCTCGCTCGGGCGCGCACAGACCTTGGTGCACTTCGCGACGTCCAGAATCCGCTGGAGGTTCAGTTGCGGACCGCGGCCGTTATTAATCGCTTGCTGGCACGCGCTGGAGCTCCGGTTGTCGTCGTCGGCGGGTCGGCGGTTTCGTTCTACACGGGCGGCGCCTACCTCTCCCGAGATGTCGATCTTGTGACCGACGCGTCAGGACCGCAGATAACAAGCATCCTCGGGCAGGTCGGCTTCAACCGCCAGGACCGCGTGTGGATCCACGCCGAGGTCGACGTCGTGGTGGATTTCCCTGCGCCTCCCCTTGCCGGGGACTCCTCTCGGGTCGCGCTGACTGAGACGGCGGTCGTATCATCGCTATGAGGTCGGATGCCGGCGATCGAAGCTAGCGGCGAAGTGGCCGGCCTGGCCGGCGTAATTTGACAGCGCTGACGCGACTCGGGTAGACTCATGGAAAGTTTCGCCGCCACACGCGATCGGCGACGAAGGGAACGACATCCCTGAGCCGGCGGCTGTTGCCCGACTCGCATCGGCAGCTACCCGCCCGGGTTCGCCCGTGAGCGCGATGAGGGTCCGACTGGTCGCGCAGTGACCGTCGGAAACCAGGGTGGCACCGCGGGAGATAATGCGCTCTCGTCCCTGTGGGACGGGGGCGTTGTTGTTTCCCGGGAGTGGGCGGCGGTGAAGCTGAGAGGGGGTGTGGGGATGGCGACAATCCAGGCGCCGCGCGGCATGCGCGACATCTTGCCGGGCGAGGTCGAGCGCTGGCAGGCTGTGGAGGCTTCGGTGCACGACCTGGCGGCCCGATTTGGATTCCGTGAGATCCGGACCCCGGTTGTCGAGCACACCGAGGTATTCCAGCGAACCGTCGGTGAGGCGACCGACATGGTCGAGAAGGAGATGTACAGCTTCACGGATCGCGGCGGACGCTCGCTGAGTCTGCGGCCCGAGGGCACGGCGGCGGTTATGCGCGCCTATCTGGAACATGGATTGAAGAGCCAGCCGCAGCCCGGCAAGTTCTATTACATCGCACCGATGTTCCGGTACGACCGGCCCCAGAAGGGCCGCTACCGGCAGCACACACAGTTCGGCGCAGAGATCATCGGGAGCGCGGAACCGGCGGCCGACGCCGAAGTGCTGACGCTGCCGCTGCGGCTTCTACAGTCCGTGGGCCTGACCGAGGTCGAGGTGCACCTCAACAGCGTGGGCGACGCCGCGTGCCGACCGCGGTACGTGGAGGCGCTGCGCGACTATTTCCGGCCGCACGCCAGCGAACTCTGTGAGAACTGCCGGCGGCGACTCGAGCACAACCCGCTGCGCCTGCTCGACTGCAAACGTGAAGGCTGCCGCCGCGTGGCGCGGGACGCGCCTAAGAGCCTTGACTACCTGTGTGACGCATGTCGCGCGCACTTCGACGGGGTCCAACGGCAGTTCGACCTGTTGGGCGTGCGGTACGTGATCGATCCGACGATCGTCCGCGGACTCGACTACTACACCCGCACGGCGGTGGAGGTGTTCTCCGGGCGGCTGGGTGCGCAGAACGCGATGTTCGGCGGCGGCCGGTACGACGGTCTGGCCGAACAACTGGGCGGGCCGCCGACCGCGGGCGTGGGATTCGGATTCGGACTCGATCGGATGCTGCTGGTAGCAGAGCAGGAAGGCCTTGTCCCGCCCATGGATCGCGGCGTGGAGGTGATGGTCGTCACGATCGGCGAGGCCACCCGTCCCGAGGGTGTGAGGCTGCTCGATACGCTGCGCGCGGGCGACATTCGCGCAGAGGGCGATCTGCTCGGCCGCGACACGCGAGCGCAACTGAAGCACGCGGACCGGACAGGCGCGCGCTATGCGCTGGTCCTGGGCGACGACGAGCTGGCCGCCGGCACCGTGACCGTGCGCGAAATGCAGAGCGGAGATCAAACAGCCATCCCGCGCGCTCAGGTCGTCTCGACGCTGAAGACGCGGCTGCGCCGGGTGGCGGCGCCCGCCGAGGGCGGGGAGGAGACACGACCATGACGGCGATGCGCACGCACATGTGCGGAGAGCTCCGCGCAGAGCACATCGGCGCCAAGGTCCGGCTTGCCGGCTGGGTCCAACGCCGCAGGGACCTCGGCGGCCTGATCTTTCTCGACCTGCGGGACCGCGAGGGCGTCGTTCAGGTCGTCCTGAATCCTGCAGAGCCTGAGTCCGCGGCCGCGGTCACGGTCGCCGAAGCGATTCGTGCGGAGTACGTCGTGCGCGTCGAAGGGGCCGTCGAGCGCCGGCCGCAGGGGACGGCGAACTCGCGTCTGGCGACCGGTGAAGTCGAGGTCCGGGCCCGCGTGCTGGAGGTCCTGTCGCCGTCGCTGACGCCGCCATTCTCGCCCGGAGACGAGACGGAGGTTGATGAGGCCCTGCGTCTCCGGTATCGATTCCTCGACCTCCGCCGGCCACGAATGTACCGAAATCTCATGCTGCGGCACCGGACCACCATGGCCGTGCGCGAGGTGCTCGATCGGCTGGGCTTCCTCGAAGTCGAAACCCCGATGCTCATCAAGAGCACGCCGGAGGGTGCGCGTGATTTCCTCGTACCCAGTCGGGTGCAGCCGGGAACATTCTTTGCGCTCCCGCAGTCGCCGCAGCTGCTCAAGCAGCTCCTGATGGTCGCCGGAGTCGATCGGTATTTCCAGATCGTCCGTTGTTTCCGTGACGAAGACCTGCGGGCCGACCGGCAGCCGGAGTTCACGCAGATCGACATCGAGATGAGCTTTGTTGATCAGGACGAGGTGCTGGCGGTCACCGAGGAGATGGTCGCCGAGGTCACCACGCGCGTCCTCGGCGTGACGGTCGCTAGACCGTTTCCGCGTCTCTCGTACGCCGAGGCGATGCTGCGTTACGGATCCGACAAGCCCGACCTTCGCGTGGATCTGGAGATCGTGGACCTGACGGATCTCGCAGCATCCAGCGGCGTGGAGCGGTTTCAGCAGCCCGTCTCAGAAGGGGGCGTCCTGCGCGCCTTGCGGGTTCCTGGGAAGGCGGCGATGAGCCGCCGGGAGCTCGACGAACTCACCGCGGTTGTCGTCAGCGCCGGCGCCGGGGGCCTCGCACCACTGGCGCTTTCGACCGACGGAGTTAGAGGGCCGCTCGCCCGCCGGCTCACCGAGGGGCCTGTAGCGGAAATCGCGTTGCGAACCGGCGCGCGTGAGGGCGACCTGGTCTTGCTGGTCGCCGGCCCTGAGACGGTGGCAGCGGCGGCGCTCGGCCGTCTGCGTCTTGAAGTCGCCGACCGGATCGGGCTGCGCGCGGGGGACGGCGTCCAGCGATTCCTGTGGGTGACGGGTTTCCCGCTGTTGGAGTACAGTCAGGACGAGGGCCGGCATGTCGCGGTGCACCATCCGTTCACAGCGCCGATGGACGAGGATAGACCGCTAGTGGAGACGGCGCCGCTGCGCGTCCGCGCGAAGGCGCACGACCTTGTGCTGAACGGGGTGGAGCTGGGGGGCGGCAGCATCCGGATTCATGAGCGGAGCCTGCAGGAACAGGTCTTCACGCTCCTGGGGATCACAGCCGACCAGGCGCAGGCGCGCTTTGGATTCCTGCTCGACGCGCTGCAGTTCGGCGCCCCGCCGCACGGGGGGATTGCGCTCGGGCTGGATCGATTCGTCATGCTCCTGGCCGGCGAGCCGACGATCCGCGAGGTGATCGCCTTCCCGAAGACCGCGAGCGTCGCCGACCTGCTGACCGGCGCGCCGGGTCCCGTCGATCCGGCGCTGCTTCGCGAAGTGCACATCGCGCTGACAGGCGGCTAGGAGCCCCGCCGGCGCCGCGGGCGTGCTCGATCGTGTTCGGGGGACCGGTTGGGATTTGCGGGATGCCCGGTGGACTGGTACTATAGGCGTTGTAAAGGGTTCTCTGCTGTGCGCGAGGCGGGTCGGTAGTTCCGATCCAACACTGTCATCCCGGGAGCCCGCCTCCGGACGCGGGTGTGCATCCTGCGTGCAGCCTTGCAGGCAGCCGAAGCGGCCGGGAGGGCACCCACCTACGAGAGTAGGGTTCGGGAACTCTGTCCCGTACGGCACGGCGGAGAACATGAATGACGGGCGGCGGCGGGGACATCTTGCGGCCGCCCGTCGCTTCTCCCGGTTGGTGCCAGACATGAGGGACATGTTCTATGTCGCTGTTTGAGCACGCCTCAGCGCGGACCGACGCCCCGCTCGCGGCCCGCTTGCGACCGGCGACGCTCGACGACTATGTCGGGCAGCATCACCTGATCGGTCTCGGGCGCGCCCTGCGTGCCGCCATTGACGGCGATCAGGTCAGCAGCCTGATACTGTGGGGGCCGCCGGGGACGGGAAAGACTTCGCTGGCGCTCATTGTTGCCGCGAAGACGCGGTCCCACGTCGAGCAAGTCAACGCCGTGACCGCCGGTGTGGCGGACCTCAAGAAGATCATCGCCCAGGCGCGCGACCGGCGCGTCTTTCATCAGCAACGGACCCTGCTCATCATCGATGAGATCCACCGCTTCAACAAGGCGCAGCAGGACGTGCTCCTTCCCCATGTCGAGGACGGCACGCTCATCCTGATCGGCGCCACGACGGAGAACCCGTTCTACGAGGTCAACGCGACGCTGGTCTCGAGGTCGCGGGTGGCGCAACTCCAGCCGCTGGGCGATGACGAGATCCGGACCATCCTGGGCCGGGCTCTGACCGATCCTCGAGGCCTGGGCGACATGCACCTTGAGATCGACGACGACGCCCTGGCCCACCTGGCCCGCATCAGCAGCGGCGACGCCCGTGTGGCGCTCAACACCCTGGAGGCTGCTGCCGCCGTCGCCCCGGCGGTCGATGGACGCCGCCGGGTCACTCTCGCCGTCGTGGCAGACGCCAGCCAGCGCCGCGTCCTGGCCTACGACCGCGAAGGCGATGCCCACTACGATACTATCTCGGCGTTTATCAAGAGCCTGCGCGGCTCTGATCCGGACGCGGCCGTGTACTGGCTCGCCCGGATGCTGGCCAGCGGCGAGGATCCGCGCTTCATTGCGCGTCGCATGGTCGTCCACGCCGCCGAGGACGTGGGCTTGGCGGATCCTATGGCGCTCGTGGTCGCCACCGCCGCCGCGCACGCGGTGGAGTACGTGGGGCTGCCCGAGGCGCGCATCCCGATGGCCGAGGCCGCCATCTACATCGCCACGGCGCCGAAGAGCAACGCCGTGATCAAAGCGATTGGTGCGGCGATGCGCGACGTCGAGGAACAGCGCGCCGGCCCTGTACCCACGTCCCTGCGCGATGCCAGTCACCCTCAAGCCGTCAGACAGCTCGGGTACGGGAAGGGGTACCAGTATCCTCATGACGACCCCGCGGGATTCGTGCGACAGAGCTACTGGCCCGAAGGCTTCGAGGGCCGCCGCTACTATGAGCCGACGACGCACGGCGCAGAGGCCGACGTCCGCCGCCGGCTCGCGGGGTGGTGGGGGACGACGCCGTCTCCGGGTGACTCCACGCCGCCTCCGGACGACCCCGGCGCATAGTCCTGGTGACGGTGCGACGGCCCCGAGGGTCTTTGACACCTCTGTTCCCGGCTTGTTACGATGAACGAGCTGTTCAAGTCCTGACGGAGGAACGCATGGCCAGAGTCGCCGTCGCGATGAGCGGCGGAGTCGACAGCGCCGTGGCCGCGGCGCTGCTCGCTGAGCAGGGTCACGATGTCGTCGGGTTGACGATGAACCTGTGGCCGACATGGGTGCCACCGGCGGACGAGTCGAGCCGGGCGTGCTGCGGCGTCGGCGCGATCGATGACGCCCGGGCGGTCGCGCGACAGCTCGGCATCCGCCACTACGTCCTCAACCTGCGCGAGGCGTTCGAGCGGGCGGTCATCGACTACTTCTGCGACGAGTACGCGCGGGGCCGCACGCCGAATCCCTGCATCGCCTGCAATCAGGCGATCAAGTTCCGCGTCCTGCTCGAGAAGGTCGAGGCGCTGGGATGCGATGTGCTTGCGACCGGCCACTATGCCCGGATCGCCAGGGATGAGGCGACCGGCCGATGGCTGCTCCTGCGGGCCGCCGATCCGCGGAAGGATCAATCGTACGTGCTCTACGCCCTGACGCAAGAGCACCTCGCGCGCCTGCGGTTTCCTATTGGCGACTTTCCGAAGGACGAGGTGCGAGAGACGGCCCGCCGACTCGGCCTGCCCGTCGCCGACAAGCCTGACAGCCAGGAGATCTGCTTCGTCCCCCGCGGGCACTACGGCGATCTCGTCGCGTCTCGCCGGCCCGAGTCGGCCCGGCCTGGTCCGATCGTGAATCAATCAGGCGTGGTGCTGGGCACGCATAGCGGGATCGCACGGTACACGGTTGGACAGCGCCGGGGCCTGGGAATCGCTGGTGCGGCGCCCCAGTATGTCATCGACATCGACGCGAACCGGAACGCGCTCGTCGTCGGTGGTTCGGATGCCCTGTTGCGCGAGCGCGTGCTGCTCGACCGCGCGAACTGGATCGTGCCGCCGCCACCCCCGGCCCGGGTGACGGCTCGGGTGCGGCACGCCGCGGCGGACGTTCCCGCAACGCTGTGCGTGCGTCATGATGGCCGCGTCATTGTGGCGTTTGAGACTCCGCAGGGCGCCGCCGCGCCTGGACAGGCCGTGGCATTCTACGACGGCGCTCGAGTCCTCGGAGGCGGGATCATCGAACGAGAAGATGCTGAGAGTGTGAAGACCTCGAAGAGCGGGTAAGATGCGTGGAGAGACGTGTGGAGAGGAGATGAGAGACGATGGGCAACCGGACTGACTTCGTCGCAGGGTTCATTCTAGGAGGGCTGCTTGGGACGGCGCTCGCGCTGCTGTTCGCGCCTCGCACGGGTGAGGAGACGCGCGACCGCCTGACCGACTCGGCAGAAGATCTGCGCGACCTTGCTCGCGGACGTGCCGACGAGGTGATGCGCAAGGTCCGCGGGACCGCCGAAGAGTTGACGCAGCGGGGCCGGACGAAGCTTGACGAAAGTGCCTCGCGCCTCCGCGGCGCTGTGGATCGCGGCCGTGAGGCCTTCGAGGAGAAGGCCCACGACGTGCGGCGTCAGGCTGAGGAGCGCACGGAAGGCTAGCCCGCCCACGCGCGCGATTTCCGAGCGGTTCCAGCCGGGGGTGGAGATCGTCCGCCGGCTGCGTGCCGCCGGGTGGGAGACGTACCTGGTCGGGGGCGTCGTCCGCGATCTGCTGCTCGATCGCGCGCCGGCAGACCTCGACCTCGTCACGGCGGCTCCGCCCGAGGTGATCTCGACCCTCTTCGACCGCACCATCCCCGTAGGCGCCGAGTTTGCCGTGGTGGCGGTCGTCCTCGAGGGACACCCGTATCAAGTCGCCACGTTTCGTCGCGAGGGCCCTTACCTCGACGGCCGCCGCCCCGCATACGTTGAGCAGGCTGACGCGACGGCGGATGTTCAGCGCCGTGACTTTACGATCAACGCGCTGCTATACGATCCGATCGACGACCGTCTCATTGATCATGTGGGCGGCCGCGCGGACCTCGCCCGCCGGGTCATTCGCACCGTCGGTGATCCCTGGGCACGGCTTGCCGAGGACCGGCTGCGCATGTTGCGAGCCGTTCGCCTGGCCGCGGAGTTGGGGTTTGCGATCGACGCCTCGACACTCGAGGCGATCACCGCACTTGCGGGCACGGTCGTGACGGTCAGCGCTGAGCGAATTCGAGAAGAGCTCGTGAAGCTGCTTGTGGCGCCGGGACGAGCTGAGGCCATGTGGTTGCTCGTGCGCACGGGTCTCCTCGCCGCAATTCTTCCGGAGGTGGCCACGCTGGCCGGCCGCCGGACCTCCCCCACGACCGCCGCCGGTGTAGATGGGCTGACACAGACCTGCATGGCGTTGCAGCAGCTGTCCCGTCCAACCACCGAGCTCGCGATGGCGACCGTCCTTCATCATCTGGAGTCTCCGCCGCAGGTCGAGGAACTCTGCCGCAGGCTACGTTTCCCGAATGCCGAGGCGCGCACGATCGCGGCACTGGTCGAGAATCTTCCTCGCGTGTCCAGGCTGCCAGGCATGCCGCTTCACGAGGTGAGGGCGCTGTTGGAGCGGCTACCCGTCGCAGATCTCCTTGAGCTGTCCCGCGTCGATGCGTTGGCCCGGAGCGCGGACTTGGCCCTTTACCGCCGGGTGGCAGGGGTCGTCGCCGGGCTCGGTGGCCCCTCCTCCCGTCCGCGGATCCTCTCAGGCGAAGACCTGATCGCGCTGGGGTACGAGCCCGGTCCGCAGTTCGCCGGGATCCTGGAGGCGGTAGACAGGGCACGGTCGCGCGGGGACATTGTCACCCCCGATGAGGCCCGAAGCTGGGTGCTGGGGCACTTTCCAGCAGGACACCCTTCGGGCCCCACAGAACCGTTCACTGGGCTCGATTCGGGTCGCAATCAGGGAGGACAAGGATGTCAGAGCGGCAGGCGGTCTTGATCGTCCTCGGGGCGCTGGGGGCCATGATCATCGTTGGCGCGCTCCTCCCGACGCTGTGGCCAGGCCTCATTCGATTCGTGAACCGGACCGTCCTCAAGGAGCAAGACACCGGCGGTGATTGATCCCTAGCCGGCTTCCGCCGGAACCCAATGCCTTCAAAAGGATATGGTTTCCACCAGGTCGAACAGACCGAGGAGCGGAAGGGACGGCGTCGTCATCCAGCAGGACCAGAGTGGAGGAAGGCTGGTGAGCGCCCACGCGCTAGTTATTGGACTGGTTAATCAGAAGGGTGGCTGCGGCAAGACCACCACGGCCGTGAATCTGAGTGCCTCTCTCGCGGCCGCCGGGCATAGGACTCTTCTCATCGATCTGGACCCTCAGGCGAACGCGACCGTCAGCGTCGGCATCGATCCGGCAACCCTCGAGCGCACGGTCTATCACGTCGTCGTCGATCCCGACCATGATGAAGGGCTGCCGCTGTCGGCGGTCATTCGTCCCACGACAGTCAAACGGCTCGACGTGGCGCCGTCCTCCATCGATCTCGCCGCCGCCGAACTCGAACTCGCCGCGAGGATCGGGCGTGAAAACTCCTTGCGCCGGCGCGTGGCGGCGGTCCGGGAGCAGTACGAGTTCGTCATCATCGATACGCCGCCATCGCTGGGTTTGCTGACCCTGAACGTGCTGGTGGCCTGCGACGGGATCATTATTCCCATTCAGACGCACTACTATGCGCTGTTGGGGATGCGGCAATTGCTGAGGACGCTCAAGATGGTGAGGGAGGAAGTCGGACACCACGTCGAGATCCTGGGCGTCCTGCCCACGATGTACGATTCCCGGACGACGATCAGCAAGGAGATCGTCGCGGGCATCCACGACTTCTTCCCGAATAAGGTGTACCAGACGACCATCCATTTCAACATCAAGCTCGTCGAGTCGTCGATGATGGGTGTGCCCCTGTTCGTCAGCAATCCCGATTCACGCGGCGCGAAAGAGTACGCCAATCTGGCTGCAGAGGTGATCGCCAATGCCAAGGGCGCGCGAGGAGCTGAGGCGCGGCGTTAGAAGTCTCATCGAGGTGACCTCGCGCGAGATGGATGCCCTCGCCGGGGCCACCTCCGTGCCGGTGCCTGCTGAAGCACCCGCAGAGGACGAAAGCCGGCCAATCCTCCGACTCGTGCGCGAGCCGGCCGTCCGCCCGGCGCCTGCGCCGGCACCGCCCACTGGTCGTCCTGCGCCGGCGACGCCCTCGGGCCCCGTGGCCCCGCCGATTCCTGGCGTGCCAGCGGATGTGTCAGCGGTGCATCCGAGGAAAGGGGTGTGCGCCGCCTACTACGTAAACCACGCGTGTTGGGAAGTTGCGGACGCGTATTGCAACCAGGCGCTGCACGTGTGCATGCTCCGCGACTGTCCGGTCTATCATCTCAATCGCGACGAGCTGGAGCGGACGTTCGCGGCGAAGTTCGCCCACCTGTGGTAGGAACGCGGCTCACGCGTCCCAGTCGAGATCGAGGAGTTCTCTCAGGTCGGTGATCCATGCCCAGGGCGTGACGCCGCGCGTCTCGACCTCGGTGCGCCGCGGGCCAAAACCGACGAACCGGATCCCGCCCTGCTGCGCAGCCTGGCCGTCGATCCACGAGTCACCGACCAGATACGCCGCAGGAGTGGGGCCGAGACGGTCGAGGATGAAGCGGACGCCTGAGGGATCAGGTTTCAGCGCCGGCACATCGTCCCGGGTCACCGTCAGGCCGAACAGCGCCGCCAGCCCATGTTCATCTAGCACGCGGATCGTCGCAGCGCGGGCGTTGTTGGTCAGTAGTGCCAGCCGGTAACCACGGGCGGCCAGCGAGGCCAGCACCGTGTTCGCGTGCGGCATCGCTGGCGCGTTCTTGAGACCTTCAGCCTCGTAGGCTTCGATCGTGACCCACATCGCGCGGCGCAAATCCGGCGATCTCGTCGCCGCCTGCTCGACAAGATGAAGGATCGGGAAACGCATCATGGCCTCTCGCGCCGCGGGCAGCGGGCCTGCGGTCGCCAGGTGATCAATCAGAGCTGTCCGGAGCGCCATGAAGTCGATCCGGGAGTCGATGAGGGTGTTGTCGAAATCGAAGATGATCAGGACGGAGGCGCTTCGCATACCGGCGATCCTGTCTTGGAATTCCAGACGCCGGCCGCGCTTCCTGTGCGGCGGGGTGAGTGACTGGTGATCGACAGGCCACGGCGCGCGACCATCGACACGCTTTCCGACCACGCCGGCAAGACCGTGGAACTCCGCGGCTGGCTGCAGCACCGTCGGAGCAGCGGGAAGATTCACTTCCTGCTCGTGCGTGACGGCACTGGTGTCGTGCAGGCTGTGATGTCCAGGCAGGACGTGTCGGAGGAGACCTTCGCAGCTTCCGACCGTCTCCCGCAGGAGACGAGCCTCATCGTGACCGGCACCGTGCGGGCTGATCCTCGAGCCCCTGGCGGGGTGGAGCTGGCCGTCGCGTCCGTGCAGGTGATCCAGGAAGCCGAGCCGTATCCCATCACGCCCAAGGAACACGGTGTCGAGTTCCTCATGGATCACCGGCACCTCTGGCTGCGGAGCAGCCGGCAGCACGCCATCCTCAAAGTGCGTGCCGAGGTCATCCGGGCGATGACCGACTATCTCGACAGCGCGGGGTATCTCCGTGTCGACGCGCCGATACTCACTCCGGCGGCTGCCGAGGGTACGACGACGCTCTTCGCGACACCGTACTTTGACATGGGATCGGCCTATCTCACGCAGTCCGGACAGCTCTACAACGAGGCGGCGGCCATGGCGTTCGGCCGGGTCTACTGTCTTGGCCCGACCTTTCGCGCAGAGAAGAGCAAGACCCGGCGCCACCTCATCGAGTTCTGGATGCTCGAGCCTGAGGCGGCCTTCATGGAGTTGGACGAGTATATGGCGCTGGCGGAGGCGTTCGTGTGCAGCGTGGTCTCGCGAGTGCTCGCTCGATGCCCAAGAGAACTGACGGCGCTCGATCGCGATGTGGCGCTCCTTGAGCGCGTCGCGCCGCCGTTTCCCAGGATCAGCTACGACGACGCGCTGGCGCTGCTGGCCTCGAAGGGGATGCAGGTGCCTTGGGGCGAGGATCTGGGCGGTGATGAAGAGACTGCGGTGAGCGCGCATTTCGACCGACCGGTCTTCATCCACCGGTATCCGACGCGATGCAAGGCGTTCTACATGCAACCTGACCCAGACCGGCCGGACGTGGTGCTGGGCGCCGACTTGATTGCGCCCGAGGGCTATGGAGAGATCGTTGGCGGCGG
>JBQTJG010000441.1:0-2674 GCA_052387355.1 Armatimonadota bacterium | reverse complement strand
TGGTTCAACACACGCGGCTCGACTCGCGCCAAGCGGCGCTGGCGTTGCTGAGCACCATCGCCTACGCCGATGACGCTTGAGAGTTCGCGTTCGACAAGGTGCAGTCACATAAGCCAGACCGGAACTTGACTCATGGGAGGGACGCAAGGACAATCAAGCGGAGGAGCCATGTCCTTCAGGTGACAGGGATATCGCCGGACTGAACGACAGGAGGATAGCTAAAGTCAACAGCGGGTCCGACCGCACTTTCCCGATGAGTGAGGAAATGAACGCATTGTCGGTGACGAATCACCTGCCCGCCCGCTTTACCGCTTTGGCACCGAACAACCGGTGGTTGACGCGGCTGGCGTCGGACCCAGCATTGTGAGCATGAGAACGATGAGAGCTCCGTATCTAGTTGTGATGGGTGTCGCAGCGGTGCTGACGGCATGCGACACGGGAAGCGATCTCGCAGCGCGCGAACGGGCAGCCGCTAGCCCGAGTGACTCGTCCAACCCGGCGGTGGCCAGGGCCGCGCCTTCGACATGGCGCACAACCGCGGACGTGACTCCGAAGACAGAGCCACCACGGGTGGCAGAGATCTTGTCCGATGCGTTCGCGAATGCCGCCAAGGCAATTCGGCCCAGTGTCGTGCGACTCGACGTCGAGATGAAGCGGGCGCGGGGCGAGATGGCGCAGGCGCCGCAGCCGCGGGGACCTGCACCCCCGCCAGGGATGGAGGACTTTTTCGAGAGGTTCTTCGATTTCGGGTTTGGCGACGGAATGCTGCCCCCTCCCGGTCCCGAACGCGGGACTGGCTCGGGCGTGGTAATCGATGCCGATGGGCACATCGTTACGAATAGCCATGTCGTACGTGGCGCGAGCCGGGTGATGATCGCGTTCAGCGACGGCCAGAAATACGCGGGCAAGGTGGTAGGTAGCGATCCCTACACCGACGTCGCCGTCGTGCGATTCGAGAAGAAACCCGAAACGCTCACCGTCGCGCGGCTCGGGAACTCGGACGAGCTTCGGGTAGGCCAATGGGTGATCGCGGTGGGGAGTCCCCTGGGACTCACACAGACGGTTACTGCTGGGATCGTCAGCGGGCTCGGACGTACGGGAGGGCGCATTCAGCTCTCCGGTGAACGCGTCCGCCGCTACGTCCAGACCGACGCGCTCATCAACCCGGGCAATTCCGGCGGCCCCCTGGTCAACCTCCGGGGGGAGGTCGTCGGGATCAACAGCGTGATCAACGTGGGCCCGGGAGGCAGCTACGGCTTCGCCATTCCGGTCAAGCAGGTGTCCGAGGTGGCCCAGACGATCGTGAAAGAAGGGCGTGTCCGTTATCCCTACATGGGGGTAATGATCGGCAACCTCGAAGACATCCCACCCGAGCAGCGCGGCGAGATCGGGCGAAACCTGCCCGACAAAGGAGTCGTCGTCTCCGAGGTCACGCCGGGAGGGCCTGCCGCCGAGGCCGGTCTCAAACCAGGGGACGTCATCACCAAAATCGGCGGTACGGCCGCCACCAGTGCCTGGGACGTCATCGACTTCGTGTCCGGCCAATCTATCGGGTCGAAAGTGATCGTTGAATATCGGCGCGACGGCGAGACCGGCACGGTCGAAATGAAACTGGCCCAGCTGCCTGCTCCCGAGACCCGCGGCGGCCCGGAGGGGGCCACCATCGGGATCTCGCTACAAACGCTCACTGAGCCGCTGGCACGTTCTTTGGGCGTTGATCCAAACCTCAGGGGCGCCGTGATCGCGGAGGTCCGACCCGACAGTCCAGCTGCTCGCGCGGGACTGCAACCGGGTGACATCATCCGCGATGTCAACGGCAAGCCGGTCGCCTCCGCTGAGGAGGCCGTCGCCGCCATCAGATCCGCGGGCAAGAAGCGGCAGCTCCTGCGTGTCACAAACGCGGCCGGCACCAAGTTCGTGACAGTGACTCCGGAGTAAGCTACAAGCCTTCATGTCGCGCCCGTGGTTCTCTGCGCCGCGAGAGCGTCAACGTCTCCTCGTAGACGATCCCAACCGACTACCCCGTGTCGGATGGAACTCTGATCGGGAGTTCGACGACTCTGGTGCTCGTCGAGCTGACAGCAGGGACGCAACCGGGCTGGGATACACCTACGCAGATCGATCGGTGGCACGAACTGATAAAAACAATTACGAGGCTGACGTTGAACGCACAGGTGGCAAAGTCGTGCGCTTCCGCCGCGAATAGCGATGGGGCTTTGCTAGCGGCCAGACCCGCACCTCCGGATTCGGCGAATCGCCACAGTCGCGGGCTGCACCAAAAAGAATGCCAGCAAGCAACTGCTGTGCTGAACGACAAAAAGGCCGAGCCGTACGCACCCCGCATCCCGCATCATCGAGGCAGATCCTGTTCGCGCTCTGGCCGCTGCTGGGCCGGACCGCCTTCACGCGAAAGGTTTCGCGCCGTATTTACCAGTCCGACGTGCGAGAAAGCTTGCGGGAAATTGCCGAGCATGCGGCCAGCGCGAGGGTCGTACTGCTCAGCGAGAAGTCCGAGATCGTTGCGAATCGCGAGCAGCCGCTCGAAGAGAGCGCGGGCTTCCTCGAAACGGCCGGCGAGCGCGTAATTGTCAGCCAACCAGAAAGTGCACAACAGAAATGCTCCTTCCCCCGGTGGCAGCCCATCGACGTGCGACACCTCCTCGGAGCGGTAGCG
>JBQTJG010000440.1:0-4975 GCA_052387355.1 Armatimonadota bacterium | reverse complement strand
GTCCGCGGCGCCGCGGCCCCAGATGCGGCCGCCGGCAAGCTTGCCGCTGAACGGATCTCGCTCCCACGGCGTCTCGCCGGATGCGACGGTGTCCAGATGGCCGCTCAGCACGATGGCCGGCTTGCCGTTGCCCCGCAACCTGCCGACGGCATTTGCCCGGTTGGGAGCGAAATGATCCAGATCGACCGGGACGCCGTGCTTCTTCAGCTTGCCGGCGACGGCCTCGGCAACCGGGGCCTCATCTCCGGGTGGATTGACGCTGCATAGGCGGATCAGATCTTGCAGAAAGGCGACCGACTCGCCCTCGTCAATCGAAGCGATGCCCTGTGTCATGTGGCCTTGTAGAATTCCACAAGAGCCGCGGCGACCGCGTGCGCGGCTGCAGCCAGGTATGCCTTGCCGCGACCGGCGTCGGCCCGATCAGGACTGTCGGTAAACCCGTTGATATCTTGCCAGAACCCGTGCGTCTCAGCGCGATAGGGACGGAACCCGCGAGGGTCGGAACCCGTGATGCCCTCACGGTGCGGAAGGGGCCGGTGCACGAGTTCGGAGCGCAGCGCCAGGACCTGTGACGTCTCGAACACGCCGGCATGACCGGGGAAACGGCCTATGGCATGGGCGCCCTCCGCCACCAGTGCATCCCATGCGACGGTCCAGTAAGAACCTGCCGCCACCTGCGCCGGGTGCTTCAAGGCCAGGTCACGCGCGACAAGCTGCACCAGCTCGTGGTTGCCGCCGTGACCGTTCAGGATGAAGATGCGGCGAAATCCCCCGGTGATCAGCGATTCAACCAGATCGTAGATGACGCGGTAGTACGTTTCAGTGCCAAGCGACATGGTGCCGCCGAACGGCACGTGGTGGTGAGAGGACCCGAATGGGAGGGTGGGCGCCACGAGCACCGGAACCTGCGCGGCCGCCTCAGCGGCCGCCGCGTGGGCGATATGCTCGACGGTCAGGAAGTCGGTGCCCACCGGAAGGTGCGGGCCGTACTGCTCGGTGGCGCCGACCGGGAAGACTATCAGCGTGTCCGGGGCGCCCGCGCGCGCTTCTTCACGGGTGAGTTCGTGCAGCAGCAACCGCGACCTCATCATGCAAGCACCTCCGATGACTGCGGGCACGCTTCAGGAACGCCTGAGAGTGTAGAGAGGAACGCATCGCCTTGTCAATGAACAACTGGACCATGGAGACGCCATCGTGATCGTCGACGTTCACACCCACACGCCCACGCACAAGGCGACGGTTCCGCCTGACGAGGAGATCGTGAACACCGTGTGGCGGCCGGATCGGCCGGTCCGCGCCACGTGCACCTGGTCAGACTACCTTGAGGCGATGGCGCCGGTCGATCGCGCCATCGTGTTCTTGATCGCGCCGGGCCCCAATCAACAGCCCTTTGCCATGACGGGCCTCGCATCGGATCCTGCGGCGAACGTGAATGACATCACCGCGGAGTTCGTCCGGAGCCGGCCGGACAAACTGATCGGCTTCCTGTCGGTGCACCCCTTCGCCCCCAACGCCATGGAGGAGATCGACCGGGGCGTCCACGAGCTGGGCCTGCGGGGGATCAAACTCGGACCCAACTACCAGAACTTCGATCCGTTGTGCCGCGAGGCGCGCGCCATTTACGCTCGCGCCCAGGCCCTGGGATTGCCGATGCTGTTCCATCAAGGAACCTCACCGATACGCACCGCCCCGATCCGCTACGCGCATCCGCTCCTGATGGATGAGATTGCGATGGTGTATCCGGATCTGCGCATCGTCATGGCGCACATGGGACATCCATGGCAGGCCGATACCATCGTGGTGATTCGCAAGCATCCGCACGTCTACGCCGATGTCTCGGCGCTGTTCTACCGGCCCTGGTCATACTACACCGGGATGCGCCTGGCCACTGAGTGGAAGGTGCTGCACAAACTGCTGCTGGGTTCGGACTTTCCGATCATCACGCCTCAAGAGACCATCGACCACCTGCGAACCGTCAATCAGTCTGTCCAGGTCGTCGGTCTCCCGCCGATCCCGCTCGACGAGATGGAGGCGATCATCCATCGAGATAGCCTCACCCTCCTCGGCCTCGCTTCCTGAGACCTCGAGGAAGTCGCGCGTGCGCATCGAGGCGGTCCGGGCAGCCACCCTACGGATCCCGCTGGACGCCCCGGTGATCGTCGGCGGCGGGCTCCGCATCTCAGAACGCGAGTATCTGCTTGTGGCGCTCACGACCGATGCCGGGATGACCGGCGTCGGCTGGAGCTTCACCCGGGGCATGGACCTTGCGCACGTTGCGCGCCGCCACTTCCTGCCGCTGCTTGAAGGCGAAGATCCGCTGGAGATCGAGCGGCTCTGGGAGAAGATGGACCTCGCCGCCCACGGTCTCGCTGCCGACGCCGCCGGTCTGATCGGTTCGGCAAGGCGCGTGCTGAGCGCGCTCGATATCGCCCTGTGGGATCTCAAGGGGCAGGTTGCAGGGCTGCCGTTGCACAGGCTGCTGGGTGGATACCGCACAGAGGTCCCGGTTCTGATGGCCGGGATGTACTACACCGCGGGCCGGCGGCCGGAAGATGATACTCGCGAAGCCGCGGGGTACGTGGAGCAAGGATTCCGCATGTTGAAGATGATGGGTGGGGTGGCACCGTTTGCCGAAGACCTGGCGCGCGTGCGAGCGGTTCGCGAGGCGGTGGGATCCAGTGTGCGGATTGCGCTCGACGTCAACGGCGCGTGGCGTGATCAGCAGGAAGCGACGGCGAACGCCCGGGCACTTGCAGACCTGGATGTGGCCTTCGTTGAAGAACCGCTGCCGGCTGAGGATCTCTCGGCGCTGCAGGCGCTCACCGCCGCGTCCCCTGTGCCTATTGCGATGGGCGAGACCGCCTCCGGACGACGGGTGTTTCGCGACCTGATAACAGGTGGCGCGCATATCCTGCGGCCGGACGCCACGGTCGTGGGCGGCATCAGCGAGTGGATGAAGGTCCACGCGATGGCCGTGACGTGGAGCGTACGCGTGATCCCGCACTATTTCCCGGATGTCCACATCCACATGGCCGCCGCGTTTGTGGGTGTTGAGGGTGTCGAATGCGTGACGACCGCCGGGGGCATCAGCAATTTCCACTACCTCGTCCGAGAGCCTCTGCGCCCGAGTCGAGGCGTCCTGCGCGCGCCGGGGGACCCGGGTCTGGGGCTTCACCTGGACTGGGCGGCCGTCGAACGATACACCGTAAACTGAACGCATTCCTGGAGGTCAGTGGATGACCGTGGTCCGGACGGTGCGATCGTGACAGGCGGCGGGATTGCGACGGTGGCGATCGTGACTGGCGGGGGCGGGGGCATCGGCGGCGCCATCGCGGCGCGGCTGGCGGCTGATGGGAACGCGGTCGCGGTGGCGGATCTCAACCCGGACGCCGCCCAGCGAACCGCAGATGCGATCGCCCGCGGCGGTGGCCGGTCGACGGCCTACCCGCTCGACGTGACCGACCCGCATCAAGTGAACGACGTCGTCACCCGCATCGTGGCCGACCTTGGTCGTGTGGACATCCTGGTCAACTCGGCAGGCATCCAGTTCAACTGCGCATCCGTGGACCTTCTCCCAAAGGACTACCTGCGGATCCTCGGCGTCAACCTGAACGGCACGGTCTATTGCTGTCAGGCGGCGGGCCGGCAGATGATCCGCCAGGGCGGCGGCGTCATCATCAACCTCTCGTCGCTGGCCTCCCGGTTCGGTTGGCCGCGCCGCATGCCGTACGCGGTGACGAAGGCCGGGGTCGCCGCGCTCACCCGGTCGCTGGCGGTCGAGTGGGCGCCGTATCACGTGCGGGTCGTCGCCATCGCGCCGGGCTACGTGGCCACTGAGCTTGTGCGGTCTGCATTCGCGCAGGGGCACGTCAGTCCTGACGCCGTGCTCAGCGAGATCCCGCAGCGGCGCCTCGCCGAGCCGGAGGAGATTGCCAGCCTGGCCAGTTTCCTGGCGTCACCGGCCGCCGCGTACATCACCGGGCAGGAGATCGTGGCCGACGGCGGCTTCTCCGTGTACAAACTCTAGGGTGTTCAAACGATGAGCGACGGGGACAATCACTTTCGCCTTGACAGCCAGCAGGCGGTCATTACCGGCGGCAACATGGGGATCGGCGCCGCCGTCGCGCTCGAACTGGCGCGTGCCGGGGCGGACGTCGTTTCCATTCATCGCTCAAAGGAAGAACCACCGGTTGCGGCCGCCGTCAGGAACCTGAGCCGCGGGTATGATGCGGTCCACTATGACCTGACCGATGTGAATGGCATTCCTGGTCTGGTCGACGAGGTTCTGCGACGCCTTGGCCAGGTGGACGTTCTTGTTCATAACGCAGGCATCCAACGCCGTCACCCCTCCCACGAGTTTCCTGTGGAGGACTGGGACGAAGTCCTCAACGTCCACCTGAAGGCCGCGTTTCTTCTCTCGCAGGGCTTCGGCCGCCCCATGCTGGAGCGGGGGCGCGGCAAGATTATCTTCATCTCGTCCGTGGTCGGCTTCCAGGGCGGCCTGATGGTCCCGGCCTACGCGACCGCCCAGGCAGGTAAGGTCAATCTTGCCAGGGCCCTGGCCAACGAGTGGGCCGCCAAAGGGGTGAACGTAAACACGGTGGCGCCTGGGTATATCGACGGGACCCGGCTGGGCGTACCGCTGCGGTCAGATCCGGTGCGCAACCGGCAGATCACCGAGCGGATCCCGGCCGGACGCTGGGGAACCACGGACGAGGTCGCCCCGGTCGTAAGATTCCTGGCCTCCGATGCGGCCCGGTACATTCACGGTCATACGCTGGTCGTCGACGGCGGCTGGCTGGCACGATGAGCGGACTACACGAAGGGCCGAACAAGGAGCGATCGCAATGAGCGGATCCTCATTTCGAGCGGGAACAGGCCGGGCCACCATCACCCCTCCGCTGAGTGCGCCCCATGCGGGCTGGGGCGCGCAGACGCACGTCTTCGCCGATGGCATCGAAACCGACCTCTGGGC
>JBQTJG010000439.1:0-19298 GCA_052387355.1 Armatimonadota bacterium | reverse complement strand
GGCGACAACCGTCACGCCCTGGCTGAGGGCAAACCGGATCGCCCGCTCCAGCAACTCCGCGTTCCGCAACAACCTCCTCAGCGACAATCGTGTCGAGAACGTGGCCTCGACCGCCGGCTACGGAACGAAGGTTCGGGATCTGGAGACTGTGGGACCGCCTCCGGGCAACTTGCCCAACACACCGGCGACCTTCGGCGACAGGCTCTCCGGATTACAGTGGGATATGAGGCAGATCCACGTCCCCGAAGCGCTGGCCATCACCGGCGGCAGCCCTGCCGTTGTTGTCGGCAACATCGACACCGGCGTCGATAAAGACCACCCGGACTTGCTGCCGAACATCGACTTCGCCAAGAGTGTCTCGTGCGAGAGCGGCGCCCCGGTCTCGAGTCCTGCGGCCTGGGACGACCCCAACGGCCACGGCACGCACACCGCGGGGACGATCGCCGCGGCCGCGAACGGGATTGGCACTGTCGGCGTCGCGCCGAACGTCAAGATTGCGGCCATCAGGGCGAGCACCGTCGATGGGTTCTTCTTCCCTGAAATGGTCATCTGTGCGTTCATGTGGGCAGGCATGCAACGGATGGATGTGACCAACAACAGCTACTTTGCCGACCCCTGGCTCTTCAACTGTCACAACGACCCGATACAGCGCGCGATCTGGAAGGCTGAGCAGCGGGCGATCCGGTTTGCCCTCAGCCAGGGCGTGACGGTTGTCGCCGCCGAGGGGAACTTCAGCGACGACCTGGCCCATCCGACCAGAGATATCATCAGTCCCGACTTCCCCCCGGGATCAGAACAGGCGCGCGACAACAGGAATTCGTGCGTCGTCATCCCGGTGGAGATCGCGGGCGTGGTTGGCGTGACCGCGAACGGCAACCTCAAACTGAAGTCGTTCTACTCGAACTACGGGGTTGGGGTTACGCAGGTGATCGCGCCGGGAGGCGACTCACTCTTGCAGATCACCGCCGAGGCACCAAACGGCCGTGTCCTTTCGACCTATCCGTTCGAAGCGCCGTGCACCCGGCGGGTTGTAGACCCGGTCGTGCCGACGGCGGCCTACTGCTACCTGCAGGGGACGTCGATGGCCTCGCCGCACGCCGCGGGTGTCGCCGCCCTCATCATCAGCCAGTTCGGCACCTCAGGCCTGCCGGGCGGGCATTTGCGGCCGGGCCGGGTGCAGGCGATGCTCAGGCAGACGGCCGATCCGATGGCCTGCCCTCCCGACATTTCGATCTACGCTCCGTTCCCTTCGGTCAACAACGGCGCGCCGCAGAGATGTCAGGGAGGGACTGGGAACAACTCGTTCAATGGAAGCGGCCAGGTCAACGCGCTCAACGCGGTCCTGCGCGTGCCCTGAGATAGGACAGATGAGTGAGGAGAGAGGGTCTTCCCGACTGCAGGGAAGACCCGATTTCCTCGGAAAGTCAAAAGGACCAATCGCGCTGATGGTCTGCCGCGCCCCTGGTCAGAGAGGCTTTGTCCTGGTCGCCGTGCTGGTGATCCTTTTTGCGATCACAGCCTCCTCCGCCTCCTTCGTCTGGTTCATGCAACAAACGCTGACGCGCTCCGGGGCGCGGTACCGGTCCGCGGCAGCCATGGCTATCGCCGAAGGAGGGATTCACCGGGCGCTGTCCGCTCTCGAAGGGCCATCCCCAGACGGCCGTAAGCGCGGCCGCTTCTGGCGGCCTGCGGCCTACAGCGAGTCAATGCGGATCGGGCCTCTCGAGGGACGATTCACGGTATCGATCGTCGACGATAGTGGTGGCACGATCGCCATCACCAGTGTCGGCGAAGTGGCTGGTGTGGCACGTCGGCTGCGGGCGCATGTGCATCTCACCTCACCTGCGTTGCTCGTGTCGTTGAACGGCGCCAGCGTGATCCGCCTGGAGAAGCCGCCCACGGCCACCTTTTCGTTTCCCTATGGCGCGGCACTCCGCGACCGGCCCTGGATCGATCTGGCTGCAGGGCGAGCCATCTGGCTTGCCACGAGCGATGTGTCCGTCAACAGACCGTTCACCGACATCGTGACGGGCCCCGGGCCCAGGGACGCGCCGGCGCGCGCCCCCGATTTGCTGCCTCCGAGGCAGCCCATGCCGGTGAGGCTGGCCATGCCGCTCGGCGGGCACCTCATGCTCGACCCGGGCCAGCAGCATGTAGATATTCAGCAGTTGCGGTCGATGGGCGTGCAGGTTCGTGGGGACATCCTGCGGTCCGAGGCGCTGGCGCGGTTCCCGGAGGTGGATCGATCCTTCTATGAGACGCTGGCCGCTGCCAACATCGCGAACGCTCATCTCAACAGAGCAGCCGGTCAGTATGTGGGGGACGGGGAACTCGCGCGCAAACCGGACAGCCTCTACTCTGAGCGGGAGTTTGAGCAGCTCCAAACATACCTGGCAGCAGGGTTCGTCCCGGCCCGGTTCACCGGGATCGTCTACGTGAGAGGGCGCACGACGCTGTTCCAGGGACAGCAGATGCGAATCGCCGATGGCGCTCTTGTCGTCGAGGGTGCCGTGGTCGCCAGCCCGATGTCATCTCTTGAGATCACGCACTCTACGACCACGCGGACGCTTCCAGGGATCATCACACTGGATTACGGCCCGGTGGTGGTCGCACGTGGCGCTCGGCTTCGCGTGCATGGGCTGGTGTACGCGAGCCGGACCATTTTCATCGGCGACGGCGCGCACGTCGACATTGTGGGCAGTGTCCTTGGCAAGGACCAGGACCTCAGCTTCCGGAACTCCTCGGGGATCTTCGTCATCCGGTACGATCCAGCGGTGCTTGGGACGCCGGGTCTTCGTGTGCCGATCGACGCTCCGGTCGTGGCATGGGTGTCTGCCTGGGAAGAACTGCCCTAGCGACTAGGGGCACAGACTTCGTTTCGCCATCTTCGATCCACTCCAACCGGAGGAGCCTACTCGACGCGGCTTTGGAGTCAATGCGTTACTTGAACGTGCGGGGCGCCGTCGCCTTCACACTGGCGTGCACCCGCATCCCCTCTCGGAGCCCCAGAGCGTCGACCGCCCTCGCGGTGACCTCTGCCACCAGCGGCGGATTCGTTCCAAGCACTACCCGCACACGGTCTACGAATGGCGGCTCCGGCACCATCTCCACAATAGGACCGGTGAAGACATTCTGCGCACTCCCCGATGGAGGCATCAGGTGCAGGGTGACCTCGCGAGGATCGACAACCAGGAACACCTGTTCTTCTTCCAAGGGGCCGGCGACACGCACGGAACCACCTTCCGTTTCCACGACGGCGATTCCGCCTGCCTCCCTCGCCACAACATTCCCCCGAAAGAAATTCAGCCCCATCAACTGAGCGACATAGTCGGTTCGGGGATGCCGCAGAAGCTCGTCTCGCGGCCCGAGCTGGGCGATGCGCCCGCGATCCAAGACCGCGATCTGGTCTCCAAACAACAGCGCCTCGTACGGGCTGTGCGTCACGAAGATAGTAGTACACGGCAGGTCGGCCAGCCTGCGGCGCAGTTCGGCGCGCACTTGCGCACGTGTCTGCAGATCGAGTGCAGCCAGGGGTTCGTCAAGCAACAGCAGTTGCGGTTCCACCGCAAGCGCCCGTGCCAGGGCGACGCGCTGACGCTGGCCTCCCGAAAGAGCCTGCGGGCGCCGCGCGGCCAAGTCGGCGATGCCCACTTGGTCGAGCACCGCGCGGACACGGCGCGAGACCGCCGCGTGTGGGAGATCTTGCGCCCGCAGCCCGAACGCCACGTTCTCGAATACCGACAGGTGCGGGAAGAGCGCGTAGTCCTGGAACACGAAGCCCACTGGACGCAGGTGGGCAGGAGTCGCCACACGCCGCTCGCTGTCGAAGAGCACATCGTCGTCCAGCGCCACTCGGCCGCGGTCAGGATCGATCAACCCGGCCAGCAGGTTGAGGATGGTGGATTTGCCCGAGCCGCTCTCGCCGACGAGCACGAGCGTCTGGCCTGCCTCGGCCGACAGCGAGGTCTCGAGGCGAAACGCGCCGAGACGCTTGTCCAGCTCCGCCGAGAGCATCAGGGCGTCATCGGATGGCGACCGCCCGCGTTCCGCAGGACGAGCAGCAGCACGAACGAGAAGACCAACAAGATGACGGAGAGGGCGACGGCCGCTTCGAGGTCGCTCTGCAGGGCGATGTAGACTGCAAGCGGCATCGTCTGCGTCACGCCCGGCAGATTGCCGGCAAAGGTGATGGTCGCCCCGAACTCGCCGAGCGCCCGCGCCCAGGTCATCGCGGCACCGGCGAGCAACGCCGGGAAGCTGAGCGGCAGGACGACCCGCAGGAACGTGTAGGTAGCGGACGACCGCAGCGTGGCTGCCGCGCGCAGGTACTGCGGGTTCACCGCCTCGAAGCCTGCGCGAGCCGCATTGACAAAGAAGGGTCCGGCGACGAAGGCCTGCGCGAGGACCACTGCGGCCGTGGTGAATGGGATCGTAATCCCCATAGGGAGGAGGACGCGGCCCACGAGCCCAACGCGGCCGAAGGCTAGCAGCAGGCCGACGCCGGCGACCGTCGGCGGCAGCACCATGGGCAGGTCGATCAGGGTCTCGAGGACACGCTTGCCGGCAAATCCTCGGGTCGCCAATACGTACGCCACCGGCAGGCCGAGCCCGATCACCAGAAAGCTGGATCCCACCGAGGTCAGAAGGCTCAGCCAGAGCGCCTGCGCGACCACCGGCGATCGCAATCGCTCGATCAGGACACCCGGTGGCACACGAAGCAACAAACTCGCCACGGGGAGTACCAGCAGCGCGAGAAACAAAGCAGCCGCGAAGGCGCCTACGGCGGGTCCCAGTCTCCCCACGGTTTGGCGACCGGAGCGACCGGCAACGCTGCTGCTCACCGCGTCAGGGCGCGACGACGGGAATGAGGTTGGTGTCGCGCAACACCCGCTGACCGAGTGAAGAGAGCACAAGGCTGACAAACGCCGCGGCGGCGTCGGGATTCGAGGCCGCCTTCAGCACAGCCATGGGGTAGCTTGCCAGGACATTGTGGCGGTCGGGGATATCGAGCACCTGGACCCGCTCGGCAGTCGCCGGCGTAACGTCCGACCGGTACACGATGCCTGCGTCAGCTTCGCCGAGCTGGACCTTGGCGACAACGCCGCGCACGTTCTCCTCCTGAGAGACCACGTTGCGCAGCACCCGCTGGGCGTAGTCCTGTGGGAAGCCCGGCGCTCGGTTGAGCTTCTCGAGCGCCTCCCGACTGTAGCGCCCCACCGGTACGGCGTCGGCCGCGAGCACGACCTTGACGCGGGGATTCGCCAGATCCTGCAGGCGTGTAATCCTGGCCTGGTTGCTGCGCGGCACGATGACGACGAGCCGGTTGCGGGCGAACTCGCGTGCAATACCGGCGACCAGCCCGCGCTGCTGCAGATAGTCCATCCACCGCTGGTCGGCCGAAGCGAAGACATCGGCGCGAGCCCCCTGCTCGATCTGGGTAGCGAGTTGCTGCGATCCGGCAAAGTTGTGCGTGATGCGTAAGCTGGGCCTGCGCTGCTCGAGCACGTTACCCAGCAAGGTGAACGCTTCGGTCAGGGACGCGGCAGCGAACACCGAGAGGCTGCCCACGGGCCCGCCCCAGGCGGATGATGGGCCGACCGAGAGCAGAACACAAATCGCTACGAACGAGAACCCGCGCATTCGACCTCCTGGGTAGGATCTACCCGGGCAGCAATGCCGACTCAGGCCTTGCCGATCATGACCTCGGTTGCCTTGACCACAGCGGCGACCCGGTCACCACCCGCGAGTCCCAGCCGCTCTGCGGACGCCCGGGTGATAACCGAAACGAGTTCTTGATCTCCAATCTGAATGCGGACCTCGGCCATCAGGTCGCCCATGCTGAGTCCGACGATAGTCCCCCAGAGGTGGTTGCGCGCGCTGATGTCCAGTGAGCGCTCATGGGCCCGTGGTTCTGACCGCCCTAATTTCGCGAGCAGCAGCCCGCGCGGAAAGAGCCACTTCCGCCCCACGCGGGTGGCAGGCAGCATTCCAGATCGAGCCAGTGCCTGGACCCGCTTGATATGCAGGTGCAGGAGACTCGCGGTTTCCTGTGCGGTGAGAAACGCCTCACCGGATCGCCGTGTGTCCACGCTTCAACCTCCCGTATCATCCTCTATATTACCATACAAGCCGGTTGAATCACCATGGAATTCTCTTATGTGACCTTCTGATGCTCGTGCCCGGCTTGTTGGGGTGGCCTGTCAGGGGGATGACGGTGAATGCAGCCGCGCAGCGAGAGTGGGCGTCACAGCTCGCAGAGGACGACTCGCCTCAACGTTCGATCTCAAAACTGGACAGCTCGTGCGGTAGCGCACTATAGCGCTGTCACTCGATGAGACGGGACTACGTCATCCAGTACGTGACGATGCTGCTGATCGTCGCCGTGCCCCAGCGCTGATGCTCCGGCGGGCGGTTCTTAGACAGCACCACAACGCTCGACGGGATGAGCAGCACCAGGCTGATCAGCGCCGGCATCACCGACCGGATGATCTCCCGCATCAACAGAGCGTTCGGCGTCAGCGCCACGGAGGCTGGCGCAGTGCCCTGCCCAGCCGGCAGCGGCGCCGGCGCGACCGCGTCTGGCGCTGTCGCGTTCAACTGCCGGGCGATGATCTGCACGGCGCCAAAGATGACGGCGATGACGCCAATCAAACCCAGGACCACGACCAAGATTGCCGAGCTGCGCGACATAGGACGCCTCCGCTCTCAGAGCTGCCAGTCGTGCTTGAGGGTGAACATCTTCCGGTAGAAGATCTGTCCTCCGCCGACGTACATGAAGACCTCGACCTGGTCCGTCGCGAGCTTGCCGCGCGGGGGGTCGTTGTGGCCGTAGTTCATCTCGACTGTGGCCACACCGCTGCTCGATGTGATCTGCGCCGGCCGGTAGCCGAACCATTTGAGGCGGTTGCCGCCCGCCAGGACGTCCATGCCCAGCCAGATGTTCCGGTTCCCCAACGGTGACGCATACGTGTAGGTGACGCTCACTCTGATGCGTGTGGGGCTTATCCGCTCGACGACACAGTTGACGATATCGTCGGATGTGAGGCTCGGGCGTTCCCCTGGGCTTTGCGGCTGGCATTCGCCCACGGCCGCCGCTGCTTCCGCGCCACTCGGCGCCAGGAGCCCATCCGCGCGGAACCCTTCCGCGAGCAATCCAGGTGCGAGCAGGCCAGGCACGAGCGGTCCAGGCGCGAAGAGCACGGTTAGGACGGCGAACGCGAGAATGCCGCAGGACAGCGTGGACCTCATGCACCTCACCTCATCACGGACCTTCGATTTGACCGAACGATCATCCCTGGCGAGGTTACCCCTTGACGGCTCCGGCTGTCAAACCACGGATGAAGTGCTGCGACAGCGCGACATAGAGCACCACGACCGGAATGGCCGCCAGGGTGAGCCCCGCGAATAGCACGGCGTAGTCGGTGTAGTACTGCCCGAAGAAGGCGGTCATCCCCAGCGGCAGGGTCTTGAGCCGGTCCGACTTAATGAAAACGAGCGGGAAGAAGAAATCGTTCCAGATCGGGATGACATTGTAGATCGTCACAATCACCAGGGCGGGCCGCACCAGCGGCAGCATCACGCGGGTGAAGATCGACCACTCGCCTGCGCCATCGATCCGCGCCGCGCTGTCCAGATCGGCGGGCAAGGTCCGGAAGAACCCGGTCAGGATGAAGATGGCGCTGGGCAGCCCCGAGGCCGCATAGATCAGGATCAGCGACCAGAGGGTGTCCAGCAGGTTGAGATTTCGCATCATGATGAAGAGCGGGATGATCGCCAGCCGGATCGGCAGCATCAGCCCGCTGAGGAAGTAGACGTATAGTAGATCGTTCCCCCGAAACCGGAACCGGCCCAGCGCGTAGCTGGCCATGGCGCCGAAGGCCACGATGACCACAATCGATGCGACCGTCACGATCACGCTGTTCTGGATATAGAGGGCGAATTTGGCCTCGACCCAGACGCGGCGGAAGTTCTCGACGCTCCAGGCCGCCGGTAACCCGAAGGGGCTCTGGAAGATCTCGCGGGTGGTCTTGAAGCCCGACAGGCCCATGATCACCATCGGCGCCAGCACCAGGACCGTGTTGGCCAGGAGGAGGAGCTGCATTGGGGCCGCCCAGCCGTTCGCCCGCCTCACGAGATCTCGACCTCCCGGCGGCGCAGGTATACCGCGCCGATGGCAGAGACGGTCACCAGCAGCAGGAACATCAGCACCGCGATCGCCGAGCCCACGCCGATGTCCTGCAGGCCGGTGTCGACCTCGCCGAACGCCGTGCGATAGAACAGCAGGCCCAGGACGTCTGTCGCCCGGTTCGGCGATCCCGAGACGCCCTGGACGACATAGGGCAGCTCGAACCAGTTGAAGGTGCCGATGAACGTGAGAATCACGATGATCGTCACCGCGGGCGCGAGCAGCGGGAAGATGATGCTCCGCGTGATATCCCACTCGCCTGCGCCGTCGATCCGTGCAGCCTCGAGGTAATCATCGGGGACCGCGTTGATCCCGGCGAGGAAGACGATCGTCGGGAACCCCAGCCACCGCCATGCGTTGATCAGCGTCAGCGCGATGAGCGCGGTCCCTGGATCCCCCAGCCATGGCCGCGCGTAGGCCCCCAGCCCGATCACCCCCATCGTCTTGTTGACGATGCCGAAGACGGGATTCAGGAAGAGCGCCCAGAGGAAACCGACGATGACGAGCGATAGGGTCACCGGCAGGAAGAAGATGGCCCGGTAGGCGCGGGCGCCCCATGGACCGCGCGCCAGGATGAGCGCCAGTCCGAGCGCCGCGAGGTTCTGGACGACCATCGTGATGATGAAGACGATTACGTTGTGCCACAGGGCGTTCCCGAGCAATCGGGGATAAGGGAACGTGGCGAAGAGCCGGACAAAGTTGGCCAGACCGGCGAACCCACGCCGCCCGATGCCTTCCCATGCGTACAGGCTGTAGGCGAGGGCCGAGACGATCGGGTATGTGACAAACGCGGCGAAGAGCAAGAAGGCCGGCGCGAGGAAGATGACCAACCACAGGCGACGGCTGGTCCGCATGCGCAGCCCCTGAGCGGTCACGCGCGCGCCGGGAGCCTGGGAAACAGGGGCGGACGGCGGTGCCGCCGCCCGCCCCGGATCACTACCGGCGGAAGGCGTCAACCCAGGAACTCAGCCCCCGCGTCACCTCTTCCCCGACCTGCGCCGGGGTCATCTGGCCGGCCATCATGCCCTGCAGCGCGCTCTGGAGCAGGGTCGAGCCTGTCGGCGCCTGCCACCGGAAGCCCACGAGCATGATGTACGGCGTCGCCTTTCGGTTCATCGCCTGCACCGCCTGCAAGGCGGGATCCTTGATGACGACGCCCGGCACGGCGGACGTCTGCGCGAGCATGTCGGTGAACATCTGGCCGAACTCCTGCGTCGCCGTGAAGCGGATGAACTTGATCGCCGCTTCCAAATTTGGGGTCTTGGCGTTGACGCCGTAGTTGCCATCCGCAAACGACGAGACCCACGGAATCTGATCCGCCCTCTGTGGCGGCGCGGCAAAGACGCTGAAATCGAGGTTCTTGTTCTGGGCTTTGAAGAACCCGATCTCCCACGATCCGCCGATGAACATCGCAGCCTGCTCGTTCAGGAACAACTGCTGCATCGTGGCGTAATCTACGCCCATGAATCCCTGGGGCATGTACGGCCGCAGGTCCAGCATCTTGGCCAGAGCGTTCGTGTAGGTCGGATCACGGAAGGTCGTCTGGCCGCGGGTGACCGCCTCGAAGAAGGTCGTCCCGCCGTAGAAGTTGGGCGCGATGACCCCCGAGAGGAACTCGAGCGTCCAGCCTTCCTTCCCGCCATTAGCCAGCGGCGTCACGCCCTTGTCCTTCAGGGACTTCATCAGACCGAGGAACCCGTCCCAGGTTTTGGGCACCGAGAGGTTGTGCTGCGAGAGAATCTTCTTGTTGTAATACACGACCAGGGTCTGCGTCGCGAACGGCACGCCGTAGATCTTGCCGTCTTTTCTGGCGCGGGCCCCGGCCAGGGTCTGCAGCGAGAACCGCTTCAACTCAGGCACCTGCTCGAACGTCAGCGGGGCGATAAACCCTGGCGCGGCGAACGTCTCGAGGCCGCCATACGCCCGCAGGTGGATGATGTCCGGACCTTTGCCGCCGGTGAGCGCTGAAGACAGGATCGTATTGTACTCCGTCTGGCGGAACGGTAGAAACTCGACCTTGATCCCCGGATTCTTCTGCTCGAAGACCTTGATCATCCGGTCGTACGCCCACTTGTCCTCGGTCCGCCAGCTCCAGAACGTCAGCTTGACAGATTCCTGACCGCGGACGCCCGCCGGAAATGCGGCAGCGACGAGCGCTACCGCCACGCACAGAAACGTCAACCTTCGCATCATTGTGCCCGCCTCCTTGTGCCTCTATCTTGTGCCTCTACCTCGCTATTATATTCCGAACCACGCGCTCCATATATCTGCGCCCCCGCCATTGCCCGGACGAACCCCCGCGTGATTTCACGGGGATTGGTGATTGCGGTGCCCACGACGACGGCATATGCCCCGCGGTCCAGGGCTGTCCGCGCCTGATCGGGCGTCCTGATGCGACCTTCGGCGATCACCGGTATGCTCATGGTCCCGGCCAGCGTCTCGACCAGGTCCAGGTCCGCCTCAGGGGGCGGAGGCAGAGATGGATCGAGATACCCGGACAGCGTGGTCGCCACAGCATCGGCGCCCGCGGCCTGGGCTGCCTGGGCGTCGTCGAGGCCCGCCACGTCGGCCAGGACGGGGAGGTGGAGTTCATCATGGATGCGTGCGATCAACACGGCCAGGGTCATGCCATCGGGACGGGGTCGCCCGGTCGCGTCGAGCGCCACCACATCGGCGCCCGCGGCGGCGATTGCAGCCGCTTCAGAGAACGTCGGTGTGATCTCGATGGATGAGCCGTCATGCCGGCGTTTGAACAGGCCGATGATCGGCAGGCCGGTCATCGCACGGGCTGCGCGGATGTCGTCCGGCCCGTTCATGCGCAGCCCAACCGCGCCGCCGGCCTTTGCGGCCTTCGCCATCGCGGCCATGAACGCGGCGCCGTGCAGGGGATTGTCCGGGCGCGCCTGGCATGACACGATCAGCCCGCCGACCATTCGCGCCAGCGTCGGGTGGATCCCGGACGGCCGCGTGGGCGTGACGGCGCGTCCTCCAATCAGTCGCCGTGCTGCTGGCGGAGGCGCGGGGACAGGCGCAGCATCAACTGCACCCGCTCGACCTCGTCCACCCAGTCGGTAGTGACGGCCGTCAGGTACCCATCAGCCGGCACCACGATGCCGGTGGGGCACGCCGGCCCGAGCCGTTCCTGGGCCATCTTGCGGTACATCGAGATGGTCCGGTCGCCATAGCGGCCGCACTCCTCGAAGTCCTCACTGAGGAAGACGACGACCGGCACCCGCCGGCCCGCGTTGAGCACCAGCGCGTCCTGAACATCTCCGTGCACATCCCGGTCGATGAATCGCGTCTCGATCGCCGGACCCGCTTCGGCGATCCGCTGGAGGATTGGGCCCTGGAGCACGCAGTCGCCGCACCACGCTCCGGCGACGCAGAGTACGTGCATCTTACGGGTGAAGCTGGACACCAGCGCGCGCTGGGCGTCCGTCAGGGCAAGTCCGTCGTACACCCGCTGCCAGCGTTCGCGGTGACGCGGTTCGCTGTGGGCCTCTAGAAACGCCGCGTAGGGAAGAGCCGCCGGCCACGTCTGTGTCCAGTTCATGCCACCCTCCTCGATGCGCTACAATGACTGGTGATGAGTTTCCCCGAACCCGAGGCGTATCAGCGTTTGCACCAGGCCGCGCGGGACGTCGACGCCACCCTTGTCGTTGATCGCGGGTCGGTGCACTGGGTGGACACACCGTACCCTGGAATCTGTTACGGCCTCGCCCTGAGCGACGCGCACGCCCTGCTCTTCATGCCGGCCGCCGATATCGTCGAACCGGGATGGGAACGCCGCCTGCCGGCACGCCTCGAGGCCGCGCATCGGTACCTGCTCGGCTTTCCGCGCCAGTGATGTATTCCCTGTCATGGTGATCGAGACCCTGCAACTCGGTCCGGTCGGGACGAACTGCTTCATCGTTGGCGACCCGGCCAGTGGCCACGCGGCAGTCATCGATCCGGGGGACGAGGCCCCTCGCGTGCTGGCGACGTTGCAGCGCCTGGGACTGACCGCACATCTGATTGTCGCCACGCACGCGCATTTCGATCATGTAGGCGCAATACGTGGTCTCGTCGAGTCCACCGGCGCCTCCTTCCTGATCGGTGAGGCCGAGCTGCCGGTGTTGCGTGTCGCCGCCGAACGGGCACTGACGTTCTTTGGCATTGCAGTGCCCGAGCCCCCGGCGCCAGATCGGCTGCTTCGCGAAGGGGACGCGCTGACGCTCGGGGGGATGCCGTTCCGCGTCGTCCACACACCAGGCCACAGCCCCGGGCACATCTGCCTGATCGGTACCGGTGTGGCCTTTGTCGGAGATGTGGTCTTCCAGGGCAGCATCGGGCGGACCGACCTGCCAGGCGGTGATCACGAGACGCTGCTCCGCTCGATCGCCACCCACATCCTGCCGCTGCCTGACAAGACGATTCTCTACAATGGGCATGGACCTGCGACGACCGTCGGCACCGAGCGACGCACCAATCCTTTCCTCATCGGATTGAGCCCGGTGTAGTGCTATAATCTATGGGTTTCTCGTTCTTTGCCTGCGGAGTGCATCGTGAGCACCCGGCGGCTACGCCGCTACATCCTCCAGCATCGCCGCGCCTATCTGGTCGGCTTCGCCCTGGGCCTGATGAGCACGGGCCTCGCCCTGGTCAACCCATGGCTGCTGCGGCAGGCGGTCGACGGGATCCGGGCGGACGCCGCGGTGCGTGTGCTCCTGGGCCTGGCGGCCGCGTACGTCGGTGTCGCGCTCGTGGGCGGCTTCATCCGGTTTCACTGGCGCATGCTCATGCTGGGCGCGGGCCGGAGGATCGAGTACGAGATCCGGAACGACTACTTCGCCCACCTGCAGCGACTGCATCAGGCGTTCTTCCGGCACACGCGCACCGGCGATTTGATGGCCCGGGCGACCAACGATCTCAATGCCGTGAGCCGGATGGTGGGCGCCGGCGTCATGCACTCATCCAACACGATCGTGATGTTCGTTGCGGCAAGCGTGCTCATGTTCATGATCGACGCGCCGCTCGCGCTCGTGGTGCTGATCATCCTCCCGATGGTCAGCATCGTCTTCGTGGTGTTGGGCCGGCGCATCCACCGGCAGTTCGAGGCCGTGCAGGAACAGTTCAGCACCCTGTCAGCCCGGGCGCAGGAGAACTTCTCGGGCATTCGGGTCGTGAAAGCGTTCGCGCAGGAGCCCGAGGAGATCGACGCCTTTGCGGCGATCAACCGGGAGTATGTCCGGCGCGCGCTGCGCCTGGCCCGGACCTCAGGGGCCCTGTGGCCCTCGACGGCCTTCATCCTGGGACTGGCCTCCGCCGCGGTGCTCTGGCAGGGCGGTCAGGCTGTGGTCTCCGGGCGGATCACGCTGGGCCAGCTCGTGCAGTTCTTCGGCTATCTCCTGATGCTGTCGTGGCCAATGATCGCCCTGGGCTGGACAACGACCCTCTTCCAGCAGGGGTTCGCCTCGATGGGACGGCTCGATGAGATCTTCAACACGAGACCGGCGGTCGCCGAGCCGGCCGCTCCGGCGCCGCACCACCGGCTGCGCGGCGAGATCGAGTTCCGGGGCGTGTCGTTCGCGTACGACACCGCACCCGTCCTGCGGGACATCAACCTCCGAATTCCCGCGGGGACGACCGTGGCGATCGTCGGCCCCACGGGATCGGGCAAGACCACACTGGCCTCGCTGATCCCCCGCCTGTTCGATCCGACGAGTGGCGCGGTCCTCATCGATGGGATCGATCTCCGTCAGTTGAGCTTGTCCACGCTGCGCGCGGGCATCGGGGTGGTGCCCCAGGAGCCATTTCTGTTCTCCGATACCCTGGAAGAGAATCTCGCGCTGGGCGTTGAGGTCGCCGACGGTCACCGCGTGCGCGACGCCGCCGGGGTGGCGCAGCTCGCCAAAGATGTGCAGGACTTCCCTCTTGGCTACCGGACCCTCGTGGGCGAGCGAGGCGTGACCCTGTCGGGCGGACAAAAGCAGCGCGCGACGATCGCCCGGGCTCTCGCGCGCGACCCCGTGGTCCTCATCCTCGACGACGCGCTGAGCAGCGTCGACACCCGCACCGAAGAGGAGATCCTCCAGGGCCTGCGCCGGTTCGCGGCGACGCGCACCAGCCTGGTGATCTCGCACCGGATCTCGACGGTCCGGCACGCCGACATGATCGTGGTGCTCGATGAAGGCCGCATCGTGGAACGCGGCACGCACGACGCGCTGCTCGCTGCCGGCGGTCTGTACGCGAATCTGTACCAGAAGCAGCTCCTCAAAGAGGCCCTGGAGGCCGACGAGGCCCTGCAACCATGAGCATGGCGTTCCACGAGGACGAGATCCTCGGGCGGGCCTACGATGCGCGGCTGACGCGCCGCCTGTTGAGCTATGTCCGGCCGTACCGTCCGGCCGTCGCGCTGGCTGTGGTGCTGCTGCTGGTGACGTCAGTGGCCAGCCTGGCGGGGCCCTACATCGTCCGGATCGCCATAGATCAGCATGTCGCCCCCGGCCGTCTCGAGGGCCTGGGACCGGTCGTGCTCATCTACCTGGCGGCGCTCATGGCCGCGTTCTTCTCCCGCTACGCGCAGTCCTACGTCATGCAGCAGGTCGGCCAGCAGGCGATGTATGACCTGCGCGTAGAGCTGTTCAGTCACCTGCAGCGCCTGTCGGTCGGCTTCTACACCCGGCAGCCGGTGGGCCGCCTGATCACGCGCATCACCAACGACATCGATGCCCTCAACGAAATGATCACGCAGGGCGTGGTCGCGGTGTTCGGCGATCTCTTTACGCTGGTGGGTATCGTCGCGGTCATGCTCTATCTCGACTGGCGGCTCGCGCTGGCGACGCTGCTGGTGCTGCCGGCGATCATCTTCTTCACGGCGCGATTCCGGCGGCAGGCGCGCGAGGCGTACCGCACCGTGCGCGTGCGGCTGGCGCGGATCAACGCGTTCCTCAACGAGCACATCATGGGCATGGGGATCGTGCAGCTCTTCGGACGCGAGGAGCGGGAACAGACGCGCTTCGACGCCCTGAACCGGGATCACCTGAACGCCAACCTGGGAGCACTCCGCTCCTTCGCGATCTTCCACCCGATAGTCGGCGCGATGAGCGCCGTGGCGGTGGCGATCATCATCGCGTACGGTGGCGTTCAGGCCCTGGCCGGGGCGACGAGCGTTGGTCTCGTGGTAGCCTTCATCCAGTACGCGCAGCGTTTCTTCGAGCCCATCGAGGATCTTTCGGAAAAATACAACATACTTCAGGCGGCGATGGCCTCGTCGGAACGAGTCTTCCGCCTGCTCGACGAGCCGGTCGACGTGGAGGATCCGTCCCAGCCCGTGCGCGTCGAGCACGTCAAGGGGGAGAGCGAGTTTCGCGATGTCTGGTTCGCCTACGAACCGGCGGAGGCGCCGGGCGCCGAGGACTGGGTGCTGCGCGGCGTCTCGTTCCGCATCCGCGCGGGCGAGAGCGTCGCCTTCGTCGGCCACACCGGCGCCGGCAAGTCGTCGATCATCAACCTGATCACGCGATTCTACGACCCGCAGCAGGGGCAGGTGCTGGTGGATGGCCGCGATGTCCGGGAGTGGCGCCAGCGGGACCTGCGGCGGCACATCGGCCTGGTGCACCAGGATGTCTTCCTGTTCTCGGGGACGATCGAGGACAACATCCGGTTGGGCACGACGAGCATCACGGACGAAGAGGTCCGCCGAGCGGCCGAGTTCGTCAATGCGGCGTCCTTCATCGAGCGCCTGCCCGGCGGGTACGGGGCGCAGGTGCAGGAACGAGGCGCCACGCTCTCAGGGGGCCAGAGGCAGCTCATCGCCTTCGCGCGCGCGATCGCCCACAACCCCGAGGTCCTGCTCGTACTCGATGAGGCGACGAGTAGCGTCGACGTTGAGACCGAGATTCTCATTCAGGACGCGCTCGGCCGGGTGATGCGCAACCGTACGTCGATCATCATTGCGCACCGGTTGTCGACAATCCAACACGTCGATCGTATCCTGGTCATCCACAAGGGACGGATCGTCGAGGAGGGCGCGCATCGCGATCTGCTGGCGCGCGGCGGGATTTACACGAAACTGTATCAGTTGCAGTATCGAGATCAGGAAGTGCAGCCTACGGTGCGTGCGAGCGCGCCGCCGGCCGGCAGCGCGCCGGCCGGCCGACGGAGAGGAGAGGGTGGCGTTGGCGCCTGAGGTGAGGGATCCGCTGCTCAAGAGACTGCGCGAGACGGCGATCGCGGCCCTGGAGGAGCGCCGGGGCCTGGTCGTCTACTCGCGGATGGACGCACAGGAGATGGACCGGCTGGCGCGTCAGGTCGAGCTCGACGCCCTCGAAAAGATCCGCGCCGCGTTGCCCGACACGCTGGACACGGCCGAGATTGCCGGCATCCGCGGCCGGCTGCAGCGCATGGACGACCAGGTCAAGGAGCTGGACGCGAAAGAGGACATCCCCGAGCGATCGCGCGCGCTCGAGCGCGACGACATCACCTGGCGAACCTTCGAAGAGGTTGTCTGGCTGTTGGGGATCGAGTAGTCTCACGTCCTTGAGTTCTAGCGGGGTTACTTCTTTCGGCGGCCACCTCGCTTAGCTTCGGTGTTTCGCTTGAGGTCGAGTAGCCGCTCCTCGCTTTCCTTCATGAAGGCCTTGAGTTTGTCCTCAAACGAGGTGCGCGATCTGCCGCGAGTCTGCCGCTCCTCTGGCGAGAGCGCCTGCTTCACCGATAGGTCGAGCTTGCCCTTGTCGTTCAGCCCAAGGATCTTGACCCTGATCTTCTCTTGTTCCTTCAGGTAGTCTTTGACGTCTTTGACGTAGGTATCCGCGATCTCGGAGATGTGAACCAGGCCGCTCTTCCCGTCGGGGAGTTCCACGAAGGCGCCGTAATGGGTGATCTTGACAACCGTACCTTCCACGATGGTGCCAGTCGCCACTTCCATGCTCTACATGCCACCCTCCTTTCGGTACATTCTGGCGCGCGACGGATTATACGCGTCCGTTGCCGGGGGTGTCAATCGAGTCAGCGCCGCAACAGCCGCGACCACCAGGGGGCGTCCGCCGGCTTCTTCTCGGCCGCAGAGGGCGCGATTCGCGCGGGAGTGGGCTGCACCAGCATGATGGCGATCTCGTCGGGTCGGACGAGCCCCAACTGCTCGCGGGCGATGCGCTCGATGTACTCGGGCGTATGCAGCAGCCTGATCACCTCGCGCAACTGCGCGTTCCGCCGTCGAAGCGCCTCCCCCTCTCGATCCAGTTCGGCGATCTCGCGCCGCAACTGGTATCCATCCCAGTAGGCATCGCCGTACACCACGACCAGCGCCAGCACCAGACCGAGCGCCACCAGCGGACCAACCCAGCGGGGGATGAGGCGACGGGATGCGCCGGGAGGCAGGTAGAGACGGCGAGCGGCGACCTCAGGCATGGCGGAATGCGGCGACCTCAAGTAGGATGGTGCTGTGACGAAACGGCGACGCCGTCAGGTGGTCCATCCGCGCGATTCGCGCTGCGACCCGAGAATCCTGCCCTCAGGCTCCAGCCGGACGACGGGCGCCGGCATGAAAGGTCTCCCATCCGGCGTACCGTGCTCGGGGGCCAAGGGCCTCTTCGATTCGGAGCAGTTGATTGTACTTTGCGACTCGCTCGCTCCGAGAGGGCGCGCCGGTCTTGATCTGTCCCGCGCCGGTCGCCACAGCTAGGTCGGCGATCGTCACATCCTCGGTTTCGCCCGAACGGTGGGAGATGACCGCCGCGTACCCGGCCTTGCGCGCGACATCAACCGTCCCGATCGTCTCGGTCAGCGAGCCGATCTGATTGAGCTTGATCAGAATGGCATTGGCGATCCCCTCGGTGATCCCGCGGCGAAGGAGCGCGGGGTTCGTCACGAAGAGATCGTCGCCGACTAGTTGCACGCGGCCGCCCAGCCGGCGGGTGAGGGTCTGCCACTCAGTCCATGCGTTCTCGTCAAGGCCGTCCTCGATCGATACGATGGGGTACCGGTCGACCAGACCGGCCAGGAAGTCGATCATCTGGGCGCCCGAGCGTGTCGTTCCCTCGCCCTCGAAGCGGTAGGCCCCGTTGCGGAAGAGCGTGCTCCCCGCCACGTCGAGCGCGAGGGCGACATCGTTCCCCGCCCTGTACCCTGCCGCATCGATCGCTTTCAGGAGGGCCTCGAGCGCCGCGCCAGTGGACGGCAGGTCAGGTGCAAACCCTCCTTCGTCGCCGACGGCCGTGCTCAGGCCGCCGGCCGCAAGCGCCTTCTTGAGATGATGGAAGACCTCGGTGCCGGCGCGCAGCGCTTCGGCGAAGGAGGGTGCGCCTGCAGGCACGACCATGAACTCCTGGACGTCCAGCCGGTTGTCGGCGTGGGCGCCGCCGTTCATGATGTTCATCATCGGCACGGGAAGGATGCAGGCGCCGTCCCCACCCAGAGACCTCCAGAGCGGCAGGTCCTGAGAGTCGGCCGAGGCCTTTGCGACTGCGAGCGACACCGCCAGGATCGCGTTGGCGCCCAGCCGGCGTTTGGTATCGGTGCCGTCCAGGGCGAGCATGAGCCGGTCGATGCCTGCCTGATCCGCGGCATCATGGCCGATCAGGCCTCGTGCGATCTCATCCCGGATGTGCGCGACGGCCGACCGGACACCCCTGCCCAGGTATCGTCCGGGGTCGCCGTCCCGCAGTTCCAACGCCTCGCGCTCGCCGACCGACGCACCCGACGGCGCCGCCGCGCGGCCGACCGACCCGTCGCTCAGCGTCACGTCAGCCTCGACGGTAGGATTGCCCCGCGAGTCGAGAATTTCCCGCGCGGTCACATACGTGATCTCCGCCACTACCACACAACCTCAAGCCCGTGGATTCTCCCGAGCGCTGCGTCCAGCGTCAGGAGTCTTGAGTTGGTAGCTTTCGCGGTGGCCGCGACGATCCTGTCTGGCATGTCGGAAATGCTCCTCACCAGGACTCGACAGTCCGCTGATCTTCCACGACCGCAAAGGCTGGCTCCGCTGACGGCCGGCCGGCGGGGACGCGCAGCACCTTGACGACGAGCCGGTGAGTGCCAAAGCTCAGACCGACAACATCTCCAACCTTGACCTCGGCAGCCGGCTTGGCCTGGCCGCCGTTGAGCGTCACGCGCCCGGCGTCGCAAA
>JBQTJG010000438.1:0-10314 GCA_052387355.1 Armatimonadota bacterium | reverse complement strand
GCCTCCAAGCAGACGTTGCCGAACGTCTCCCAGTGGGAGGGGACCACGCAGACGGTGGCTGACCGGTACTCGTCCGGGAGTTCGCCTCGGGGACGAGGACCCGCAAAAGACACGGCCGGCAGGACCCCGTCGCGGGAGAACAGTCGCTCCATGTACCTCTGCATCGAAACGCCGCCGGGAGCCGTCGGTGTGTCCTTCCCAACGAAACGCATGCGCACCTCCGGAACCTCGTGGACGACACGGCCGATCGTCTGTGCCAGGACCCCGCACCCCTTTCCCCACTCCAGCCGGCCAACATAGAGGATCTTCTGCGGGCCAGCGGCTTCCGGCCCTGGTTGGAAGAGGACGGTATCCACGGGGTTGGCGATGACCTCCACGGGGCGCGCTCCCAGACGAAAGGTCGCGCGCGTCCATTCCGCCATCGCACGCGACAGCGTGGTCAGAGAGTCAGCCCTGCGCACCACCCAATCCTCCAGCGGCACCAGTGCCCAGCCTCCGAAATAGCGAAGAGGCATGGGGTTCAAATGTGACAGCATCCGCACGCCGGACATCAGATGGACGACCACAGGGGCCCGAGAGCGGCGAGGGCGTGCAAGGTACCAGCCGCAGTCCGCGAGACTCTCGGGCGTAAGCACGACATCAGGGCGCAGGTCTGTCAGGGCGCTGTCAACAGCCGACAGATAGAGAAGATGGTGCAGTGACAGCGGTCGCAGCGCGCGGGCGATCCCCGGCACGGGCCGCTTGGCCCCAATACGGATCACGTGGACGCTCTGCTCCTCATATGCCCGTGGAGGATATCCTCGCGTGATCACCGTGACGTCGTGGCCCGCCTGGCACAGCGCCGGCGCCAGCGTGGCATAGTAGCTGGCAACGCCCCCTCCACCGGTGTCCGGAGGATATTGGCGGGACACGATTGCGATGCGCATACAGCGCCTACCCCGAACGCGTAGGTGTGCTCGTCTCGCGCCTCAGGTCGGTCGCCGGCTGGGGTCCGCCAGGCGCCGCGCGAGTTGGAGGGGGACGATCGGCAGGAACTTGCCTCGCGGTGTCCAGAGCGGCTCCATGCGCTTGACCCGCAGGGTCTTGGCCTGATCCCAGACCACCCGATCGAGACGGGGCACGGACTCGAGGACGGCCTGGATCACGTCCGCCTCATCAGTGATGGCGATCCGGGGACTGACGACGACGTTGAGGCGGGTCAAGGCGTGCTCGTCTTCCTCCTCCACAAGCTGATAGTCCAGCGGTGTCCCGCCGAAACGCGAGGGAAGGATTTCCTCCACGATGCGGGCCATGTTCGCGCCCACCAGCGTGACAGCCTCGGTGGTGACCTTCCTGAAGCTGCGAATGTGACGCAGGTGCACGCTGAAGCCTGCGTGCTCGAGGGGACAGCCACAGGATCGCGACTCCATGACTCCGGAGTCATCGTTCTCGACGTTCAGCATCAGCTTGGGGGCCGTCGGCCGAAGCGTCGTGTAGCAAAACGCCTCGACCAGCAGATCGGAACCAGGGACAAGCCGCTGGCGTTGGATGACGGCTACTGTGTCGCTCAGCACGTGGACATCGTTGCCGTCAGCCGGACGCGCGCAGCCAAAGCCTATCGCCCCGGCCTCCGAGAACATATAGTTCGGAATCCACCGCGCGCCGGTCCGGGTGACCTCGCGCACCTTCGCCGGCGTCGGCGCCTCCCCGCCTCCCTGGAACGTCGTGCCTGTCAGATCGATGCCTTCGTCACCGGCGACGGCGCATACGCGCACGGCTCTCCCGATAGTGGTCCGGATCAGGCAGCCGCCGCGGACCTTGACCATCTGTTCGGCCCATCGCGCCACGACGACGGCCTGATCCAGTCGGACCAGCCGGGGCCACGGAATGGGCGCGCCGAAGAGGCGTGCCATCATGACGATGTACTCGGTGGCGAACCGACGCGTGAATGACGGCCGAAAATCGCGGCTGATGATCGGCGTAAACCATACCTCGGGAAAGTAGCCGAAACGGGCGGCGACCAGGATGACCCCGATTCCGCTGCCGTCCGGCAGGATGCCCCGCCAGACGCCCATGGGGAGTCGGAGCAGGTCGTGCGCGTCGAGCGCCAGCATGATCGCGGGTGCCCGGTACGCCAGGTACCTCAGGTCGTTCACAACAGCGACGCCCGGCCCCGTCGACCCACCCGTTTCGGAGCGGTAGTCGCGGTGGGCATGCGGGTTGTCGAAGTCCTGCGGGCGCACCGAGATCGTGGTTCCGTTGCGCACGATCGGGGTACGGCCTTTGAATTCCTCGAAGGACACGTAGACGCCGGCGTCCCGCAACGCCTCAAGTGTGCGCTCTACGCCTCGGGCGCGCACCATGGCTCGGACATCGTCCGCCTCGCATCCGGCTGCTTTCATCAGCGGGATGTACGGACTTCGTGGGTTGCCGAAGATCCCGTGTTCGACGAGCCACAGGAAGTTCGTCTCGCGCTCGGCCAGTCCTCGTTGGACGGCCTCGCGAGCCTGTTCGAGCGTGATGCGCTGGCCCAAGTACTCGCGAAGCCGCAAGGTGAACTGCGCGTACCGTCGGACTTCGGAGATGACCCTCATCGTCCCAGTGCTTCGAGTATGTTCAATCGCCTCCTGCCGCGGAATAGCTCTGATGAGAGCGTCATTGGGACCGACAGCTCAAGCGAGTGATTGTGCCGAGCCGACGTGCGTAGTCTGTACGTCGGATGCTGCCTCGCGTTGCTCCCCGCGGCTGCGCTGGCCCAGGCGCCTCTGGCGGGGCAGGCTCTTGTCGATGGATTGCGCCGCAGCGGCTATGTGATCTTCTTCCGCCATGCGGCTACCATCGTCTCACAAGCGGATACCGCGGGTGAGAACCTCGGCGACTGCCAGAGGCAGCGGAACCTCTCCGAGGAGGGGCGACAGCAGGCCCGCGCCGTTCAGACTTTCTGCCCGGGTGCTGCCTAGCGAGTGGGAAGTTCTGGCTAGCCGGTTTGGCCGCTGAGAATAGCGCGTCCGCATCGCGGAACGTCAATAGGATCCAGTCCGGCGCCAGCGTCCACTACAGCCGGGCCGTGTGACCGGTGTCACACATCCGCCGTGACCCGTGCCATCGCTCCGGTCGGGGCCGCGTTGTATTCTCCTGACAGTGGATCAGCACCGAAGGGAGGATCGGCGATGTGGGACTTCACGATTAGAGAACGGGCTGAGCAGCACTGGCAGGAGGCGCACGCGGCCGCGGCTGAGCAGCGGCTCATCAAGCTGCTCGCGGCCGAGCGGCCAGCATCGCTGTTGGCCAGACTGCGCGACCGGATCACGCGCAGCGCTGCTTTCCGGCAGTCCCGCCCTGCTCCAGCACCCGTCGCGGCACGCAAGATCTAGCCACCGAGGAGAAATGGCGACTACTCCCGGCACCTTCTCACGTGTCGGGTGCCTTCTTCCTCGCAACGGCCCGGGCAAGCGTCCCATGTGATCTGCAGGGTGTCACTATCGTACACAGCCAGCCCATACCACCGTTTGGGAGAGAAGATCTCTACATAGGCGGGGACAGCGAGTCCCCGCTTCCGGAGCGTGGCTCCAACGACCTTCGCTTTCGCCATGGCGAGGCGTCTCGCAGTGTTGCTCCACGTGTCGCGCGCCAGCTCGATCGTCGCCTTGACTTGCGGTCGGGTCCTGCCGGTCGCTCGCACGCAGACATCGGCATCAACCTGTGGTTTCAATGATTGGGCAATCTCGTCCAGGACGGCCTGGCTCACGCGTGGAGACGCCTCCTGGGCCGGCGCGCTGATCTCCGGCACGGCCTGGGACTGCTTCAAGTAGTGCTCGGACACGAAGAACCCCAGCGCGAAGAAGACCAGCACGAGCAGCATCCTGAGGGCGAACGCCGTATTCTGGTGGCGCAGGCGGATCTCTTCCCTGATCCGTTCCTGCGCTTCGACCCTGACTTGCTCTTCCTCGTAGATTCGCCGGCGGATCTCTGGTGAGAGACTCACGTCCGTTCCTCCTGCCTCGCCGTGCGCGTCTCCGGCAACGTCGTCACAGGAGTGTGGGTGTCGTCTATGATGTGCCCATTACCGCGGCGGTTCAGGCTTCCCGCGAGCCACTCTGGGCATGTTCGACGGATCGACGAGAGGATTCCAGGCATCCCTCCACAAAACCAGCCCATCCAGGATCCATCCTGACTATGAGACCTCGTCCGATCGTGCTGCTGCTCGCTGCCGTGTTCCTCTGCGCGCCCTTCGGCGTCATTGCACAAGTCGCCCGGGGCGCCATCTACCTGACCGACCCGGGCAACGATCGCATCGTCCGCCTCAGTGACATGTCAGGCGCCGGCTGGACCGTCCTGCGCGACCGCGACCCCAGCGCCCGCCCGTTCGCCTTTCAATCCGGGATCACGATCGATGTCAACGGCCGCATCCACACCACGGACTCTGCGAACTTCCGCGTCGTGCGCGTGAATGATATGACCGGCGCAGGGTGGGTCGGCTTCGGCCGACGCGGAGCCGGCGTCAGGGAGTTCGAGTTTCCCGTGGGCGTCGCGGTGGATGCGAATGGGCGCATCTACGTAAGCGATGCTGTGAATCACCGCATCGTCCGTGTGAATGACATGACCGGCGCGGGCTGGACCGCTTTTGGCGCTCGTGGGAGCGCTGCACATCAGTTCAGCTTCCCGCAGGGGATCTTCATTGATGCCGCCGGGCGGATCTACGTCGCCGATTCACTCAACGATCGGATCGTCCGCATCAACGACATGGCGGGCACGGGATGGGCCGCGTTTGGCAGGTCAGGAAGCGGCGCCGGCCAGTTCGACTTCCTGGCGGGTGTCGCCCTGGACGCCGCGGGCCGGATCTATGTGACTGATTCCAGCAACGAACGGATCGTGCGGATCAACGACATGAGCGGGAGCGGCTGGGCCACGTTCAGCGCGTTCGGCGGGGGCCCCAGCCTGTTCACGTTTCCGACCGGCATCTTCGTCGATGGCGCCGGTCGCATCTACGTCACCGACGAAGCGCACCGCGTGATCCGCATGAACGACATGACCGGCGCAGGATGGACGACCCTGGGCGGTATGGGGAGCGGCGCCATGCAGTTTTCGTTCCCGTCTGCGGTCTATGTCGACGGCGCCGGCCGCTAGGACACCGGGCGCACGATTCTCCCGGGGCGCCTCAGGCCCAGATCCACCGCGCTGCGAAGCTTCGCCGGCGGGCTCCCTTGACCCTACGCGCCCGCCGTTCGGGACCGCCTGGAATTCGAGATCACCCCCGATGGGGATCGTTTCGAAGAGAACAGCGCCGGGGGCGCCGCGGGTGAAGCGGGCATCAATCCCCGGCCGGCGTCCGCACGAAGCTGCCGAAAGCGTCTTTCCCCTTCCACGTTATAGTCGGCGATCTTGGCGAGTTCCTTGAGGACGATCTTCACCGTGTCGAGCCACGTTCGTCTGGCGCCCATTACGGTACCTCCTGAGGTGGTATCAGAGGTTAGGTTACGGCTGGCGCGCCGGCGCAGCGATGGCTGGCGTCACCGAGCTGATGTGATTTCTGTCACAGGCGGAGGCGGCGCAGACTTGGATTGACTTCGTCGTCGTGACGTTCTACCATCACGGTACAGTTTGCGAAGACGAGGAAGAGTACGTCGGCCTTCGATCGGGTACCGCGCGGGATGCAGCGGCAGGAGAGAGGCAGGGTCAGTGGCTGAGAGCCCTGCCGGTCGGATCGACGGAACACCACCTCTGAGCTGCGGACGAACGGCGGTCGCTTGACCGTCCACTAAGCCGCCGGGTGCGCCCGGAATCGCGCAGCGAGCGTCTGGTAGTTGGTCCGCGCGCGTGTGGAGCGGCCGCCGGACGGAAGCGAGGGTGGAACCGCGGAAACCCGCCCCTTGAGGGAGCGGGTTTGTTTTTTTGTCCGGGAACGGGCTGGGAGGGGAGCGTAATGGAACACGTGATGGTTGAACTGCCAGACGGATCGCGTCATAGCGTCGATGCGGGGAGTCCGCTTCGCGCGCTGGCGGAGCGTCTTGGACTCAAGGAGATCGTGGCCGCCGTCATGGACGGCCGCCCCCGCGATCTTTCGGCGCCGGTCGAGGCCGACGCGCGTGTGGAGTTCGTCACCTTCAACGAGCCCGCGGGACGCGAGGTCTACTGGCACTCCACGGCTCACCTGATGGCGCAGGCAGTGAAGCAGTTGTTTCCCGAGGCCAGGCTGGCGATCGGTCCGCCGATTGAAGACGGATTCTACTACGATTTCGACATCGGCCGGCCGTTCAGCCCCGACGATCTCGAACGCATCGAGTCTCGGATGCACGAGCTGGCCCAGGCGCAGCAGCCAATCGATCGCGTCGAGATTCCCCGCGAGGAGATCCGGCGGCAGTTTGAGGCGCAGGGCGAGATCTACAAACTCGAGCTGCTCAACGACATTCCCGATCAGCGGGTCAGCGTCTACCGTCAGGACGGGTTCGCCGACATGTGTCGGGGCCCGCATCTGCCCAACACAGGCCTGATCCACACCATCAAGCTGCTATCTACGTCCGGCGCCTACTGGCGCGGGGATGAGCACCGACCGATGCTGCAGCGCATTTATGGTGTCTCGTACCCGGCTCAGGAGCAGCTCGACGCCCATCTCCACCGACTCGAGGAGGCCAGGCGCAGGGACCACCGGCGTATCGGTCGGGAGATGAACCTGTTCCACATGGCGCCGGAGGTCGGCCAGGGGCTGCCGCTGTGGCTCCCGAAAGGCGCAACGATCCGCCGTATCATCGAGCGGTACATCGTCGATCTCGAGGTGACGTCCGGTTACCAGCACGTCTACAGTCAGGAACTCGCCAGCTCAGCCCTGTACAAGTTATCGGGGCACTGGGAGCACTATCGCGAGAATATGTACCCGGTGATGAAGGTCGAAGGCGACGAGCTGGTCCTGCGGCCGATGAACTGTCCACACCACATCATGATCTATCGTCACGGCCAGCATTCGTATCGCGATCTGCCCATTCGCATCGCTGAGATCGGCAAGGTCTACCGCTACGAGCGGTCTGGCGTGCTCACAGGGCTGCACCGAGTGCGCGGGATGGCGATGAATGATGCCCACATCTTCTGCCGGCCCGATCAGATCAAAGACGAGATCGTCGGCGTGGCGCGGCTCATCCAGCGCGTGTACGCAGACTTTCACGTCGGCGGCGCGTGGTACAGGCTCTCGCTGCGCAATCCTGCCGATCGCGTGAACTTCATCCCCAACGACGAGCTGTGGAATCTGGCCGAGGTGAAGCTGCGCGAGGCGCTGCGAGAGATGGGCCTGGAGTTCAGGGAGGCCGTGGGCGAGGCTGCGTTTTACGGCCCCAAGATCGATGTGCAGGTGCCGACGGCGGCAGGCAAGGATGAGACCATCTCGACGATTCAACTCGATTTCCTGCTGCCCGAGCGCTTCGCGCTTGAATACATCGGGGAGGATGGATCGGCGCACCGGCCGGTGATGATCCACCGGGCGGTCACGAGTACGATGGAGCGGTGGGTGGCGCTGCTGATCGAGCAGTACGAGGGACGCTTTCCCCTGTGGCTGGCGCCGGAGCAGGTGCGCGTGTTGCCGATCGCCGACCGCCACGCCGGGCATGCCGGGCAGGTCCGACAAGGTCTGTCGGGGGCGGGCCTGCGCGCATCGGTCGACGGCTCGAACCAGCGCATCAGCTACAAGATCCGGCAGGCGCAGGTCGAGCAGATTCCGTACATGGCCGTCATCGGGGACCGGGAGGTGGCCTCAAGCGCCGTCTCGGTCCGCAGCCGGTCCGAAGGCGACCTGGGTGCCCTTCCGGTGGATGGCTTCATCCAGCGATTGCTGAGCGAGGTCTCCGCCAAGACGTAACCCCCGGAAAATCCACCGGTGCAGGCCGATCTCCTCCGTGAGGAGCGGTCTGCGCCGGTGCGTCCCTTTCTGGATCTGCCCACGATCGTCTGGCTGGCTGGTGCGTTCGCCGGCGGCATCGCCCTGGCCGAGCGCCTGCAGCCGTCGATGCGCAGCGCGGTGTGGGTGGCCGGTGGTACGGGTGCGGTCTGGGCTATCTGCTGGTTGACACGCCGACCGGGCTTGCGACTGCTCGGTGTCGTATTGTTCTTCGTCGCGCTGGGATGTGCGCACGCGACGACTCACGCTGCCCGAGAACCCTTCTGGCCGCAGACCGCCGATGGACGCGTCGTGGTGGCTCAGGGTATTCTCCACTCGCCGCCGGAAGCCGCCTCCGGCGGATGGAGGGCGGTGGTGCGCCTCTATGCGTTCAGCCTCGGGCCTTCGCAGCGTTCCTCGGGCCGGCCGTCTAGTGGGAGAATCGCGCGAGCCAGGCAGCCCCCAGGCGACATTCATCTTTCCATCGACTCTGTCGGCTCCATGCAACCTGTTGACGGCCTCGTTCGGATGGTGGGTCGGGGTGATGCGCCGGTTGCCGGTGTCGGCGCCGTCGTGCGCGTGCGAGGGCGCTTCAGGGCCGGGCGTCCTGCGGGGAATCCGGGGGAGCGCTCTGAGCGCGACGCGTTGAGACGGCGCGGGCTGGTCGGCATCCTGCGCGTGGACGCCGAGCACGGGATCACGGTGGTCCGTCCCGCGGGATGGTCCGTCCGCGGCGCCATCGCCTCCCTTCGTCTACGCGTCGTTGAAAGTGCCCTGCGGGCGCTACCCCGGCCTCAGGGGGGGCTGTTTCTCTCCTTATTACTTGGCATCGACACGCACCTTCCGGCTGAGGTCTACCGGCAGTTTTCGCTCGCGGGTCTCGTCCATCTCATGGTGGTCTCAGGCGCGCAGGTGGCGATCGTCGCCGGCGCCTGTGCATGGGCGGCTCGATTAGCACGACTGTCGCTCATGGCTTCCGCTGCCGTGACAGGTCTCGGTGTGGTCATGTTCGCCGCGATGGTCGGCTGGGCGCCGTCGATCAGCCGCGCCGTCGTCATGGCGGTGATCGGGCTCGGCGCCATCGCGCTGGGGCGTCAACGTGACCGCAGCGCGACGCTGGCCACGGCAGGCCTGGCGCTGCTCGTCGCGCATCCATCTGTTCTCTTCGACATTGGATTTCAGCTCTCGTTCGCTGCCACATGGGGGCTGCTCTTCGTCTCGCCGGTCCTCCAGCGCCAGTTCGCGGTGATGGGTTCACGAGCGTCTGCGGCCTTCGCGGTCACTCTGGGTGCACAAGTGGCCGTGGCCCCACTCATCGCGTCCCACTTTCAGACCATCGCCGTGGCTGGACTGGTCGCCAACGTGCTGGTCTTGCCGCTCATCGCGGCGCTGGTTCCAGCCGGCTTCGCGCTTGTCCCGATTGTGGTCCTTGCGCCCGCGCTGGGCGAACCGCTGCTGGGTCTGCTGCAGCCCGGGCTTGCGGCCGTGCTGTGGCTTGGGGGGCGATTCGGCGATCTGTCGTGGTCCACGGTGCCAACGCCGCCGGTCACCGCGCTGTTCACGGCGGCTCTCTACGGAATCCTGGCCGCCTGGATAGGACTCGCTTCGGGGAGATGGGTGTTCTCCCGTGTCCAACGGATCGTCGCCACCGCCGTAACGGTCGCGGTGTTTGCGATCTGGATCGTGACGGCGATGCGACCTCCAACGCTCCTGACGGTGACGGCGCTGGATGTCGGGCAAGGAGACGCCATACTCATTCAGAGTCCATCTGGTCGAACTGTGCTGATCGATGGGGGCGGCGAGATCGGTGGGGCGCGAACCGCATGGGACGTCGGACGCATGCGTGTCGTGCCGGCCCTGCGGCGCGCAGGCGTGCGCCGCCTCGACGTCGTGTTGCTCAGCCATCCCCACGAGGATCATGTTGGAGGACTACCTGCGGTCTTGGAGAACTTCCAGGTCGGACTCGTGCTGGATCCCGGCGTGCCTCATCCTTCACCCTCCTATGCGCGCCTGCTTCGACTGGTCGAGGCCGGCAAGATTCCCTACCAGACAGCCCGACAGGGAATGACCATTGACCTTGGCGCCGGAGTCCTGCTGACGGTCTTATATCCCCCGGAGCCTATTCCACAGCTCGATGGCGATCCCGTGCACTGGGGCTCAGTCGTGGCCCGCCTGACGTACGGCGAGACCGCCGCGCTGTTCACCGGTGATGCCGAGGCCTCCGTTGAGCGGTACCTGCTTGATCAAGGCGTGCTGCTCTCCAGCCAGGTGCTCAAGGTTGCTCATCACGGCAGCCGGACCTCGACGACGCCCGAATTCCTCTCCAGGGTGAACCCTCGAATCGCCGTGATGTCCCTGAGCGCGGACAATACCTTCGGGCATCCGCATCCAACGACACTGGACACGCTCGCGGGGGCCAACGTCGCCATCTACAGGACTGATCTGGACGGCGCCGTCGCGTTGATGAGCGACGG
>JBQTJG010000437.1:0-2213 GCA_052387355.1 Armatimonadota bacterium | reverse complement strand
GGGCGCCGGGGGGGGGGTGGGGGGGGGGGTGCCCGCGGCGGGGGCGTTTGAACCCGCAGCCGGGCGGGGCGCGCCCGCGCCGCCCGCCGACACGGCCCCGCCGTCGCCGCCACTGGCCGGCGGCCTGGACGGGACTGTCCTCGATCCCAACTCTCCCGGGTTCGAGGCCGAACTCGATCCTACGAATGCGACCGCCTCGATTCGGCTCCTGGATCGCGTGGACCTCTTCAACCTACTCTGCATTCCGGGCGAGACGAACGCGGCGGCGCTGGCGCCGCTGCAGGCGTACTGTCGCGACAGGCGGGCATTTCTCCTGGTGGACTGTGACGAAACCGCCACTCTCACGTTGCTGCAATCCGGGCCGCCCGGGACGCTCGCCGGCGCCGACTCCATCAATGCCGCCTTCTACTTCCCGTGGGTGCGGGCAGCCGACCCGCTTCAGGAGAATCGCCTGCGCACCTACCCGCCCAGCGGCTTCACCGCTGGCATTTACGCTCGCACCGACGCGACCCGGGGAGTGTTCAAGGCGCCGGCGGGGATCGATGCCAGTGTCACCGGGGCGAGCGGCGTCGCGCAGCCACTCACCGATCGGGAAAACGGCACACTGAATCCTCTGGGGATCAACTGCATCCGCCAGTTCCCCGTGTACGGCACGGTCGTTTGGGGCGCCCGGACGCTTGCGGGCAACGACGAACGGGGATCGGAATCGAAGTACATCCCCGTCCGCCGCACCACGTTGTTCATCGAAGAGAGTCTGTACCGCGGCACCAAGTGGGTCGTCTTCGAGCCCAACGACGAGCCGCTGTGGGCGCAGATCCGGTTGAACGTCGGGGCCTTCATGCAGGGCCTCTTTCGCCAGGGGGCGTTTGCCGGGCGGACGCCTCGCGAAGCGTACTTCGTGAAGTGCGACCGCGAGACTACGACGCAGGACGACGTGAATCGCGGTATCGTGAACATCCTGGTCGGGTTCGCGCCGCTCAAGCCCGCAGAGTTCGTCATCATCAAGATCCAGCAGATGGCGGGTCAGATCCAGACCTGAAGCGAGCGTGCCCATGGCGTGAGGAGTGAGGAGGACGGCGATGGCACAGTTTAGCGTCAACACGCAGCGGTTCGACCCGTACAAGAACTTCAAGTTCAGAGTGAAGTGGGACGGACGCTATGTGGCCGGTGTCAGCAAGGCCGGGGCCTTGAAGCGGTCGACGGAGATCGTGGAGCATCGTGAGGGTGGCGATCCCAGCACTGGCCGCAAGTCGCCGGGCCGGACAAAGTACGAGGCCATCACACTCGAGCGCGGGGTGACCCACGATCCGGAGTTCGAGCGGTGGGCCAACAAGGTCTGGAACTTCGGCGCGGGTCTTGGCGCAGAGGTCTCGCTGCAAGACTTCCGCAAAGACATCATCCTCGAGGTGTACAACGAAGCCGGACAACTGGCGATCGCGTACAAGATCTACCGGTGCTGGGTGTCCGAGTTCCAGGCGCTTCCCGATCTCGACGCCAACGCCAACGCCGTGGCGATTCAGACTATCAAACTGGAAAACGAGGGATGGGAGCGCGACACCGCCGTGACCGAGCCCCAGGAGCCGAGTTTCACTGAGCCTGCTTGAGCATGCGCGCGCTCGCGGCCCGCGACATCCTCGAACTCTGGGAAGCCGGTCAGCAGGAGAGGCCGGTCACCCGGGCGCTGATGCTGGTGCGCGCCGCAGACCCGGAACTGTCAATCGACGATGGTCTGGCCCTGACGGTGGCCGAGCGCGACGCGCGCCTCTATCGGGTGCGCGCAGCGACCTTTGGGCCGGTGTTGGACGCATACGCGGACTGTCCACGCTGCAGAGAGGGCGTCGTCTTCGAGGTGGACGGGGCATGGTTCGCCGCCGACCGGCCGGAAAAGCCGGTTCCGTCGCGCAGCGAGTACTCGCTCAGTGCGGGCGACTTCGCCCTGCGTTTCCGGCTGCCCGACAGCGCCGACCTTCTGGCTGCCGTCGGATCTGCTTCCCTAGCGCCCGATGTGGCCAGGGGGAAGGCCGCTCTGGTGGCGCGGTGCGTGACCGAGGCCAGACGCGGCGGGCAGCGCGTCGATCTGGGCGAACTGCCCGAGGAGATCGTGACCGAACTTGCTGCCCGCATGGCCGAAGCACAGCCTGAGGCCGAGGTCCTGCTTGACCTCGAGTGCGCGGCATGCGGGCACCGCTGGCAGGCGCCGCTCGACATTGCCG
>JBQTJG010000436.1:0-14974 GCA_052387355.1 Armatimonadota bacterium | reverse complement strand
CGCAGAGCGCCGGCGTGGCCGCCATCCGTCCGGGCATCCCGGCCAGGGAGATCTTCAACGCGTGCGCCGATGTCATCAAGGCGATGGGCTTCAACGACCATGCGCGGATCGAGCGGGTCGGCCACAGCCTCGGACTGGACGTGCACGAGCCACCCTCGATCGCCAACAACAGCGAGACCATCGTCGAAGAAGGCATGGTCCTGACCGTCGAGCCCATCTTCTTCGACCGCCCCGACGGGAAGATCGGCAACTTCGCGCTCGAGGATGTCGTAGTCGTGACGAAGACGGGCCACGACGTGCTGAGCACATTCCCCAAGGAGCTGTGGATCGCCTGAGTGGTCGCGACGTACGCTGTCCAGGCAGGATCAACCAGTTCGCTCACGTTCTCCGGGATCTCCCTGCCCTCGTAGAGAATCACGGTCAGGTCCTCCTTGTGCCGGCGGTTGCGACTCAGCGTCCTTCGCTGAGCGCCAACTCATTCCTTGCGAGGGTACAATCGCCGCGCAACGGAGGTGTCACCGCGTAAGGGGAGTATTGCCGCGCAAGGTGAAGGGTTGCGGCGGGCCGAACCAAGCCTCCCGATGCCAGCCGCTTCACCCACCAAGCAGGTCCTGGCCTTCCGCGGATCTGAGATCGTCGTCGATCCGCAGGAGCCGCTGGAGTCGCTCTCCGGCCGCGACGGCCAGATCCTCTGGATTGATCTCACAAACCCCACGTCTGAGGAGCTGGGACGGATCGCCACTATCTTCCACCTGCACCCGCTCGCCGTGGAGGATGCGCTCAAACGGCAGCAGCGGCCCAAGGCCGAGGATTACGAGCAGTTCCTCTTCATCACGACGCACGCTGTTCGGCCCAAGGGCGCGCAGGGTCACGACATCGCCCTGGATGAGGTCGACATCTTCTACGGACCGGGGTACGTGATCACCGCGCACAGCGGGACGCCGCCGGTCCTGGACGAGATCCGGCGGCGCCTGTCGCAGGCGCCCGAGGTGCTGCGCGGCACGCACGGCTACGTCCTCTACGTGATCCTCGACGTCGTCGTCGACTCGTACTTCCCGGTCCTCGACTCGCTCGATGACTACATCGAGCGCCTAGAGGATTCCCTGTTGAAGAAGCCGAGCCCTCGCTCGATGGACCGGCTGTTCGGCGCCAAGCGCACGCTGCTGACCCTGCGGCGGGTCGCCGCCCCGCAGCGTGACATGATCAACATCTTGATGCGGCACGACACGCGGCTTATCAGTGAGCCGCTGCGCGCGTACTTCCGCGACATCTACGACCACCTGCTGCGGATCACCGAAGGGATCGACACCCACCGCGATCTGCTGGCCGGCGCCGTCGATATCTACCTCAGTCTGGTCAGTAATCGCTTGAACGAGGTCGTAAGGCGGCTGACAGTGATCACTGCGATCTTTGCCTCACTCGCGGTCATCTCGGGCATCTATGGGATGAACTTCGAGCGGTCGTTTCCGCCCTTCGAGTGGCGATACGGCTTCATCGCGGCGCTGGGCATCATGGCCGCGAGCGTCGCCATCATGCTGGCCATCTTTCGTCGCATGCGCTGGTTATGAGCGGCTCGGACGCCCCCCGTTCAGATCCGCCCCTGACGGCCTCTTCCCCGGGATTCGGCTACGTCACGCCCGCCAACGTGGCGCTGCTGCTGGACCTCTACGAGCTGGCGATGGCCGACAGCTATTTTCGCCACGGAATGAATGACCGAGCGACCTTCGCCCTGTTCGTGCGCTCGCTGCCCCCCGGACGCACGTTCCTCGTGAGCGCCGGGCTGGACGCGGCGCTGTCCTATCTCGAGACGCTGCACTTCGAGGACGAGGCGATCCACTACCTGCGCACCCTGAGGCTGTTCAGCGAGGGGTTCTTGGACTATCTCCGCACTTTCCGGTTCACCGGGGATGTGCGGGCGATTCCCGAGGGTGAGCTGTTCTTCCCGCCGGAGCCTTTGCTCGAGGTCAGCGGTCCCCGGATCGAGGCGCAGATCGTCGAGACGTTCCTGCTGAATGCGCTGAACTTTCAAGTCATGATCGCCAGCAAGGCGGCGCGCGTGGTGCTCGCTGCACGGGGCCGCGGCGTGGTGGATTTCTCGCCCAGGCGGGACCACGGCGCCGACGCGGCGCTCAAGGCGGCGCGGGCTGCCTATATCGCAGGATGTACCGGGACGTCGAACGTCCTGGCCGGGATGCTGTACGGCATCGCGGTCGTGGGTACCATGGCCCATTCCTACATCATGTCGTTCTCCGACGAGCTGGAGGCGTTTCGCATGTTCGCGCAAGACTTCCCCAACAATGCCGTCTTGCTCATCGACACCTACGACACGCTGCAGGGTGCGGCCAATGCGATCACCGTGGGACGTGAGCTGGCTGCGAGCGGCGCCCGGCTGCGCGGGGTGCGCATCGATAGCGGCGACCTGATCGCGCAGAGCCGGGCGGTTCGGACCGCGCTCGATGCGGCGGGCTTCGGCGAGGTGCAGATCTTCCTGAGCGGGGACCTGAACGAGTATCGGATCGTCGAGCTGCTCGACCAGGGAGCGGCTGCAGACGCGTTTGGCGTCGGCACCGAGCTTGGGACATCGGCGGACGCCCCGCACCTTGGCGGAGTCTATAAGCTCGTCGAGGATGAGAAGGGCTACCGGTTCAAACTGAGCACGGGCAAGGCGACGCTGCCGGGCCGCAAACAAGTGTGGCGCCACACCGATGCGGATGGCCAGCCCGCGGGAGACCTGATCACCCTCCTCGGCGAATCAGGGCCGGCCGGCGGCGTCCCGCTGCTCGTGCAGGTCATGGACGCCGGCAGGCGGCGGGCGTCAGATCCGCTGGACGAGATTCGGCGCCGCTGCACCGAGCGGCTGGCGGCGCTCCCTGAGGAGTACCGCCAGATCGACGATGCGGTGACGTATCATGTGGCGCTGAGCCCGGCGCTGGCCGACCTGCGCAATCGTATGAAGCCACACACGTAGGGTCAGACGCTCGCTCCCGAAGCGGGACGATTCATCGCTATCGGCATCATGCCGGTGCCGCGAACCGTTCGATCAGCCGCGCCATCACGAGGATCGTTTCTTCGAAATCGGTCAGCCGGATGTTCTCGTCCGGCGCGTGTCCTCTGCTGCCCCAATAGCCTCCGCCGATGCCCGCGATCGGGATGCCCAGCGCCATGCCGAGATCGTACATCGGGCCGGTGCCGGCCGAGGTCGGGTACACGACGATCTCTCTCCCCGTGGCCTCCCGCGCGGTTGCGGCCACCAGCGAGACGAACGGATCGTCGAGGCTGGTCCGGTACGCGCGCTCGCCGCCCAGAAGCGTCACCGACATCGCAATGCCCCGGCGCTCAAAGTGCCGTTGGACGAGCCGCCTGATTTCCGCCGGATCCTGGTCAGGGACCAGACGGAAATCCACCTTGGCCGTGGCGCGGCGGGGCAGGACCGTCTTGGATCCGGGACCTGTGTAGCCACTCTCGAAGCCGCAGACCGTGCAGGTCGGCTGGTAGAGCAATTGCACCTGCGCGGCGAAACCGCTCACGCCGCCAATGAAGCGCGTCACGCCCACGTGCTGCTTCAGCTCAGCCTCATCGAACGGGATCAATCGCGTCGCTTCCAGTTCTCGCGGGCTGGGCTGCCGGACTCGATCGTAGAAGCCCTCCACCAGGACGCGGCCGGTCATGGGATCCTTCAGCGACGCCAGCGCCCATGCCATCTTCGTCGCGGCGCCGTCGACGAACGCGCCCAGCGATGAGTGGAGGTCCCGGCTCGTCGCTTGAAGCTCGAGGTCGAGGTAGCAGATCCCCTTGATCCCCAATGTGATCTGCAAACGCTCCTTGACGTCTCGCTGGCCGAACTCCCAGATGCAGGCGTCGGCTCGAAGGGCCGCCGTGTGCGCCTGTACGTAGGACCCGAAGTGCACCGATCCGATTTCTTCTTCACCTTCGACGAAGAACACCACGCGGCACGGGAGCCGGCCGTGCAAAGTCCTCAGCGCCCGAACGGCGGCGAGGCGCGTCGTAAGATCGCCCTTGTTGTCGGCGACGCCGCGGCCGTAAAGGCGGCCGTTCCGGACCGCAGGCTCGAACGGAGGCGACGTCCACTCGTCCAGCGGATCGGGCGGCTGCACATCATAGTGGTTGTAGAAGAGCAGTGTACGGTCGTTGGCGCCAGGAAACTCGGCGATCACGATCGGGGCTGCGCCCTCGGCCGTGTGCACGTCAACCCGAGCCCCGGCATCCTCGAAGGCCTGCCGCACCAGGGTGGCGCACTCGGTCAGCCCGTCGCCGGTCGCCGCGACGCTGGGCTGGCGCACCAGCCTGCGAAGCAGGTCCAGCGCCGGATCGGTCTGCTGCCGGATGATGTCCTTCAAGCTCGGCATGTGTCACCACGGTGTGGCCAGGATTCCCGGTCAGGGGCCGGATCTCCATGCTATGACGCCTGCGCGAACCGCTCGAGCACGTGCGCGATCATCACGATAGTTTCCTCGAAGTCGCCTAACCGGACATGTTCGTCAGGCGCATGTGGGTTTGACCCCCAATACCCGCAGCCGATGCTGACGATGGGCACGCCCAGAGGATGACCGAGCGCGTGCATCGGGCCGGTCCCGGGCGAGGTGGGGAGAAGCACGGTCTCGCGTCCAGTTGCGGCTCTGGCAGCGTCCACAACCGTCCGCACGAACGGATCGGACAGGTCAGTCCTGAAGGCGCGTTCGAGACCCATGGGGATGACCGCGCATTCCGGAAATCCTGTACGGTCCAGGTGCGCGCGGAGCAGGCCGACGATCACATCGGGATCCTGGTCCGGCACCAGCCGGAAGTCGATCTTCGCGCGAGCCCGCTGCGGCAGGACGGTCTTCATCCCAGCGCCGGTGTAGCCGGTCTCGACGCCGCAGACCGTACAGGTGGGCTCGAAGAGCAGCGCTTTGACGGCGCCCTCGCCGCTGCGGCCGCCAATGAATCGATCGGTGCCAGCGTACATCCGCAACTGTCCCTCATCAAACGACGCCGCGCGGGCGGCGGCAACCGCGTCGGGCCCCGGCTCCGCGACCCCGTCATAGAATCCGGGGATGCGGACGCGCCCGCTGTTGTCACGGAGTCCAGCCAGCACCCAGGCGAGCCGTGTACCCGCGCCCTCGATGACAGCGCCCCACATCGAGTGCAGGTCGCGTGCCGTCGCGGTCAGCTCCACCTCGACATAGCAGATTCCTTTGACGCCTGCGATGACGTGCAGCCGATCTTGAGGATCGCGTTCGCCATACTCCCAGATGCAGCCATCCGCCTGAAGCTGCTCCTGCAGCGCCGTGACATAGGACGCAAAGTGGACCGACCCGATCTCCTCCTCGCCTTCGACGAGAAAGAGCACACGGCAGGGCAGCCCGCCTGTGGTCTCGCGCAGCGCACGCAGCCCGGCCAATCGTGTGACCAGGTCGCCTTTATTGTCGGTCGTGCCCCTTCCGTAGAGGCGGTCATTGTGGACAGTCAACTCGAAGGGCGGAACCGTCCATTCACCCAGCGGCTCGGCTGGCTGGACATCGTAGTGGTTGTAGAACAGGAGCGTCCGGTCGGCGCGGCCGGCGAATTCGGCGAGCACGACCGGCGCCGCCCCAGCACGCCGCACAATCTCGGCGCGCACGGCGCCGGCATCGGCGAAGAGTGTCCTGACGAGCGCGGCTGCCTCTTCCAGGCCGCGCCCCTGTGCGGCGACGCTGGGATGCCTAACGAGCCGGTCGAGCGTCGCGAGATCGTCGGACAGGTGGCCGGAGACGAGTGCGCGAAGGGAGTCCATGAGAGGCGCACGCTGAGAGTTCTCGCCGCGCGCGGCGAACCCTGCACCAGCACATCATGCGAGGCCGGCGGTGGCAGACGTTACCATCAAAGCGCTGACGGATATCGAGTCGCTCAGGCGCATCGAGACGCTCCAGATGGAGATATGGGGCATGCCTGCGCAGGACGTGGTGCCTGCGCACCAGCTCCGCGCGGCGACTGGGGCAGGCGGCGCCGTGCTCGGCGCGTTCGAACCTGACGGCACATTGCTGGGGTTCTGCTACGGGTTTGCGGGATGGCGGAACGGCCGGCCGCTCTTCTACTCGCACATGGCCGGCGTGCGGGGCGGGCGTCAGTTGCAGGACGTCGGCTTCCGGCTGAAGTGCGCCCAGCGGGAGGCGGCGCTCGCGATGGGTTATGAACACGCCGTCTGGACCTTTGACCCGCTCCAGAGCGTGAACGCGCGATTCAACCTGCACAAGCTCGGGGCCACAGCCCAGCGATACTACGTCAACTATTACGGCTCGATGCCGGACGAGATTAACCGAGATCTCGATAGCGACAGGCTCGAGGTGGACTGGACGCTCCGCTCCGCACGGGTCGAGGCCGCGACCTCAGGCGCCGCACCCGACCGAACGTGGGGACCCGCGCCGCGAGTGCTTGAAGCCGTCCCCTGGACGGCCGGCGTTGGACCGGATGATCCCACACTCGGCGTTGATGCGCCCGTCGTCCGCATCGAGATCCCGACCGACCTCGCGGCGCTGCGCGGCCGCGATCCGGCGCTGGCGCGCGCGTGGCGCATCGCGACGCGGGCGACGTTCCAGCATTACTTTCGTCTGGGCTACCGCGCCGTCGACTTCGCGCTGACCGCGGGCGAGGCCCTACGGGGCGACTACGTGCTCTCACGAGGCGACCATGAAAATTGACGCGATCGAACTCCGCCAGGTCGAGATGCCGTACCTGGCGCCGTTCGAGACCTCGTTCGGCCGGGAGGACATCAAAACGTGCCTGCTCGTCCGGATCCTCGCCGACGGTCTGGAAGGATGGGGCGAGGTGCCGGCTGGCCGCGCGCCGCTGTACAACGAGGAGACGAACGCCACCGCGTGGTCGGTGCTGGAGGGGTTTCTCATTCCGCCGCTGCTCGGCCGCCCGGCGCCTTCGCCACAGGAGTTCGCACAGCAGGTCATACATATCCGGCGGCATCACATGGCCAAGGCCGGGCTTGAAGCGGCCCTCTGGGACCTTGAGGCGCAGCGGCAGGAACTCCCGCTTGCCAGGCTCCTGGGCGGCGAGCGCGCGGCGATTCAGGTGGGCGTGAGCGTCGGGATCGAGCCCACGGTGGATGAGCTGGTCGCCCGCGTCGAAGGCTTCCTTGGGGATGGATACCGGCGGATCAAGATTAAGATCAAACCCGGGTTTGACCTCGAGCCGGTGCGCCGCATTAGAGAGCGCTTCGGCGACATCCTCCTTCAAGTGGATGCGAACTCAGCATACTCGCTGGCGGACGCGGACACGTTCAAGGCGCTCGATACGTTCGATCTGCTCCTGATCGAGCAGCCCCTTGAAGAGGACGACTTGGTCGACCATGCGGCGCTCCAGGCCCAGCTCCGCACGCCGATCTGTCTGGACGAGTCGATCGTGCACGAACGCGCCGCGCGGGCCGCGCTGCAACTCGGCGCCTGTCGGATCATCAACATCAAGCAGGCGCGGGTAGGCGGACTCGTCGCCGCCCGGGCGATTCATGATCTCTCTCGGTCTCACGGGGTGCCGGTCTGGTGCGGCGGGATGCTCGAAACCGGCATCGGACGCGCGGCCAACATGGCGCTGTGCTCGCTCTCAAACTTCACGCTGCCCGCCGATCTCTCGGCGAGCGATCGCTACTTCGCACAGGACCTGATCGATCCGCCGGTGCAACTCAACGGCGATGGCACGATCACAGTGCCAACCGCGCCCGGACTCGGCGTCACGACCGTCCATGAGCGGGTCGAGCGACACACGGTCAGGCGGGGGCGCTTCACAGCCTGAGACGGTCGCGGCGCCGCGAATGGTCCGGCGGGTGCGCCCCCCTACCGCTGAAGCTGGACCGTCACCTGCACCACCTCGCCGCCGCCGGTGGCCAGGTTGAGCGTGCCGACGATCGGGGCGTAGCCGTTCGCCACAATCGCGATCGGATAAGACGCGCCGCGCTGAACGGGTGGCCGCGTCTGGAACAGCCCGTTCCCGTCTGTGACGCCACTGGCCAGGACGTCCTCGCGCGTGGCCGATCGCGGGTTCACGCCGGGCTTGAAGAGGAAGATGTTTGCGCCGGCGACCGGCGCGCTGTTCGCAGCATCCGTCACGCGCCCCTGCACCACCACGGTGGCCGAGGCCTGCCCCGGCTGCGCGCCGCCGCCGGATCCCGGAGCGGGCACGCCTGAGCCGGGAGACGGCCCGCCGCCGGATCCCGGGGCGGGTTCGAGACGCGCCGTCTGCCGCCACTCCGCCGGGATGCGGTTGACCAGGGCGGCCCTCACCGACCGGGCCGCCTGTGTGGGATCCACCTCGCCGTGGGAGATCGCGCCCACCTGCTCACCGCGGGCATTGACGACCGGGCCGCCGCTATTTCCCGGCCCGGCGCCCGATGCGTCGATCTTGAGCCAGGTCTTCTGGTTCTGCTCATCGGCGAGGAAACCGGAGACGTTGCCCTGATTGACGCTCACCGAGTTCCCCCCGACGCCCGGGAACCCGACGACCGCGATCGGCTCGCCGTGGCGAAGCGCGTCAGAGTTGCCGATCTTGATGTACGGGACGACGAAGTCGGCCGGCAGCGGCCGCGCTCCACCCTGGCCGATCAGCCGGTCGACCTTGATGATGGCCAGGTCCAGAGGAACCGAATCGGCCACGAACTTCGCCATCATCATGGGGACCGGGCTCACATATCCGGGCACGTTGAGGGCCACCGGCACCAGGCCATCCGGATTCATCAAGTCACCTTTCTTGACGTTGACCTCGGGCTTGTCACTTCTGGCCCGCACACAGTGCGACGCGGTGAGGATGTAGCCGGTAGGGGTAATGAACGAACCGGTGCAGATACCCACCGCGCGAAGGCGTCCTTCTGGCGCCGGGACGACGATGATGAGAAGGACGGTGCGGGCAATCACGCCATCGATGATGTCCGGCGACACCTGAGCCTGCAACGGCCGAGGGCCGGCTGTAAGCATCACAACCGCAAGCGCAACAGCGAGCAAGATACGGCGCATTATCGTCCCCCCCCCTTACAATCGAGACTCGCTGAGGATGCGATCGAGCGCCGGCCGCAACTTCGCGAACCCCGATGCCGGTGCACGAAAGTCGATCGTGTAGGTGTTGGCGCCTTCGACCGCGACGACCTCGATGCCGCGCATCACGACAGGCAGGCGCTGGGCCGCCAGCACCGCCTCATGGGGATCGGCGACGTACGCGTACTCGATGGCGCGGGCATCCTTGCCACCCACTCGGGTCGCCTCGAGCGACAGCACCCGGTACAAGGATCGTGTGTTCCCCCGCGCGAGCACGATCTCGTTTGCGGCGTCCGTCAGGGGCTGATCTCCGGCGCGGGCCTGCCGCGTGACCGTCAGACGCGCGGGCAGCGCACCGCCGGACAGCGGATTCTGGACGTCGAGGAGCGCGTTCGAGTCGGACGCCGGCAGCCAGCCGGCAGGATAGCTCAACCGCAGGCTCCCCTGGGGATCGGCAAACGAGACAGTGCGCGCGTCCACCGAGCCGATCACCAACATGCCGATCGCGAGCATGACCGCCAGCGCCACGAACACCGGCAGGTCCAGGCGCATCCAACGATCGCTTCGCCGTATCATCTTCATGCCGGCACCCCTTGAGGCGACTTGCGAGCGGCCCGCAGCAGCAGCACCGTGACGGCGACGGCGACGGCAGCCGCAAAGACCAACCCGTACCAGGGGTTCACCGTCAACCCTGTCTGTGTGATCTCGCGCACGGCGTACGAGACCACCCCGTTGAGAACACACGCCAGGACGAACCCCCAGACGACCCGCCCGTACTCGCCAACCATCTTGGCGCGACCGAGGAAGTAGCCCAGGACCCCGCCGAACGCCGCATGGCTGAGGGACGTGACCACAATCCGGATCGCTGTCGGCAATGGGGCGATGCTCGGGCTCGCGAGGACGAACACCAGGTTCAGCGTCGTCGCCACGCCGAGGCCGGCGGCGGTGCCGTACGTGACGCCGTCCGCGACCTCATCGAACTCGGTGGTTTCGAAGACGGTGAAGCGCACGGCCAGGTACTTGCAGAACTCCTGCGTTCCCGCGACCAGCAAGATAGAGGCGAGCAGGCTCGGCAGCGGACCGGCGGCGAGCCACGACGTCGTCACCAACCGTCGCAGCATCGGCACTGCGATCACCGCGGCCAGCACCGCGCCGGCCGCGGCAACACGAAGCACGTAGCCGAGCGGTTCAGGCTCGCTCGCGTCCTGGACGTAGAAGAGCAGCAGCCACAGGCACACCGGCACCAGCGCGAGCACGACGCCGGTGCTGACCGACGCTGTGCCGTCGCGCGCGATCACCGGCCCCAGCACACTGACCGCGAGGACATAGACCACGAGCCCCACGAGCGTCACCCACTGCGCTGCCCAGATGCTGCGGTGCGACAGCGGACGTCCCCGATCCGTCATCGTCTTACCTCCTCTGGCGCGCCCCGCGCGCCCGGCACAGTGCCCGTTGCTTACTTGAAGTGACTCTTCGCGAACTCGCTGGTGTCGATCAGCTTCTGCTGCCGTAGATCGAACACCCTGAGGGTGACGTTCTTGTACAGACCCTGCATGACCTTTCCCCGCTCGGCGTCGGTCTTGGCCGCGCGCACGCCGGCGTCGAACGCCACGATGGTGCCCAAGCTCGTGGACACAAACAGCCGGTAGGTTCTCCAATCCTGCGTGCTCACGAGCACGTTCTTCGGGTCTTCCTTCCGCAGGACGACGTACATCGAGTTCCAGACCGTCAGAGCCTGATCCGTCACCTTGTCCCACGACGGATCCTGGTAGGTGGCCGCGGTCCCTGCCGCCCATACGGGCGGCGACGCCCCCTTGGCCGGCGCAAAGTCGACGAGAATAACCTTGAGGCCCTGATTTTCGAGCAGTGCCTTGATCTGGCCGGGCCTCGGGTCTGCCGGCGCGGCGCGCGCGGCACCGGCGCCGACGAGCAGCGCGGCGATGACCGCGAGCCCTCCCGTGAATGTCCTGAACCGTGCCACGCCGACCTCCTGAGCCCGCGCGCTACCGAGTATAGTTCTTGTTTACGAAGTCCTTCACGTCGACGAACTGGCGCCGCTCCAGGTCGAAGACGCGGGCGCTGACCCCAGTGTCTAGCTGGTCAAAGGCGCTGGTGCGCTCGGCGTCAGTGCGCGCCGCCTGGTAGCTCTTGAGAAACGCGCTGTAGTGGCCCACTTCGACCAAGACTTGGATCACGTACTTGTTCCACGACTGGCAGGCGCACATGACCGCGCCGGGCGGCTCCTGCGCCAGCACGGTGATCATCGCCCACCAGATCTTGTGAGCCTGGTCGTACACGGCCCTGGCGCTTGGCTGCGTATACTCCGCCCCGACGTGTCCCCACCAGTGAGGCCTCTGCGTGGTGGCGTCGGTCACCGCCACATCGCCGACGCGAAGGTTCGCGCGTTCCAGGGCCGCCCTTAACTGCGCCAGACGAGGGTCGGCGGCCGGCTGTGGAGCCGGCGCGGGACGGACCGGCGGCCCAGGGGGCACGGGCTGTGCCGGAGGCTGAGGCATCACCGGCACCTGTGCGAGCGCCGGCGGTGGCGGTACCATCGCGGCAAGCGCTATGCATGCGCCCAGGATGGTTGAGGCAATGGCACGATTCATGTCGGCCCTCCTGCTCCTGACTTCACTCGTGACGCCGCACCTCTATCGTCCGAAGGCCGCTGCGCGCGCGCTTAGAAGCGACGTGCGCCCGCCCTAACGCGTGAAGTTCTTGTTCGAGAAATCCTTGGCGTCCGCAAACTGACCGCGATCGAGGTCGAAGACCGAATAGCTCGTGCGGTCCTGCAGCGTCTTGAACACGGTAGTACGCTCAGGATCGGTGCGGGCTGCCTGGTACGCTGAGAGGAACGCCGCATAGTCCTTCAGGCTCACGATCTGGTAGATCACATAGCGGTTCCAGGCCTGGCCGTGGACCAGCAACGTCGTCTCCTGGGGATCGGTCGACACGACGCCCCACGTGCCCCACCACACGATCTGCGCCTGCTTGAAGACCGCGTCGAACGACGGCTGGCTGTAGGCCGCGGGCGTGACGACGATCCATGCCGAGTTGCCAGTGGTCTGCCGCACCAGTGCGACGTCGAGTACCCGTTGCCCAAGCCGCTCCACCGCAGCCCTGACCTGAGCGACCCGCGGGTCGCCGGCTGGCGCCGGCTGGACCGGCGGGGCCGGCTGTGCCGGCGGCTGGGGCATCACCGGCGCCTGCGCGAGGGCCGGCCGAAATGGCACCGTTGCGACAAGCACCAGGAGTACGACCGCAGTCGCTGCGATCATCGCACGCTTCATGATGAGGCCCTCCTGTCGCTTACTTCAGCGTGACCGCCACGACGAGCAGCGCCATCGCCAGCACGGTCGCCGCCATCACGATCGCGACCGCGACGTTTCCGTTCTTCAGCTCCGCCATCTCGTCGATGCCGGGCGTCATCCGGTTGAAGACCCGCATCGCGATCGGCACGACGATGGCGAAGGCGACGGCGGTCACGATCGCCCACAATACCAGAAACACCATGTTCATCAAGATCCGTCCGTAGTCGGGCGCCCCGGTCGGGATCCCCAACGGCAGGGCCTGCAAGAGTTTCACGGCATGCATCATCGAATGAGTCCTCCTTCTACTTCAGGGTAACCGCCATAACGAGCAGCACCATCGCGAGCACCGTCGCGCCCATTACGATCGCGACCGCGACGTTGCCGTTCTTCAGCTCCGCCATCTCGTCGATGCCGGGCGTCATGCGGTTGAAGACCCTCAGCGCGATGGGCACCACGATCGCGAACGCGATCGCGGAGACCACCGCCCACAGCACCAGAAAGACCATATTCATTAGGATCCGTCCGTAGTCGGGCGCACCGGTCGGAATCCCCAACGGCAGGGCCTGGAGCAGGCTAACGGCATGTATCATCGAATGAGTCCTCCTCTGTTATCGCGCGAGATCGCGCGCTACCGCGTGAAGTTCTTGTTCATGAAGTCCTGCGAGTCGACCCTCTGGTTCCGCTCCAGATCGATGACCACAAACTGGATTCGCTGAGTGAAGTTGTTGAAAGCCTGCCCCTTGTCAGCTTGGGTCGAGGACGCCTGGAGCCTGCTCAGCAACTCCGCGTAGACACCTGCCTGGACACTCATCCCGATCCCGTACTTGGTCCAAATCTGGACGCCGACCATCCCTGTCTGCGGCGGGTCCTGTTGTGCAACGACACTGTACACGATCCCCCAGATGTCGAACGCCTGCTGCAGGACGGCGCCATGGCTCGGCTGGGCGTAGTTCGCTGCCGTTTGGACGAACCAGATCGGCACGTTGTTGTTCCTGCCCACCGGGTGAAACGCCACGCCGTAGACCCGCAGGCCCTTCTGCTGGAGCGCGGCCTTGACCCGTTCCACGCGTGGATCCGCGGCCGGCTGCGGCGCATACGGAGCGGGCGGCTGCGGGGCCGGCTGGGCTGGCTGCTGCGGCTGCGGCAGGGGAAACTGCGCCCGCGAGGGCACCACCCCGACTGCCAGCACAGCGATGGCCAGGCCGCACACGGCAAGGGTCTTCGCGAAGATGCGCATGTTCACACTCTCCTACTTTAGGGTGACGGCGACGACAAGCAGCACCATCGCCAGAATAGTGGCGGCCATGACGGTTGCGACCGCGGTGTTCCCGCGCTTCAGCTCGGCCATCTCGTCGATTCGATCATCCCTCCTGTCTTGATGTCGCCGCGAGCGCGGAGGCGCTACTGCACGAAGTTCTTGTTCACGAAGTCCTTCTCGTCGACGTACTGCCCGGTCTCGGTATCCAGGATCGCAGACCGCAGATGGGGCTGGAGCCGCTTGAGCGCCTCCATCCGCCCCTCGTCGTCGGGCGAGGCCGCGGCTGCCGTTTGGAAGGTCTTGAACGGGCCCGCCGGCAGGGCGAGATAGATAATGTACTTCGTCCACATCTGGCCGGCCACGAGCATGGTCTTGAGCGCCTCATCCGAGTCAGCGGCGACCGCCTCCGCCAGCACACTCCAAATGGCAAAGGCCTGCGCGAACACCGCGTTGCCGCTCGGCTGCGGGTACGACGCCTCGGTGACGGCCGCGAGTATGGCAGGCTGGTCGCCCGCGGCAGGCTTGTAGGTGGCCTCCAGCACCCGGTACCCGAACTGCTCGAGCCGGGCCTTGATAATCGCGACCGCATCCTGGGTGCCCGGTTGGCCTTGAGGTGGTCCCGGCGATCCTACCGGCGGTATCGCGGGCGGGGTCGGAACCGCAGGCTGCTCAGGTGGCACGGGCTGCAGCGGCACAACCGGTGGGGCCGGCGCGGTGGTCGGAGCCGGCGCGACCGGTTCCGGAGGCGCCGGCGATACGGCGGCAACCGGTGGGGCCGTGGCTGCCGGAGCCGGGGCGGGGGTCGCCGCCGGCTGCGGCGGTGCCGAGGCCTGCGCCACCGGTGTCGATGGCGCCTGCGGCCCGGCCGCAGGCGTCGCAGGCGCTTGGGGCTGCGACACTGGACGCGAGCAACCCGCGACAAGAACCAGAATCACGATTAGGATTGCGAGGCGTGTGATCATGCCGTCGAGCCGACCTCCCATCGCGTCACGTGGGTGACGCGTCATTGCGTGACGGGCCTGTTCCACAATTCGACCCCGCGAACCGTATACCCTCATTGGCGCTGCAAACTCACGTTTCCTCGAGGGTAGGCGTCGCCCGCGCCTATCGCCGTGCGCGCTACCGGGCGCACGAGATCCACGACTCCCACGAGCTTCCGGTAGCCGGCTGCCATCACGATCACGGGATAGGCGCCCCCAATCGCCACCGGCTGACCGGTGCGGAAGATGCCCTGCGCATCGGTCGTGGCCCAAGCGAGCACATCGCTCTGCTTGACCTCGTCGACAATGGTGCCCGGATTGAGCACCCACAGGTTGGCGCCGCCGATGCCCGCGCTGGTGGCGCTGTCGATGATGCGCCCCGCGAGCAGCACGGGCGTGCCCAGCGTGATCGGGACC
>JBQTJG010000435.1:0-2236 GCA_052387355.1 Armatimonadota bacterium | reverse complement strand
AATCCGCTCTCCCAGAACAGACGAGCGAGCGAGGGCGGGCTGAAGTACGAGCAGTGTTCGTAAATGACATCCCAGATCGTCACGTCTCGCAGCATCCTCACAGCGTTCGGCACCTCGAAGAACACCGCCGGGCGCCCCGCACCGCAGACTCTGCGCAGACGCCCCAGGAACTCAACGGGATCGGCGACGTGCTCGAGCGTATGCCGGCAGCAGACGAGGCCGGCCGCGTCAATGACGTGACGCTCAGAGAAGGCCTCGGGTACGATCGCCACGCCCTCTGAAAGTTCGGTCCCGGCCGACGGGCCGCGGTAGCCTGGGTCGAATCCCAGACCGCGGTTCCCGCCTAGCTCGCACACCAGGTTCAGAAAGTAGCCGTCCCCGCATCCGATCTCAACCACGTGCCTGCCGTGAAGGTCGTGTCGCTCGACTAAGTGCGCTGCCAGCGCTTTGGCGTAGTCCTGAAAGCGCGGCGAGAACTGCAGGGCGTTCTCATACCGCGCGCCATACTGGACGAGTGCTGCATCGAACGCCGCATTCCAGACGTACCCGCACACTGTGCACGAGGCCAGACGAATATCGCCTCGCGGGGCGCTCAGGGCCTGCTTGCGCGTCGTGTACAGGACGTTGCAGAGAACTGGCATTCCGGGGAGATCGAGGAATCTCGACACCTCCGCTGACCCGCAAACGGCGCATCGATATTCGCCCGTCCGGTTCACGGCGCTCGCGCTGGTCTCCATCCGCACAGAGCCCGCCATGCTCACACAGTGGCCAGGCTGGGCGTCAGCCCCATGTGGTCAAGCTGCTGCCGGATCTCTTCCCGGTAGATCGGGTTCATGACAATGACGAGGTCAGGTTTGTACTCGCGCAAGAACTCCGGCGGAACGATCCGTTGTCCTGTGCCCGGCATGTACGTCGCCTGCCTGTATGGGTTGATATCGACGACGTACTCGACCTCGTCTTCCAGACCGAGCGTCGTCAGGAACGCCGCACCCTTCGAGCCCGATCCCCAGATCACCACCTTGCCGCGGTCGCGGACGCTCTCCTCGATGCGGCGCCTCCACGCCTGCATACGGCCTGCGGAGCGATCGGCGAAAAGCCGGACATCACGAGCCAGCTCGGCCGGATCATCCTCCCCGTCCAGCCGAGGGGATTGGCGTCCGGGGCCGGGTCGGGCCTCGAGCACCAGGTACTGGTCACCATATTCCTTTCCCACGCGGATGGGATCGAAATCGAACGCCCGAAACACCCGCGTCAGTGATCCCCGGCTGAAGTACGAGCAGTGCTCATAATAGATGTCCCAAAACGCCAGCTCGCGCAAGATACGCGTCACGTTGGGGACTTGAAAGAACACCACGACATCAGGCCGTTCCCCGATCGCGCGCCGGATCGTCCCAAGAAGATCGGATGGCCGGTGAATGTGCTCGAGCGTCATCCTGCAGCATACGAAGTCGGCCCGCAGATCAGCGTACGCCTCTGAGTAGAAATCCCGGATAAACGTGATCCCCCGCCCGGCTGCGGGATTGCCGCGCTCTTCGATATAGCTGGGGTCGAAACCGGTCCCCCGGTTCCCCCCCAGATCGCAGAGCAGGGTCAGAAACTCGCCCTTTCCACAGCCAACCTCGATGATCTTCTTGTCGTGCAAATCGTATCGTTCAACAAGGTCAGCGGCCTGACGGCGGGCAAAGGTCGAGAAGGTTTCCGAGAACCCCTGCGTCTCCTCATACGTGGATGAGAACGCCTGCGTGCCCGGATCGAAGGCGGCGTTGTAGATCATCCCGCACGTCTCGCAGAAGACGAGGGTTACGTCGCCGCGGGGGCAGGCGAGCGCCTCCGCGCGGGATGTCATCAGCAGGACGGTGTGCACCGGCACCTGCCGGACGTCGTAGAAGCGCGGCCCGGACGGCGCCCCACACGCCGGACAGTCTTGCGCGGCCGCCGTCGTCACGCCGGATGTACCACGCTCCGCCCGCGTCATCATGCTGGATGCACCACGCTCCGCCGGAAGATCTCCCGAGGCTGAAAAAAGCATCGCAGGAATTCGCCGCCGTCTACGTCACCGAGGGTGCGCCATGCGGGATCGGGCACGAGACGGGACATCTGGGACCGGTGCTGGGCGAGCGCAATCTGCTTTCGCTCCAGCACGTCGCTGATATCGACGGCGCAGGTAAACTCGTGCAGCAGGCGTGCGCCCGCCAGCGCGCTGCGGGCGAGCCACCCCGCCGCCCTCAGGCCGCGG
>JBQTJG010000434.1:0-1697 GCA_052387355.1 Armatimonadota bacterium | reverse complement strand
GACAAGCCTGGATGACGCAGGATCGCCGCCTTCCAGCGCCTTCCGCAGGCGCGTGCCGCTGAACTGGACGTGATCCTCGGGGCCGTGGGGGCAGGTCTTTTCATTCGACACGCTGTCGCAACGGTTGCAATAGAAGAACGCGGTGAAGAAGAGCGGGACGATGCCCAGGTCGGGAAACTCTTCGAAGATGGCATGCGCATCGTACGGGCCGTAGAAATTCCCGACCCCGGCGTGATCGCGGCCGACAATGAAGTGCGTGCACCCAAAGTTCTTCCGCGCGATTGCGTGAAACACCGCCTCGCGGGGGCCGGCATACCGCATCTCGGTGCGGAAGATCCCGAGCACGGCGCGGTCGCGCAGGAAGTAATGGCGCGTCAAGGCATTGTAGGCCTCGAGGATCACCTCGTCCTTGAAATCCCCAGCCTTCTTGCGACCGATCACAGGATTAATGAAGAGCCCGTCGGCAAAGGTCAGGGCCGTCTTCTGGACGTATTCATGGCCGATGTGCGGGACGTTGCGCGTCTGAAACCCGACGACCGCGCGCCAGCCGCGCAACCGGAACAGCACCCGCGTCTCCGCCGGCGCGAGCCGGTACGCGGCGAAGGGATCGTTGAGGACGTCGAGGAGTTCGATCCGCCCTCCCACCAGCAAGCCGCGCATGCGGGCGACGCGCTGCACGCCGGGATGCCGCTCGTCGAGGGTGCCGAAGCTCGCGCGGGCGAACTCGGCGCGGTCGATGGGAAAGACCTCGGCGACGTGCAGGATGGCGCGCGCCTGGCCGTGATGCGCCAGCACGAGGGCGTCGCCTGGACCGGCCCGCCCGATCTCCTTGGGGGTCACGTCGAGGACGATAGGAATGGTCCAGGGGAGATCGCTCACCAGGCGCATACGACCCAGCACGTTCTCCACATCCGCCCGGGTCATGAACCCTTCGAGAGGGCTGAACACGCCCGTCGCCAGGTTCTCTATGTCGAACGCCGTCTCTTCACTGACCTCGATCGCCGGCAGGCGGGCAGCGCGGGCTCTCCACTCCTCGCGGAGATCCCCATCGAGCACTAGGTTGACCAGCCGACCACCGTGCGGTGCGATCATTGTAGGCGCCTCCTAATCGATGTACCCCAGGCGGCGGAGGCGCTCGACGATCTGCGCTTCCTCGGCCGGAGCGACGGGCGCCGCCTCATGGGGAGCCAGCGCGGTCCGAACCGCATGCACGACGAAGGCGTCAACGGAATCGTGGCCCAGCCGGTCGAGCGCCGTCTCTATCCGCTGACACAGCGCGGTTGGAATTGGCACAAGTGTCACGTCCTGTGTCATCATCGATCTCCTTGGTGTGGAACCGTCACTACGCGTAGGGAGACTGCGTGGGTAGCGATGACGAGGGAGGAGGACCCTCACCATCCTCCTCCCTCAACGCGTCTAACCCACCCTATGCCCTAGCGGTGCGCTTCACCCGGTCAGCACGCCAGCGGTACTGCAGGATTCACGGGTTCGGTTCATGGTCTCTCAATTGGCGTCGGTACCGGCGCGGCGCCCGGCGTCGCCCTGGGCGTCGGCGTTGCAAGGCGCGCCGTTGGCCTCGGTGTCGGTGTCGCTGTGCCACGCGGCGATGGCTTGATCGTGGGTCGCGGTGTGGGTGTGGGCGCAGGGGTCGGACCCGGCGTCGGCGTGACCCCCGGCGTCGGCACGGGCGTCGGAGC
>JBQTJG010000433.1:0-3987 GCA_052387355.1 Armatimonadota bacterium | reverse complement strand
ACGGGCGTGCCCAGCGTGATCGGGACCGCGGGCACCGCAGGCGACGCCGCGGTGCCAGGGGACGCGGGGACGGACGCCGCCGGCCCTGGGCTCGCCTGGCCCAGGTTGGGAAACGGCGCCGCCGGCGATGGCGCGGGAGCAGGACTGGGCGGTGCCGGACCGGATATCGCCGTCACGCCGGTAGTCCGAAGATGCGGCATCCACTCGGGCGGAAGGCGGTTCACGATCGTCGCGCGGCCGGAGCGTGCCGCACTCTGGGCATCGACCACCGAGCCGAAGTGAACGGCCACCAGCTCGCCCCGCTCGTTGATCATGGGCGACCCGCTGAATCCGGGCGCGCCGACATCGGTCTTCAGCGTCATCCTGCGACCCTGACCATCGACGAGAAACCCGGTCACGTGCCCACGACTCACGGTGACGGTATCGTCGCCGACGCCCGGAAACCCGACGATGACGATCGGCTCACCATGCCGCAGGTTCTCTCCGTCTCCGAACGTCAAGAACGGCACGCGAAAGTCTGAAGGCAATCCCGCGTCTCTCGCCGCCCCGAGGAGCCGCTCCGAGCGCACCAGCGCCAGGTCGAGTCTTGTGTCGTCGACCACGTACCGCCCGAAGAGCACGGGCGCGGGCTTGGCCTGACCGGGAACGTGCACAGAGAGCAGCGCCAGACCGTCGGGATGGTAGAGCTGTCCCTTGGTGATCTTGAGATCGGGGATGTCCTTGTCGGCTCGCACGCAGTGCGAGTTCGTGAGCACCAGCCCAAGCGGCGCGATGAACGCGCCGGAGCAGGTACTGTACAGCCGCGCGCCGCCGTCCGGAGCCTTGAAAAGAAGGCCCACCTGGACAGAACGCTGAATCGCGTTCTCGATGACGCTGAGCGCAACCTGGCCCCGGCCGGGAGGCGCAGCCGGTCCGAGCTGCATCGCGATCAGCGCGGCGATGACCGCGCCTGTGCGCCACGGCCGCGGACGCCGCGCGGCGGCCACAGTGCGGCCCGCAGTCCGAGTGTCCACTACGACCGGCCCCCTGACAGCGCCGGCTCAGCCGCCCGCGATCGCAGCGTCGCCGCGCCGGCCGCCAGCGCAATCGCAACAAGCGGCGTGGCCAGAAAGTTGACAAGTTGATCACGCGGGCCCCATCCGGTGCTGGTCGTCCATCCGGAGACGGCCTCCGCCGCCTGGCGGAGCATGCTGGGGCCGCCGAGGGCGGCGGCCATGGTGAGCAGCGGGGGTACGAGCGTTACGAACGCCCGTGACGATACGCTGACCGCCGTCCCCAACGCGGCGGCGCCTGCGACGCCGGCCGCGCCGAGCGGTGTCGCCGCCTGGGGCCAGCGGACCGTCAACCACAGCGCCAGGGACGCGGCGGCGAACAGTGCGAGCCAGTTCCCGGCCTCGGGCCCCATCAGGGCGCGGACGACAAAGACCGGTACGCCCACCACCGCGCCCACCATGAAGGCCTCGGTGAAACGGCCACGCGCCCCATCGGGCACGACCCGGCGTGCGTCGATGAGCGTCAGCACCACGACCGGGATCCACAGCGCAAGCGCGCCGCGATACTGGGCGAAGACGACGACCTGTTGGAAAAACTTGAGGTTCGCGGCGAACCCGAACAGCGCCGCGGCTGCCATGACGAGCACCACGCCCAGGAGGATCAGCAGCGGCGAGGGCCGCGCAAAGTGCGGCGTTTCGAGCGGTACGTCCGGAATCCGGCCGGCGACTTCCCACACGATGGCGTAGAGGAACGCGACAAGGCTGACAAGACCGGCCTCCCGCGTCACCACATCGCCAAGGTCGATCGTGACGTAGGCCCTGAGCACGCCCAATGCAGCGATCGAGGCCACGAACCACCCGGCCATCCACTGCCGGCTCATGCCGCGCATCCGCCACCGCGCGGCAAGCGCCATCACCGCGGCACCCAACAGCGCGACCCCGGCGATCCGCGCCCACGCGGGCTCGAGCGGCACGCCGACAAGCCAGCCGACCACCCCAACCCAGGCCACCGGCAGCAGCCACAACAGCGCTGCGCCCGATACGGTGACCTCGACCACCTTCTGCGCGAACTGCCCAAGCGCGATGGCGCCGCCGACGAACGAGGCGCCCAACAAGAACCACAGCAGCTCCAAGAAGCCGATGGCGTTGTTGAGCGAGACGTGAAAGGCCTCGGTGACGCCGCGCGGAGTGGCCCGCAGGCCGATAACACACAGGTACGCCAGGAGCACGCCGGCGGCGACCGTCGTGCGCTGTACCGCCGACGGCCGCGCCCGCCGCGCGGCCACGTACTGAAGCCAGACCAGGGCGGCCGCCACCGGCAGCCACGGCAGATACCACATCATGCGCACCGACTGTGGAAGCGGGCTCAGGCGGATCGCAATGCTCGCGATGGCGAGTGCGAGGGCGACGTTGGCCCAGCGGCGGCTGCCGGGTGTGAGTGCGCCGACCGCGAGCGGAAGACCCAGCGCAAACAGATGCAGCCACGAGCGGCCGACGGCGAGACCGATGACGATGAGACTGTAGACGAACAGCAGACCCACAACCACCCACACGACGCCGGGTCCCCCTGCGCTGCCTGTGAGCAGGCATGCCCACGCGAGGGCGAAGGCCGCAAGGGATAAGACCACGGCCGCGACCGGCACTGATTGACCGGTACCGGTGACGTCCTCGAACGCGATCCCCGACAGCCGAGGCGCCGTCGCCACAATAGCGGCTGTGGCAGCGAGCAGAATTGCGACGATCGCCAGCCCCGACCAGGTCAGCCGCGACTCGTCGCGCGGCAACCCGCGCAGGTGTTTGATCAGTTTGAGGTATCCCGAGGTGTACTGGTACTGCACGTACTCCGCGGCAAGCCGCCCCGCGCGAGCCGAGAGCGTCCCCTGAAGGGTGTCTTGGCCGGCAAGCTCGGGGCGCTCCCCGGCCTTGAGCGTGGGCCCGTCCATGGTCCCTACCGTCCCGTCCCCGGCCAGTTGACGTGGCCGGAGCCGAGTTGGTGCACCAGGAACTCGACCAGCGCGTCCCACGTCCGGAAATACCGCGTCTCGCCGGTGGCGATGTGTTGGATTCGCCCGCGCCATTCGGTCTGGTCCTCACCCACCGCTTCGGACCACACGCGCAGAGTAAAGACCTCCGGCGCTTTGCGCGATTCGCCTTCCATGGCGGATTCCGTGGAGTCTCCCCTTGTCACCCTTATGGTGGCTGCGAGACCCAGGACTGCCCCTGATAGCTCTGGTGAATGCGGATGAACGTGTCCTGCATCGCGTCCCACGCTACCTCCGGCGCCTGGTACGCCCAGTAATGGAAGATCGACCGCGCCGGCAACCCCGGCGCCTGGAGCGCGCCGACGACGATGGCGACGCGGGCCTTCATGCGCTCGCCCCGCTTGTTCGTCCATGCGGCCTCCAGGATGGCCTTGTCGACGCGGAGATACTGCTGTCTCTGGATGGTGGCCACGTCCTGCCCCAAGATCTGGAGATCAGGGTATCGCTTGCGGAACGCGTTCGAGAACAGCGAGACAATCTGCGAGCCGGTGTATGGCCCGTTCAGCTCTGCCCAGGGCTGAACGATATAGGCGATCCCTTCTTCAGGGTGGTCCTTGTAGAACCCGACGAAGCCACCCTCCATGAGCTGTGTCCGCCAGCCGACCGGATACTCGAGGGTGAACCGGCCCCCTGGGTCGCGGTACTCGCGCATCTCGACAGGTGCAGCGGCCGGGGCCGGGTGGATTCCCCCAGGCCCTGGACCAGCCGGGACCGGAGGCTGACCGGGCTGCGCCGCGGCCGGGTCGGGTGGCGCCGGGGGCGCGCCGGGTGGTACTGGGGGCGCGCCGGGTGGTACTGGGGGCGCGCCGGGTGGTGCCGGGGGCGCGCCGGGTGGCGCCGGGGGCGCGCCGGGTGGCGCCGGGGGCGGGCCCGCCGCCGTAGCGGCGGTAATGGTCACAGGTTGCGCCGAGATGTAGACCTTGTCCAGGGACCTGACGACGGCGAACCACTCC
>JBQTJG010000432.1:0-4900 GCA_052387355.1 Armatimonadota bacterium | reverse complement strand
CTGGCCCGCCGCGGTTGGACTGCCGCGAAGGATATCCTCGAAGCGAAGCGCGGTTTTTACAGCGCCGCGGCCGGAGGCTTCGACCCCTCGAAGATCACTGGCAAACTGGGCCGCCCCTACTTCTTCATCGAGCCCGGCATCTCAATCAAGCCGTACCCCTCGGGATCGCTGTCCCATCCGGCCCAGGACGTGCTGCTTGCCCTGGTCCGCGAGCACGACCTGGTTCCCGAGCAGGTTGAGCGTATCGATGTGGGGGTCAACTCACACGTGCCGAACGCGCTGATCCACACCCGGCCAACCACCGCGCTCGAAGGCAAGTTCAGCCTGCAGTTCCAGATGGCCATCGGCGTCTTGGACCGCGCTGCGGGCATCGCGCAGTTCGTCGACGCCAGGGTCCGGGAGCCGCGCACCCGGGCGCTGATGGAACGGGTCCTCGTGCACGTCGATCCCGAGATCGAGGCTCTGGGCTACAACGAGATGCGCATGACCGTGGCGATCACTCTCAAGGACGGCCGGCGCCTGGCCGGGCGTGCGGACGCGGCCAAGGGCCATCCTCGCAAGCCGATGAGCCGCGCCGACCTCACAGAGAAATTCATGGACTGCGCCTCGCTGGTGATGCCGCCCGATCGCGCCGAGACCCTGCTGGCGCACCTGTGGGAGATTCGCTCAATCGACCGCGTCCCGGATCTGGCGCCGATGTTCGTGGGGTCGGCCGCATGAGGACCTACCGGATCGCCGTTATCCCGGGCGACGGGATCGGGCGGGAAGTCATTCCCGAAGGACTCAAGGTCCTGCGGGCGTCGGCCGAACGGTTCAGGTTCGGCCTGGAGTTCACCGAGTTCCCCTGGGGATGCGAGTACTACCTGCGGCACGGAATGATGGTGCCTGAGGACGCACTGGACACCCTCCGGTCGTTCCAGGCCATCTACCTCGGCGCGATCGGCGATCCGCGGGTGCCCGACCACGTCTCACTGTGGGGGCTGCTGCTCAAGATCCGCAAGGCCTTCGATCTCTATGCGAACGTCCGGCCCATACGGCTGCTGGAGGGCATCGCCTCTCCGCTTGCCGGACGCACGCCGGCAGATATCGACATCCTCTTCGTCCGCGAGAATACTGAAGGCGAGTACGCCGGCGTCGGCGGCAGGATCGCCGCCGCGAGCCCGCAGGAGATCGCCCTGCAGACCTCCGTCTTCACACGCCGGGCGACCGAGCGCATCCTCTGCTACGCGTTCGAGCAGGCCCGGCAGCGCCGCAAAAAGCTCGCCCACATCACGAAGTCGAACGCCCTACAGTACACGGCCGTGATGTGGGACGAGGTCGCCGACGCCGTGGCCCGCGACTACCCGGACATTCAGGTGTGGAAACTCCACGTGGATGCGGCCGCCTATCAGATGGTGCTTCATCCTGACTGGTTCGATGTCATGGTCGGATCGAATCTCTATGCCGACATCCTTACCGATCTCGGCGCTGCGCTGCAGGGCAGCCTGGGGCTGGCCGCCAGCGCGAACCTGGACCCCAGCCGCACCTTCCCATCGCTGTTCGAGCCGGTTCACGGCTCCGCCCCTGATATCGCGGGGAAGGGACTGGCGAACCCTATGGCGGCGATCTGGACCGCCTCGCTCCTGCTCGAGTACCTCCGCGAGCAGGACGCCGCGGGCGCAATCTTCGAAGCGCTGCAGGCGGTCGTGCGTCGGAGCAACGTGAGGACCCCGGATCTCGGCGGCCGGAGCAGCACGGCGGAGGTCGGAAGCGCCGTCGTCGAAGCCCTCCGAGTCGAGGCGCTGCGATGAGCGATCTGCTCGTCATCGAGAACATCCCAACCCGTGACCTGGTGCGGCGGAAGTTGCGGATTGCGATCCTGTCGGGGCGATTCCACCCAGGCCAGCGGCTCCTGGAGCGCGAGCTGGTCGAGCAGATGGGCGTGAGCCGCACGCCGATCCGCGAAGCGCTGCGCAAGCTCGAGCTTGAGGGTCTCGTGACGACGGTACCATACAAGGGCCCGGTCGTGACCACGCCGACGCTGGAGGATGCACAGGCGCTCTTCGAGGTCCGGGCGGCGCTCGAAGGCCAGGCGGTCGCGCTCTTCACGCAGCGGGCGGACGAAACCGCGATCGAACGTCTCAGAGCGCATGTGCGCACGGCGGAGCGCGCGCTGGCCAGGCAGAACCTCCAGGGAGTGCTGACCGCCAATAACGCGTTCCACGATGAGATCGCCGTCTCGTGCGGCAACACGCTGCTGCAGTCGATGCTGGCGAATCTCCGCGATCGGATCGTGCTGCTCCGGGTCGAGTCGCTCTCCTACCGTGGGCGCCCGCCCCACTCAATCGCTGAGCACCGCGCCATCGTGAGGCGGATCGAGCGGCGGGACACCCAGGGGGCCAAGCGGTTGACCGAGGGACACATCATGCACGCCTGGCGGGCGGCGCGCGCCCAGCTCGCCCCGGGAAGAGCCCAATGAACGGGAGGCGGGGATGAGCGCACGGGCCCCGGGGAAGCGACGATGAACGCCCACATGGCGCCAACCGCGAAGCGGATCATGGAGCAGGTCCTGGCCGTCAGGCCCGGGGAGCGGCTGGTCATCGTTACCGACTTCGAGCGCCCACGATCGATCACCGACCTGCTGACGACAACGGCGGCGCTCTACGGGCTGCCTCCCGTCGTCGTGACGATGCCTTCCCGGGAAATGGGCGGCGAGGAACCCCCGCAGGCGGTCGCCGCGGCGATGCGCGAGGCGGACGTGATCATCATCCAGACCTCCCACTCGATGACGCACACAAACGCGGAGCGAGAGGCACTGCGCGCGGGTGCGCGCGTGTGCAACATCCGCGAGGTCGACGAGGATATGATGGTTCGCGGCGGGATGACTGCCGATTACGTCGAGGTGGACCGGATCACGCAGCGGGGCGTGGCGCTCCTTTCCGGCGCCTCGACCGCGCGCGTGACCACCCAAGAGGGTACGGACCTCCGGATCGACCTCACGGGCCGCCCGGCCTTCGCCCTCGCAGGATTTGCACGTGAGCCAGGACAATTCTCAGGCCTGCCGGACGGCGAGGCGGCCATCGCGCCAGTCGAGGGCCGCACCGAGGGGGTCGTGGTCAACCCATACCTCATCGAGAAGATCGGGCTGGTGACCGAGCCCTTCCGCATAGACATCGCCGCCGGCCAGATCGTCCGCATCGACGGCGGGGCTCAGGCGCAGAGCCTGAACGACATCCTCAACCGCAAGGATCCCGGCGGACGCAACTTCGCTGCGGAACTCGCCCTGGGCACGAACCCAGCCTGTCGCCTGATCCCCAAGAGCCGCGAGATCAAGAAACGCCTCGGCCAGGCGCATGTCGCCCTGGGCGATAACCTCAGCCTCGCCGGCTTGGTGGAAAGCGCTATTCACCTGGACATCATCCTGCTGCGTCCGACTGTGGTGCTCGATGATCGTGTGATCCTGGACGATGGCAATCCGCTCTTCGCATTCGACGCACAATCCGCATGACCAGATCTGCATGATCAAAGGAGGGGGACAAGTGCGACAGACGCTGAGCACGTCAATCATCGCTCTAGCGGCCATCCTGGTGATGAGCATGGGGGTGATCGGGCAGGGGACCTATCCTACCAAGCCTGTCACCCTCGTCACCCATTCAACCGTGGGCGCAGGTGGCGACATCTTCCTGCGCAATCTCGCGAAGAACCTAGAGGGCATCGTGACGGTGCCGATGGTGATCGAAAACCGCCGTGGCGGGGCCTCGGCGACCGCGGTGTCGTATGTCGCGACGAGCACGACCGATGGGTATGTGATGTACGGCTCGACGCCGACGATGCTGCAAACCCCGATGCTGACGAAGACCCAGCATACGTATCTTGACCTGGGGCCGGTGGTCAACGTCTTCTTCGACCCAATGATCCTCTACGTCAAGGCGGACTCGGCGTGGAAAAGCCTGCCGGACATCGTCGCCGCGGCGAAGGCGCGGCCGGGACAGATCCGGTTCGGCGCCGCGACACCCGGATCAGTGGAACACATGATCGCCCACCAGGTACAGAAGGTGGCGAAGGTCCAGGTGCAGCCGGTGACGTTCGAAGGCGGCGGGGACCTGCTGCTCGCGGTGTTGGGCGGCCACGTTGACCTGGGCATTGGCGAGTATGCCGAGGTCGCCTCGCAGGTCGAGGCGCGGCAGGTACGCGTGATCAACTCGTTTACCGAGAAGCGCCTCCCGAAGTCGGCCATCCCGACGGCAACCGAACAGGGCGTCAACATCGTCGTCACGAAGTTCCGCGGCCTGCTGGGGCCGAAGGGCATGGACCCGACGGCAGTCGCCTTCTGGGAGCAGACGGTGAAGCAAGTGCTGGACAAACCGGCCTACAAACAATACTACGAGTAGGTCTACCTGCTCCCGGGCTACATGGACCACGTGCAGTACCGGCTCTATCTGGACCGGATGAACCAGACGCTGCGGCGATACCTGAAGGAGATCGGCGTCATCAAGTAGGACTCGAGGATCCGGGCGGCGGCGGGGGGCGCACCTCCCGCCGCCTCCCGCAGGAGATGCACGATGCGCCGGGCGGACCTTCTGATCGGGATCGGCCTGCGGCTCTTCGCGACTCTCGATGTCCGCGAGTCCTTTGAGATCACCACAGGGTTCGCCTCGGACAGACTGGGGCCGACCTTCTTTCCGCGTCTGCTGGCAGGGGCGCTGGCCGTCTGCGCGCTCGCTCTCATGTGGCGGTCGCTGCGGGGACGATCCGACACCGCCCCGCTGCCGCCTATTCGGATCGGGCTCTTCGTGGGCACCGTAGGCTTCACGCTTGCGTACGCGCTCTTCCTGCGCCCGCTCGGGTATCTGATCGCCACGCCGCTGTATCTGGCTAGCGTCGTCATGCTGCTCGGCTACCGCAGTCCGGTGGGTGTCAC
>JBQTJG010000431.1:0-7579 GCA_052387355.1 Armatimonadota bacterium | reverse complement strand
GATGAGATCCTGCTCGACTTCCCAGAGATCGTCCTCGGTCTCGGCCTGCGTAATCGCGTTCGCGGCGCCTTCCAGGAAGCCTCGATCGGCTTCCAGCACCCCCAGTCGCTCGGGCAGACGCTTGCGCGCCGCGGCCGCCCGGGCATACCGCTTAAAATAAGCCTGCGCGTTCTCGACGCCTGAACGTCTGGGATCGAGCGTGATGCGCGTGGGCTCTCCATCGAATCCCGGCGCCTCAAGCATCGACGCCCCCGGCTCGACGCGCGGGAGGTAGGCGAGGATCAGCTCGCCCTGCTCCCGCAGGTGCCCGGCCTTTTCGGCTCCGCGCGCGTCCTCGGCGACAGCCGCGAGCGCGCGGTTGGTGCGAGCGGCCGCCTGAGTTACCGTTGTGGCAAGGCCCTGCCGCACACCTTCCAGGCGCGCAGTCCCGGCCACCCGTTCAGTGACGGCCTCGACCGCGCTGCTCATCGAGGTCGGTTCCTGATGAAGCGTCGCATACGCGATCAGCGGGAAGGCCCCATAAGCGGCCGGCGCGCCATCGGCATCGCGATAGAGGACCGGGGAGAACTGCCGACCGAGCACGATCTCGCCGATGGTGTGCAGCGCGTCTGCCACCTGGTCCGGGCCCGGTGGCCGCAGCGGCGACCGTGGATCGATCTTCGCGCGCAGGCACGCTTCCCATGCCAGCGCCGGCCCGATCCCTCCGACGGTCTCGAGCACGGTGCGCCACGCGGGCCGTCCTGTCGGGTCGCCCGGGCCGGCGGGCTCGTCGGGTACTGCAGCGGCCGCCGCGAGATCGGCGGCAGCGATCCTGACAGGATCAGGCCGCGGTTGCGCAGGCGCGATATACGGCCGCTGGGGCAGGACTTCACGTGCCCTGGCCCTGTCGAGGCTCACGTGCTTGAGTGCGCCAACAATAACGCCCCCCACGCACAGGATCAGGTTCGAGTGCCGGCCCATGATCTCGACGATCAGATCCTGCGCACCCTCGAGGGTCTCGAACGTGCAGGTCACCAGACGCTCGAAGGGCGGGGTGCTGATCGATCGCAGCGTCGAGCCCTCGAGGCGGCTTTTTGTCAACTGCATGAACGGTGTAGGCCCGCCGCGTACCGCCTGCGGCGTGATGGCAGCGCGCGACCCCAGACAGATGCGGCCCCATTTGGGGTGGGCCGAGATCAGTAGGGACCGAAGCCCACCGGCCGCTCGCAGCGCCAGGACCAGACCGTCCGGCCCGAGCGGATAGACGCGCTGCACGCGAGCCCCCACCAGGCTCTGGCACTCAGCGACGACCGCGGCGAGGACGACGCTGTCGAACGACGCCGGTGGAGGGACTGACACTGGGGTGGGCGGGCTCATGCCGGTGCCACGATACGATAGAGTCCGCTCCGCTGCAAGCGCTGCGGGACTCCGTCCGTCGGTGTCCGGCCGCCGAGTGTTCGGGCAGGAACGGTCTTCCACCGGGCCGAAGTCAAGCCGCGTGATCCGCAGCATGACCGGGTTCGGTACGGCCACCGCCGAAGTGCCCGGGGGACGACTCGCGGTGGAAGTCCGGTCGGTGAATCACCGATTCAGCGAAGTGCAGATCCGGATGCCGCGCGACCTCGCCCCACTTGAAGACCGCGCGCGCGCGGTGGTCCAGGCCCGGATCCGGCGCGGTCGTGTCGAGCTCGTGATCACCCGTGACGACGGAACGCGCCGGCCGCGGATGGTCCGGGCCGACGTCGAGATTGCGGCGGCATACGCGCACGCCCTTCGGGAACTGGCCGGCGTGATTGGGACGAGCGGCGACGTGACCCTCGACCAGGTTGCCTCGCTGCCTGACGTCCTCAAGGTCGAAGACGAGCGGACCGATCTCGAACTGCTCTGGCCGGTGCTGGAAGCGGCCGTTCGAGCGGCGTCCGAGCATCTGGTGGCGATGCGCGCGGCGGAGGGGATGCGGCTGGCCGCCGACCTGCTCAGCCGCGTGGGCGCGCTCGAGGAGTTGACGGTGAGCATCGCCGGCCGGTGCCGCGACGTGGTGCGGGCGTACGGTGAGCGCCTTCACGCCCGGCTGGCTGAGCTGCTCGGGGAGACGCCCATCGACGAAGCCCGGATGGCCACCGAGCTGGCGCTGTTCGCGGAGCGCAGCGATATCACCGAGGAACTCACACGGCTGCGCAGTCACCTGGTGCAGTTTCGCCAGACCGTCGCCGAAGAGGACGCGGCTGTGGGGCGGAAGCTGGATTTCATCCTGCAGGAAATGAGCCGCGAGACGAATACCATCGGGTCCAAAGCCAACGACCTGGAGATCACCCGGACGATCATTGCGATGAAGAGCGAGCTTGAAAGCCTTCGTGAGCAGGTTCAAAACGTGGAGTAGGATGGAGACCCGCCTCATCAGCATCGGACACGGCAACATCCTGGCGGCCAACCGGATCGTCGCCATCATCAGTCCGGACTCTGCCCCGGTGAAGCGCATCGTTCAGGAGGCCCGGAAACGCGGCTCGCTGATCGATGCCACGTATGGCCGCCGGACCCGAGCCGTCGTCATTACGGATAGCGGGCACGTGGTCCTCTCGGCCGTCCAGCCGGAGACGCTTGCCAACCGGTATGACGCGCGGGAGGCAGGCGACGAACCTTCCGAGTAATGCGCGCGCTGCCGTGGTCGTGGCGATCGGTGGGCCCATCGCCGTGGGCAAGAGCACCATCGCCGGCGCGCTGGCGGGGCGCCTGGGCGTGCCCTGCATCTCGGCGGGAGGCGTCTTTCGGGAAGTGGCCCGCCGCCGCGGTCTGACGGTGGTCGAGCTGAACCGTCTGGCGGAAGACGATCCGACGATCGACCGTGATCTCGACCGGCTCCAGGGTGAGCTGGCTCACGGGGGTCCGTGCGTCGTTGAGTCCCGTCTCTCAGGCTGGATGGTAGACGCCGACCTCAAGGTGTGGCTGGATGCGCCCTTCGAGATTCGCGCCGCCCGCATGGCCGGGCGAGAAGGCCAGGTATCCGACGAGGCGCGACGAGATCTCCTGATGCGTGAGCGCAGCGAGTGGTCGCGGTATAAGGCGCTGTACGACATCGACATGACCGATCGCGCCCCGTTCCACCTGGTGATTGACACGAGCCGGTGGGACCCTGAGGTGATCGTTGACGCCCTCGAACGTCTGGCGCGAGGGTTGCGCCCCGCATCGCAGGCTCGATAGTCCGCGCCGGGCGTCCCGCTGCCCGCTGCAGACCCGACGATGACCGCGCCTCCTCCGCTCGTCGTGGCGATAGACCTCCCACTGCGGGCGGGCGATATCGCGTTTACGTTCGCGGCAGGCGCCGCGTCGGGTATGCTGCGCGGCACCGGCGTCGTCGTGCCCTTCGGTCGTCGTCTTGTGCCCGGGATCATCCTGAGAGAAGGGGAGACGCGCGATGGTCTCCGCCCGGTCCTGGCCGTCGTCGAGCCCGCGCCGCTGGTGCCGCCTGCCACCGTCGATCTCGCCGAGTGGGTGGCGCGGGAGTACGTCTCGTCGATCGGCGAAGCGTTGACCGTCGCCGTTCCATGGGATGTCCTCTGGAGCGGCATGCTGTTGCGATGCGACACGTCGGTAGCTCAGGCGCTTTCGCCGCCATCCCAGGCTGTGGCAGGAGCAATAGCGTCCAGGCCGGCCTCACTGGCCCGCGCCGCCCGTCTCCTCGCGGGCGCGCCGGAAGCGCTCGCGGCGCTGGCCGATGCGCGCGCGCTCATCGGGCGAATGAGAGAGTCCGAGGCCGCAGTCCATCGGACCGCAGCATCTCAGAGCGCAACTACTGACGCGACACCTCCTCCCGCGGCCGGTGGACCGTCTACGCTGAACGACCCTGGCGCACTGATGAGCCACCCGCCGATGGCGGGTAGGGCAGGTAGCCGCATCGACCCCGCGGTGCGCGATGCGATTGAAGGCGGGCCGCGGTCGATTCTCGTGGCCGGATGGAATCGTACCAATGCATACCTCGCAGCGGTGCGCCGCGCGCTGGTCGCGGGGTGGTCCGCTCTCGTTTCGTTCCCGTCAGTCGATGCGGCCGTCGCGTTTGCGCAGACGGCCGCAGCCCAGGGGTTCGCTCCTGCAGTCTTGCATGGGATGCTGCCGCCCAAACGGCGTCTGTCCGCGTGGCGCTCGCTGGCCGGCGCCCGGCGCAGCCTCGTCGTAGGCACGCGCAGCGCTATCTTCGCGCCCGTCTCCGATCCCGTGCTGGCGATCGTGGACGACGAAGATAGTAGCGGACACAAGGAGGACCGAGCGCCGCGGTACGTGACCGCAGGTGTCGCGGCCGAACGCACACGCGTGGCCGGCCTCCTGATCATCGGCGCCACCACGCCCACGGTAGTCACGTACGCCGGTGTCCTGGACGGGAGGGTTCGCTTGGTCGCGCTGCCGTCGCCCCGTCCCCGGATCGGCGTCATCGACCTGCGGCGCCGTCCCGCCCCTGACACTCCGGTCAGCGGACCGGTCCTCGACGCGGCCAGGCGCACAGTCCGGGCCGGCGGTCGCGCGATCCTGCTGGTGGATCGGAAAGGATTCGCCGGCGGGCTGCACTGCGCGGAGTGCGGCGCCGTCGAACGCTGCCCGACGTGCGGGATGGCCATGGCCTATGATCGACGGATGCGCCGGCTTCACTGCCGGGTGTGCGGGCGAACGATCGCAGCGCCGCACATCTGCTCACGATGCCGTGCGCCGCGGCTGCGCCCCATGGGCGCCGGCACCGAGCGTATCGCGGCGGCGGCTCGCAAGATCACGCCGTCGGTCTGGCGGTTTGATCGCGACGTGGTCACCCCGGGTCAGGACGTGACCACGCGGCTTGCGCCGTTTCGGAATCACAGAGGCGTGCTCGTGGCCACCGCACTGGTCCTCCCGTGGCTTGAATGGCTGCGCCCGGACCTCGTGGCCCTGGTGGCCGCCGACCGCCTGTTCCACCGGCCCGAGTTCCGCGCGACCGAACGAGTCCTCGCGCTCCTCCGCACGGTCGGGATGGCCACGCGTACCCGCGTGCTCGTGGAGACGGCCGATCCCGTGCATCCGGCGATCCGCGCGGTCGAGACGTCCAGCCTGCGGTCATTCTACGCTGCCGAACTTGAATTCCGCCGGACGCTGGGATACCCACCCTTCCGCTCACTCGTGCACATCACCATCACCGCCCGAGGGGCCGCATCGGCGGATCTGGTGACCGCTCGCCTGGTCGCGGCCCGGTCACCGTCGCTCGAGGTGCTGGGACCTTCGCCGGTCAGCCCGCCTCGCCCGGGAGGGCGAATCGGTCGGGAGATCGTGGTAAAGGCCTCGGACCGCGGCGCCATCCGCGAGATCATGTGGCCGCTTGCCACTGGGACAGGTCTGCCCAGAGACGTGCGGATCACCGTCGACGTGGACCCGCACGACCTGTGACCTGCTTGCGTCCGACCTACCAGAGGGCCATGGAGTCCAAAAAGAGCTGCCTCAGTTCAGCTTCACCTGCCGGCCGGGGGGACAGTTTCGTCACGCGGTGCTGGGGGAGCGTGCCTGCCACCAACGCGTCGACGTGCTCCGGACCGTATCCCACGCCGCGGAGACCGTTGGGTAGCTCGAGCCTCCGGATCAGTCGCGTCACCGTGTCCGCGAGCAGCTCGCCGGCACGATCCAACGAGACGCCCGTCGTCTCCGCTCCCAACATTTCGGCGGCCTGGAGGTGGCGCGCCGGGTCGGCCTGCGCCGTGAAACGGAAGACCGCGGGGGCGCACAGGATCACAGACATCCCATGAGGGATGAGCGGATGGTCGTCTGAGTATCCCTCCGGTCTATAGTCAGTGACCATGCCGGACACGGGGTAGGACATGCCGTGCGGGAGATGCACGCCGGCGTTTCCGAAGCCGATCCCGGCAAACGCCGCCGCGAGGAGCATCTGCGCCCGCGCGTTGTCATCTTCTGGGTCGTGCACCGCGCGCAGCAGATACCGTGAGGTCATTTCCATGGCCCGCTGCGCCCAGACATCGCTGATGGGATTGGCGCCCTGATAGGCGGGCCGGCGGCTGGGGTGATCCGGGGCTGGCCGCCGATCGTAGGGCAAGGCGGTGAACGATTCCACCGCATGTGACAGGACGTCGAGACCCGAACAGGCTGCGACCATTCTCGGGAGGGTCCGCGTGTTCTCAGGATCCACGATGCCGATGGCGGGCCGCAACGCCCGATGGGCGATCCCGGTCTTCGCATGCAACTCCGTGAAATCGAAGATGGCGACGCCCGTGGTCTCGCTCCCGGTTCCTGCCGTCGTAGGAATGGCGACCAGTGGCTTCAGCCGCCCCGGCACCGGCCGGCCCTCCCCGATCGGGGGATTGACATAGGCGAGGAAGGGCGCCGGGTAGGTGGCGTAGAGGTTGGCCGCCTTCGCGGTGTCCATGGTGGATCCGCCGCCAACCGCGACATAGCCGTCGAACTGGCCGGCGGACGCGAACTGAATGGCGTCCTTGAACGAAAGGTCTGTCGGTTCCACCCGCACGTGTTCGTAGAGGACCGCCTCGATCCCCTGGCCGCGGAGCGAATCCAACGTCACGTCGACCGGCCGGCTTCCGGCGAGGCTCGGGTCGGTCAGCACCATGACCCGTCCTGCGCCAAGCGCTTTCAGGTCATGCCCGACCTCGCGGGTCGCCCCGGGGCCGAACTTGATGCTCGACGTGTCCATGGTGAGCACGGTCTCAAGGGTCATCGGGATCGCACTCACTCCTTGAGGACGAGGTAGACGATCACGCTGACGGCGCTGTCTGGTCCCAGATCACCGCTCAAGCGCAGCCATCCCCCGAAGTGGCGGAGGCGGCAGAACGCCAGTCCGGGCGGCGCGGGGAGGAGCAGCCCAGTCCCGTCGTCGCACCACACCACGCCATCGGGCGAGATCTGCGCGTGCGCCCGCACGTCGCCGGGTGAGCCGCGTCCCTCGAGCGCGCGGACGAAGAAGATCGCCTCCGAAGCCCAGGCAGCCTCGTACGGCTCGGTCGAGAATGCGCCGGCCCACCAGACGTTGCGCTCGATCACCGCCGTGTGGCTGTGACGCATGCCGCTGCTCAATCCGCGGACAGGACGGCGGAATCGACGTAGAGGAACGCGCGCTTGTTCGTGTCGGTCTCGACCCACATCAACGGATTCAGCATGCACCACAGATTCGGCATGGCGTGAAGCGTCATCGGCGCGAGGCCCGACGGATCGAAGCGTCGATCGTTGCACTCGAACTCCGTGAAGGCCATCGCGTCCAGGTCGAAGCCGATCTTCACATAGTGCCAGTTGTGTTTGGTGGCGATCTCGTTGTAGCAAAGCCGCTGGTCGCCGCCGGGCACGTCCTCCCAGCCCCTGGGCGCCAGATGAAAGTGCGAGCGTGTCTCGCCGCTGGCTCCAATGTCGCGCATCGGCTCGAGGGCCCGCTTGAACTGCCACTTCTCGACCATCTGTCCATTCGATGCGTTGAGATAGCGCAGGTGCGGCATCACCCGCCGGGCGCCCTCGCCACGTCGATCTCCATCCTGCAGGTCGAGCGCGAATCCGACGGCCCGCACGTCGGTGCCGGACAGGCGCAGTTCCGTCGCCTCGGGTTTGAACGCGAAGTAGGCCTCGAACCGGATGC
>JBQTJG010000430.1:0-7499 GCA_052387355.1 Armatimonadota bacterium | reverse complement strand
GGCTCCGCGGCGACCGCGCTCATCCTGGTGCTCCCAGGCGATATCCGCATCTGGACGACGGGTTCGATCCTGGTGTCGACGGCGCTGGTGCTATGGGGACGCTACAAGACCATCGAACAGGTGGCCGTAGTTCTCGCGGTGAATCTAGCCCTCGCCTCCCTCGCCGCCGCGGTCAGTGTCTTCCCCAAACCGGAAGAGCTCGCATCCGGCGTCATCCCGCACATACCGCCCGAGGTAGACTACAGTGACATCCTGCCGTGGCTCGGCTTCATCCTCTCAGGCGCGGCCGGGCTCATGTGGTATTCCTACTGGATCAAGGCCAAAGGGTATGGCGCGGCGGCCCTTGGCCAGGAACCCCACAACCGCATCGATCTGGGCGCCCTGGGGGATCGGGATCGCGCTCGCCTGCGCGGCTGGTTGGGGCAGATGACGCTCGACAATTCCACGGCCGTTATTGGCACATTGGTCGTCACGATGGCCTTCTTGATTTTGGGCACCGAGCTACTGAGGCCGCGGGGGCTCGTCCCGGAGGAAAATCGCGTGGCGAGCACGCTTGGTCAGCTCCTCGGCGGGGTTTGGGGGCCGATTGGATTTTGGTTCATGGTGCTCGGCGTGTTCATTGGTTTTTGGGATACGGTCCTGTCAGATCAGGACGGCTTCGGCCGCCTCTTTGCCGACGGAACGCGCATCCTCTTGCGGCGTTTCGGCGTCGAGGGCCGCTGGATCGACGAAAGATTCTTGAAGAAGTTCTTCGTCATCGCGTTGGTCACGGTGCTGCCGATCGCGCTCTACCTCATAAGCGGTGAGCCGGTGGGCCTCCTCAAGCTGGCAGGAGCGATTGAGGCCGCTCACATCCCAATCGTCACGGGACTGATCCTGTACCTGAATTCACGACGACTGCCGGAAGGCTTGAGGCCCTCGGGGCCGGTCTTCGCGGCCACGGCGGTCGCCGGTCTCTTCTTCGCCGCCTTCGCGGTGATCTATCTCTTTAGGCTCGTGTCTGGTTGAGGATGGGGCCAAGAGGGTAAAAGAGCGTTGTCCGCATGACCGTGATCTGTCAGGGAGGGAGCACGCTACGGTGCATCACGATCTGAACCCGTGGAAGGGTTTCACTCTGGGAATCGTGGGAGGCGTTGCCGGCCTGTTTGCCATGGCCTGGTACTGGCAGACCGCGGCTTCGCTCTCTGATGGAGATCCTCGAAAATGGAAAGGCCGCGCCACGTCACACGCGCTTGATTCGATCTCTTTCGTCGGGAAGCAGCACGAGGATGGCGAGTCGGCTAGCGCGGCGGTGGGACGGATGGCCTATGAGTTACTGACGGGCAAGAAGCCTCGGTCGAAAGAAACCAGGGAGACGCTCAGCAATCTCGTTCACTGGGTCGTCGGGATGGCGCTGGGCGGGGCCTACGGCGCGGTGAGAGGGCGCACGTCGGAGCCTGACGGCGCCGGTGGCCTGACGTTCGGAACGGCCGTATGGCTCGTGGGTGATGAACTGGCCCTCCCCATCTTTGGGCTGGCCAAGGGACCCACAGCGTACGCGCCCGCCCTCCACGCGCATGGGTTCGGCGCCCATGTTGCTTATGGTCTTGCCACGTCCACAGTGACACAACTGTTGCGCCGGCTGATCTGAGTGCGAATCGGCGCGATGCATTCGACGGTGTAGAGGCCGTTCCGCTCCTTCGCTTTCAAGGACCATGGGATCATCCCTCCAGTTTCGCTGCAATCTTGGCTCCACGCCTATGCCGTTCCCCCACTTCTGGGAACATACGGTTGGAAGCGACCATGCGCCGGTGGCGTTGCGGGCCGATTGGCAGGCGCAGCTCCGGCGCTGTCGCGAGGAACTGGGATTTCAACACGTGCGGTTCCACGGGCTGCTCTCTGATAGAGTCGGCACGCTGATCTGTCACAAGAACAAGTTTCTCTATTCCTTCTTCAACGCCGATCAGATCTGTGATTTCCTGCTCTCGATCGGCATGCGACCGTTCGTGGAGCTGTCCTTCATGCCAGAGACGCTCTCGTCGGGCCAGAAGACGGTCTTCAACTACAAGGGCAACGTCACGCCCCCGAAGAACTATCGAGAGTGGGGAAGGTTCATCGGACGGCTTGTCGCCCACTGGGCGGATCGCTATGGCGTGGATGAAGTCGCGAAATGGTTCTTCGAGGTTTGGAACGAGCCAAACCTCCATCACTTCTGGACCGGTACGCAACGAGACTACTTCCGACTGTATCATTATACCGCGGACGCCATTAAGCGGGTCGACGCCACACTGAAGGTCGGCGGTCCGGCGACCGCGGCGAACGAGTGGATCGAGGAGTTTCTGGCGTTCTGCGATTCGAACAAGCTGCCCGCAGACTTCGTGACGACGCACCACTATCCGACCGACGCGTTTGGCGAGCCCGGCGATGACACCGAGACGCAGCTCGCCAAGAGCCGTCGCAGTGTCCTGCGCGAGCAGACTCAAGACGCGCGCCGGCGCACTCCCGGACTGCCTCTGTACTACACTGAGTGGAACACATCGTCGAACCCGCGCGATCCGCTGCACGACCAACCCTACGCAGCCGCCTTCGTCACAAAGACCATCATGGAGGCCGCAGGGCTCGTCGAAGGCTACAGCTTCTGGACGTTTACAGACATCTTCGAAGAGAACTACTCCCCATCGGTGCCGTTTCACGGCGGCTTCGGCCTGATGACGATTCACGGCGTTCCCAAGCCAACCTACCGGGCGTACCAGTTGCTGCACCGCCTGGGGACCGAGCGGCTGGTCGTGGACGGCATGCACACAACGGTCGATGCCTGGGTCATCCGCAAGGAGAACGCGGCGACGGTGCTGCTGACCAACCACGCGCTTCCTCGTCATCCGATCGCCGCCGAGCACGTGGATATCTTCCTCACCGATGCGCCCAGGCCGCGCTCCGTATCGCTGGAGCGAATCGACGACGTTCACGCCAACCCGCGGAGGGTATGGGAGGAGATGGGTGCACCGGACTATCCGTCACCCGCACAGATCGCTCGACTGCAGGACTCATCCGCCCTCTCGAGCGAGTCGGTGGCCTGGCGATACGAAGCCGGGACGATCCGGATGACCGTGACACTGCCACCCCACGCCGTGGCGGCCGTGACTGTACGTCTCGCTGAGGGCCGATCGCGATGAGTAAGACTCCCGAGTCTCCGCTAGACCTTGTCGAGCTCCAACGCGACACCTTCGGCTACTTCGTCCACGAGGCGAACCCTGCCAACGGGCTCGTGCCAGACAACACCCGCTACGGGTCTCCATCGAGCATCGCGGCGGTGGGATTCGCGCTGTCCTGCTATCCCGTCGGCGTGGAACGGGGGATCATGAAGCGAGACGAAGCCGTCGCCAGGACCCTCACCACCCTGCGATTCTTCCATCAGAGCCCACAGGGACCGCAACCCGACGCGACCGGCTATCGCGGCTTCTACTACCACTTCTTGCACATGAAGACCGGACAGCGCGCGCACCGGTGCGAGCTGTCCACGATGGATACGGCAATCCTGCTCGTGGGGGCGCTTGTCGCAGCCGCCTACTTCGACAGGCCGACTCGTCAGGAGGAGGAGATCCGCGAGCTCGCAGATGCGCTGTACCGGCGCGCCGACTGGCGGTGGGTTCTCAACGGCGGAACGGCCGTGACGCACGGCTGGCGCCCGGAGCGTGGGTTTCTCAATCATCGGTGGGAAGGCTACAACGAGGCGTTGATCCTTTACGTCCTGGGCCTCGGATCGCCGACACATCCCTTGCCCAGGCAATCCTACGCCGCCTGGACCTCAACCTACCGGTGGAAGACTCTCTATGGTCACGAGTTCCTTTACTCCGGCCCGCTCTTCACGCATCAGCTCTCGCACCTCTGGATCGACTTCCGGGGCATCCAGGACGAGTTCATGCACGCCAAGGCCATCGACTATTTCGAGAACAGCCGCCGCGCGACGTACGTGCAGCAGCGGTACGCGATAGAGAATCCCCGCAGGTTCACGGGCTATGCAGAATTCAGTTGGGGCATCTCAGCCAGCGACGGGCCGGGGCACGCGGTGCGAAGGGTTCGAGGGATCAGGCGCCGCTTCTATGACTACCGGGCGCGCGGCGTGCCCTTCGGTCCTGATGACGGCACACTCTCGCCGTGGGCGGTCGTCGGTTCGCTTCCCTTTGCGCCCGAGATCGTCGTGCCGACGATCCGCCACTTCGATGAGACCTATCCCGAGGTACGGAGCCGATACGGCTTCCTCTGCAGTTTCAACCCGACGTTCCCCGGCGGCACCGAATCTCAGGGAGGTTGGGTCGCCAGGGGATACTACGGTCTCGATCAGGGGCCGGTCGTGCTCATGATCGAGAACTACCGCACCGGTTTGATCTGGCGCCTGATGCGACAGTGTCCCTACCTCATTGCCGGCCTCTCTCGCGCAGGGTTTTCGGGAGGATGGCTGGGACCCCACACGGACCGTCGGCTGTCCTGAGGCGCGCCCGATGCCGAAAATGAAGGCCGTCGTCACCTATCCAGGCAAGGCCGGCACCATCGAGATCATCGAGGTCGAGCGCCCGCGGGTCTCCGCCGGAGACGTGCTCATCGCCATGCGCGATGTCGGCATTGATGGAACCGATGTTGAGGTCATCGAGGGCGCCCACGGCGGCAGCGCCCCGTCCGGGAGCGACTACTTGATCCTCGGGCACGAGTCACTGGGACAGGTCGAAGAAGTCGGGTCCGGGGTTTCCGGTCTGCGAAAAGACGAGTGGGTGGTGTGCACGGTGCGACGGCCAGACGGCTGTCCCAACTGCCGGCGCGGTGAGTCCGACATGTGCCTCTGGGGCGGGTATGTCGAACGGGGCATCAAGGGCGCCCACGGGTATCTCACCGAGTACGTCAAAGAACGATCCGAATTCGTGGTGCCCATGCCGAAAGCCCTGACTTCGGTGGGCGCGCTCGTCGAGCCACTCTCTATCAACGAGAAGGCGATCCAACAGGCCTGGGACATTCAGGGGCGGATGCACTGGCGGCCGCGCACCGCGCTGGTGTTTGGCCTCGGCACGATCGGCATTCTGGGCGCGATGATCCTGAGGCGCCGAGGCCTCGACGTCACCATCTACTCTCGCGAGTCATCACGGACCAAGGCGGTCAGGATGATGCGGGAGATTGGTATCCACTACATCAGCGCCCGTGATGTCCCGCGCGTCACCGCGCTGGCACAGCGATTCGACCGAATCGACTTCATGCTCGAGGCGACGGGCGCCCCCGCCGTCGCAGCTCAGGCGATGCAGATTGTCTCACCCAACGGCGTCCTCTGCTTGCTGTCCGTCACCGGAGCGGCGAAGCGGCTTCCCCTCGACGTCGCCGCCATCAACCAGCGCCTGGTGCTGGGCAACGGCCTGATGTTCGGCTCGGTCAACTCGAACCGGGCGCACTTCGATCAGGCGATCCGCGACCTGGCGGCGTTCAACCGCGCGTGGCCGGGCTTCGCCGCACGGCTGATCACGCGCCGTCTGCCGTTCGAAAAGGCCAGGGAAGCGTTCGAGGATCGTGCGGGGAACATCAAGACACTGATTCAGGTCAGCCACCCCGAGTGAGGCAAGGGAGCGAGTGGAACGCTAAGGGCCCAGCGCATGCTGAGCCCTCAACGTACTTCACACCGCGCCGATGGCGCTATCGGTAGAACGGGTACGGCGGATAGATGTACCCCGGACCCCAGAACGGCGCGTACCCATAATATCCGTACAGGTCGTTCCAATGCGTTTGTTTCATCACCAGATCAGGAGCGTACTTCGGCGCCTTGGCGAGGCGCTCGCGCGTCTGGTCGATGTGCACTGTGCCTTCGTCGATCCTCTTGATGGCATCGACCGGGATCATGAACTTGGTCTCGCCGATGCCGAGGAAACCTCCCGAGGCCACCTGGAGGAAGCGCACCTTCCTCTCGCGATCATCCACGAACAGGTCCTCGACTTCGCCGATCTCCTCTCCTGACGAATCGACAACCTTTCGCCCCCGGATGTCCTGGGAACGATCGGCCACGGTCATGTCCAGGTCGCTCAACTTGTGGAGCTCGTTCGTCGTCGCCACCTCGGTCATTCCTTTGTTGTCGGTGGTCATGACTCGCGTCTCCTTCCTGTCTGCGAAGTAGGTGCCGATCCGTTGGATCCGGCATCCGCGGATGTCGGCTCCTCCACGCCATATTTACCCCGCTGGCGAGGGAGCCAATCATGACCGCGCCATATTAAGGGCCAGCTTAGAGGGGCCAGATGCGAGGGACCAGGACGATCGCTATAACATAGATCAGGATCGTCAACAGCGCGCCCACCTTGACGAAGTCCAGGAATCGGTATCTTCCCGGACCATAGACCATCAGACAGGAGGGCTCGAGGGGCGTGAGGTACGAGCAACTGGCGGCAGCCGCGATCATGATCGCAAAGGTGCGCGCATTCAGGTCGAGTTGCTGGGCGACCTGAAAGGCGATAGGCAGGACCACGATCGCTGCGGCTTGATTCGACATCGGCTGCGTCAGGAGCACGGTCAGGACGAAGAACACGGTCAGGAGCCACAGGGGATGGGCGCCTTCGAGCAGACTGATGATCGAGGAGGCCAGATACTGCGCCGTGCCGGAGTGGTCCATAGCAGACCCCAGGGCGAGCATGCTGCCGATGATAATGACGACCTTCCACTCCACGTCGCGGTAGGCTTCTTCGGGCGTCAGGCATCTGGTGACGAACACCAGGACCGCTCCCAGCAGGACCGCAGTGGCAAGCGGGAACAGGTTGAACGTGGCGGCTGCCAGCACTCCTGCGAAGATGAGGATGGCCATGGGAGCCCGGGGCGCCTTCGTCGAGCCGTTCTCGACAGGTCCCAGGATGCGAATACTCTGTCCGTCGAGCGTCCCGATGTGGTCAGGATGCCCCTGGACGAGCAGGACGTCGCCCATCCGCAGCCGTACGTCGCTGAGCTTGCGGTGGAGCGTCTCCTCATGCCGGTTGATAGCCAACACTTGAAGATTGTAGCGCTCTCGAAACCTGGTGTTCTTGAGCGTGCGACCGATCAGCGGGGCGCGAGGCATCAGAATCACCTCGACCAGCCGCACCTCGTCCGACTCCAGGCCCGGGAGCGCGTGTTCCACGTCGGCTTCGATCTCAATGCCCGAGGTCTCCTTGACCTTGAGGATCTGTTCCCGCTGCCCTTCGACCAGGAGCACGTCGCCCTCCTGGAGGCGGGTGGCCCCGCGCGCTGCAAGGTACTTCCCGTTGCGCAGCACGCGCAGCACCGTCAGATCCATCTCCAGGCCGAAGCCGGCTTCGGCCAGCGTCTTGCCGATCAACTTGGACTCTGGAAGGAGCAGGACTTCTGTGAGGTACGGCCGGAGACCGAATTGCTCGCCCAGCTCTCCGGGCCGGACGCGCTCAGGAATCAGCCGTCGTCCCAGCAGCCACATGTATGCCAGTCCTGCGAGCGCGATCGGAACGCCGAGCGGGGCGAGCTCGAACATCCCCATGGCGGGCATCCCATGT
>JBQTJG010000429.1:0-10820 GCA_052387355.1 Armatimonadota bacterium | reverse complement strand
TCCACGGGTCGATCGACCACAAGCGGCACATCCTCACCGTGCGGGCCGCGCCGGCGCGACGCGACGCAGCCGGGGTCGCCGGCGCGCACCAGCAGTGATCGAAACCGGAGGGGACGGACCGGCGCCGCGGCGCATCGCGCTCACGGTGAACGGGCAGCCGGTGGAGGCGTGGATCGAGCCGCGCACGATGCTGCTCGACTTCATCCGCGATCGGCTGGGTCTGACCGGCGCGAAACGTTCGTGCGACGCGCAGGTGTGCGGCGCCTGCACGGTCCTGCTTGACGGCCAGGCCGTCAGCGCGTGCTGCACGCTCGCCTATGAGATGCACGGCCGCGAGGTGCTGACCATCGAGGGGCTGGCAGCCGGCGGGCCGCTGCACCCGCTGCAGGAAGCATTTGTTGAGCACGCGGCGGTACAGTGCGGGTTCTGCACCCCGGGGATGATCCTCACGGCGCTCACGCTGCTGCGCGAGGTGCCCACTCCGACGGCAGACGAGGTGAAGGCGTATATGAAAGGGACGCTGTGCCGCTGCACGGGCTACTGGAAGATCATCGAGGCCGTGGTCGCTGCCGGCCGGCGGATGGGCCCCGGCGCTCTGGCGAGGGTCGGTCAGGCCAACGCGGAGGAGCCACGATGACGGAACGGCCCCACGTGGTCGGGACGTCGGTCCGCCGTGTGGATGCTCCGGAAAAAGCCACCGGCGCCGCGCGCTTCACCGGTGACCTGGTCATCGCCAGGATGCTGCACGGCAAGGTCCTGCGCAGCCCGCTCCCCCACGCCCGCATCGCTCGCGTCGACACCAGCGCGGCCAAGCGCCTGCCGGGCGTCAGGGCAGTGCTCACCGGTCATGACCTCGCTGGATTGGACGCCTATTACGGGCACGCGATCAAAGACCGGCCCATTGTGGCGATCGACCGCGTGCGGTTCGCCGGCGAGCCCGTGGCCGCAGTCGCGGCCGAAGACGAGGCGACGGCCGAGGAGGCGCTGCACAGCATTCGCATAGACTACGAGGAACTGGCGGCGGTCACCACGCTGGATGCCGCGCTGGCGGCCGGCGCGCCGCGGCTCCACGAAGGTCCGCTGCGGCCGGGTCTCTTTCACGGACTCGGAGAACTCCGCAGGGAAGAAGGCAACATCTGCTATCACTACCGGTCCAGGCGGGGCGACGTCGATCAGGCGTTCGCGGACGCCGACGTGGTCGTCGAGGGCGAGTACGCTTTCCCCGCAGTCTACCAATATGCGATGGAGCCGCATACGGTGATCGCGCAGTGGGACGCCGACGGGCTGACCGTGTGGGCCTGCTGCCAGCATCCCTATCTGGTGCGCGCCGAATTAGCCGACCTGTTCGGCGTGCCGCTGCCGTCGGTGCGGATCATCGTGCCCTACATCGGCGGCGGGTTCGGCAGCAAGTCCTACACCAAGATGGAACCGGTCACCGCCGCGCTCGCCCGCAAGGCCGGCCGGCCGGTGCGCATCGCCAACCGCGTGGACGAGGCGATGGTGACGACCCGCCGGCACAACATGAAGGCCTGGATGCGCACCGCGGCTACGCGCGACGGCCTGGTGGTGGCGCGTCAGTGCCGGATCTGGCTCGACACCGGCGCCTACGCCGACAATGGCCCTCGGGTCGCGGCGACCGCCGGCGATGCGGCGCCAGGCCCGTACCGCTGGCAGGCGGTCGGCGTGGACGCGTCGGCCGTATACACGAACATGCCGCCGGCGGGATCGTACCGCGCGTTCGGCGCCGCACACCTGTCGTGGATCGGCGAGTCGCAGATCGATGCGCTGGCGCGCAAGACTGGCGTCGATCCACTAGAATTCAGGACGCGGAATCTTCTGCGGCCGGGTGAAGACGTGCGGCCTGGCGGTAAGCCGCTCGACGCCGACCTGATTGGAGATGTGTCGAAGGTGGCTGCGGCGATCGGGTGGGGGAATCCGAAGCCGCCGCTCGTCGGTCGGGGCCTGGCCGTCGGTCTGCTGGCCGCCGGCGCCAACCCGGTGTCCACCGCGGCTATTCGCCTCCAGGCCGACGGCACCGTCGTGGTGCTGGTGAGCACAACGGAACTGGGTCAGGGGTCGCGTACGGTGTTCGCACAGATCGCGGCCGAGGAACTCGCGCTGGAGCCTGAACGCATCCGCGTAATGGGACCGGACACGCAGTTCACACCGTACGATCGGTCCACGGGCGCGAGTCGATCGACCACCCTCTCGGGCAAAGCGGTGCAGGACGCCTCCGCCAACGTGCGCGACCAGTTGATCGATATCGCCGCCTCGACGTGGGGGCTGCCGCGGACTGCACTCGTAGTCCGCGAGGGCGCAGTCTGGCACGAGACCGAATCGCTGTCGTATCCTGACCTGATCAAGCGGCACTTCGGAATGGTCGGCGGCGAATTGATCGGCCGTGGTGAAGTGCGGCCGCAGCGCGGGACCGGCTCTTTTGCGGAGGGCCCGGTCTTCTGGGAAGTGTGTGTCGGCGGCGCCGAGGTGGAAGTCGATCCGCGCACGGGCCGGCTTCGGGTCCGCCGCCTGGCGAGCGTGGCCGACGTCGGCAAGGCGATCAATCCGGTGCTCGTGGAGGCGCAGGACGAGGGCGCCTGCCTCCAGGGGCTCGGGAATGCGATCCTCGAGGAGATGCTGTTCGAGGACGGGCAGCTCGTGAACGGGACGCTACTTGAGTATCACGTGCCGACCATGGCCGATCTTCCCGACGAGTACCATTCGATCATCGTGGAGAACGCCGACGGCCCCGGCCCGTACGGCGCGAAGGGCGTCGGCGAGGGTGCGCAGGCGGCCGTGCCGGCTGCGATCGTGAACGCGCTGGCCGACCTCGGCATCGAGATGCGCGATCTGCCGCTGTCGCCCGAACGCGTCTGGCGGCGGTTGCGTGAACTGGGGATGGCGACCGTTCGATAAAGCGGCGATGGTGATGCGAGTGGAGGCGCGCTAGTGCCGGTCATCCGCGGCGTGCTGTTCGACTTCCACGAGACGCTCATCTCAGCCGACCAGTGGATGGCCATGGAGACGGGCGGCATCGCACTGGAGATCCCGCAACGCCTGGGGTTATGGCCCGGCGAGCCGCCGGCGGAGGACCGGCGCAAGATAGAGGACGCGTACACGCACATCCGGGCAATCAGCAGCGGCGCCGCCGTGGAGTACGCGGCGCGTGACATCGGGCGGATCATCTTGCGAGTCCTGGGCCGGGAGGCGGAGGTACCCAACGGGGCGCTGGATGAAGCCATCGACACCCTCTTCCGCGCCTACGTGCCCGGCGTTAAAGTGAAGAGACGTGTCCCGGAAACGCTCAATACCCTTGCGCGCGCCGGCTACCGGATGGGCATCGTCTCCAACGCGGCCTACGCGCCCTTCATCTCTTGGGCTCTGGCGGATCATGGGCTCGCAGCGCACTTCGCACAGGTAACGGTCTCCGCGGACGTCGGCGTCCGGAAGCCGCGGCGCGAGATCTTCGACGCGGCGCTGGCAGCCATGCGGCTGGATGCGGCCGAAACCGTGTACGTCGGGAACGACTATATCAAAGATGTGATGGGCGCCCGGCTGGCCGGGCTGCGCGCCGTGTGGATCCCCGAGGCGTCGGCCAGGGACTACCGGGCCCACACCTCGGTGCAGCCCGACGCGGTGGCCGAAGGGTTCGACGCTCTACCGGAAATTATCGGGAGGATCTAGCGCGTGTCGATGGAAGACGGCCGCCGCCTGCTTACTGGCGACGGCGTATACGTGGACGACCTGCAGTTGCCGGAGATGCTGTACACGGCGTTCGTGCGCAGTCCGCATGCGCATGCGCGGGTGCGCGCCATTGATCCCGTCGCGGCGCGGGCTGTCCCGGGCGTCGTGGCGATCTGCGCTGCCGAGGATCTCGGCGCGGCCAACGCGCCGCTGCCGATGCGCTTCCATCACCCGGGTCTGCGCAACCCAAAGATGCCGCATCCCCTCGCTGCCGGCGTCGCCCGCTTCGTGGGCGAGCCTGTGGCCGTCGTGGTGGCCGATAGCCGCTACGGCGCGCGCGATGCGGCCGGGCTCGTGGAGGTGGATTACGAGGTGCTGCCGGCCGTCGCCTCACTGCAGGCGTCTCGTGCCGACGGCGCGCCGCGTGTGCACGACGGCAGCGAGGGCAATATCGCCGGCGCCTACCGCTGGCGGATCGGCGATCCGGACGGCGCGTTCAGAGCGGCGTCCGTGACGCTCTCGGTGCGACTCTCGATCAATCGCGGCACCGCGGTTCCAATCGAACCCAGAGGCTGCGTAGCGCTGTACGATCCCGCGCTCGGATTCCTGACCGTCTGGGCGTCCACGCAGAACCCGCACTACCTGCAACGGACGATTGCAGTCATGCTGGCCATGCCCGAGGAGCGGGTCCGCGTACTGGCGCCCGACGTGGGCGGCGCGTTTGGCGTGAAGGGCGGCGCGCCGCGCGAGTACGTCGTGGTGGCCGCGATGGCTGTGCGCACCGGCCGGCCGGTCAAGTGGATCGAGGAGCGCAGCGAGCACTTCATCGCCTGCCAGCAGGACCGTGATCAGGTCCATCACCTGGAGGTCGCGGCGACGCGCGAGGGTGAGCTGCTCGGCCTGCGCGACCTGTTCTGGCTGGACGTGGGCGCCTACGCGATGGCGGGGCACCTGATCGGGATTCACACCACGGATCATATGATCGGTCCGTATCGCCTGCCGAACCTCGACGTAAACCTGGAATCCGCCTATACGCACCGGGTGCCGACCGGCGCATACCGGGGCGCAGGACGGCCGCAGGGCGCGTATGTGATCGAGCGAGTGATGGACCATCTGGCGCGCGCGCTGCGTCTCGATCCGGCTGAGGTCCGCCGACGCAATCTCATCCCGCCGGAGGTCATGCCCTGGGATACCGGCCTGCGCCAACCCGACGGCACGGCAGTGCAGTACGATAGTGGCGACTATCCGCGCGTCCTCCAAACGGCGCTGGATGCGTTTGACTACCCTGCGTGGCGGGCTGAGCAGCAGCGGCGGCGCGCCGCGGATGACAGTGTGCGGCTGGGCATCGGGCTGGCGCTCTATGTCGAGGAGACCGCGGCGCACGGTCACGAGTCCGTGACGCTGCAGATGGACGCGACCGGCCGCGTGGCCATGGTGGCCGGTCCGCCGTCGCAAGGCCAGGGCCTGGCGCCGGTCCTCGGCCGCATCGTCGGCCGCGAATTGTCCATTCCTCCCGCCTGGGTGCATGTCGCTGCCGGGGATACGTCGACGGTAGCCGATAGTTACGGCGCGCACGGCAGCCGTGTCGCGACATTGGTGGGGAACGCGACTGCGCTCGCCGCCCGCGATATGGGCGCGCGGCTGCGGACGTTGGCCGCACAAGCGCTGGATGGCGCGCCCGATGAGGTAGAGCTCAGGGACGGGCGCGCTGCGCTGCGGGGGGATGCAAACGGCATCGCGTACGGTGAGCTGATCCGCCGCATGGCGCCGGATGGCGCCGGGATCACCAGGCGGCTGGAGGTGACGGCCGGCTTTGCCCCGACGAGCCCCGCGTGGTCCACAGGGGCTCATCTGGTGGCGGTAGAGGTCGACGCCGACACCGGGATCGTGCACATCCTGCGCTACCTGATCGTCCACGACTCCGGCACAGTGCTGGACGAAGAGGCGGTGCGCCGCCAGATCCTCGGAGGAGTCGTCCAGGGTATCGGCGGCAGCCTGTACGAGCGCCTGGTGTATGACGAGTTCGGTCAGCCGCTGGTCACCACGCTGGCTGATTACGCGATGCCGCGCGCCGGACAGGTGCCGCCAATCGACATCGTGCGCCTCGAGACGCCGTCGCCGCTCAACCCGCTTGGATTGAAGGGCGCCGGAGAGAGCGGCTGCATGGCGGCGTACGCTGCGCTGGCCGCTGCCGTCGAGGACGCGTTGGCGGCGGAGGGCCTCGCGGTGCGAGCCCTCCCACTGACCGCGGCGGAAATTTGGGAGATGCTGCGCCATGGCGCAGCGGAGCGCGCAGGCGAGAGCAAAGGAAGCAAGCCAGGAGGTCACACACATGGCGCAGGTGAAGAAGCCGGCCCGATCGCGATGGTCTGAAAACGTCGAAGTCAAGGTCCGGCACCAGTCTTTCGGGGGTGACTTCGGCGTGGAGGAGCTTCAGGCGCTCGCCGAGGTGCTTCAACAGGAGCAGCAGACCGAGGGCCCTCAGAACCGCGCGTTCCAAGAGGAGTTCGCCCGGTCCTGCGGGGTGACGTACGCGTTCACGATCTCGAATTGCTCCGTGGCGCTGATGCTGGCCGGACAACTCTGCGGCCTACAGCCGGGGGACGAGGTCGTTACGACCCCGCTGACGTTCGTGTCGACGAGCACGGCGATCCTGAGCTGCGGTGCGACCCCGGTGTTCGCCGACATCGATCCCCGCACATTCAACATTGACCCGGCCGCCGTCGCCGAACGTATCAACCCGCGCACGCGCGCGATTTTCATCGTGCACCTCTTTGGTCAATGCTGCGATATGGACGCGATCAACGCGATCGCCCGGCAACATGGGCTGCGAGTCATTGAGGACGCGGCGCACGTCGTCGGCGCGACCTACAAAGGGCGGCCATCGGGCTCACTCAGCGATGCCGCGGCCTTCAGCTTTCACTCGAGAAAGAACATCACGACCTTAGGCGAGGGCGGCATGCTCACGACGAGCCACGCGGAGTGGGCCGCGAAAGTCCCTCTGTTGCGCGGGATCGGCATGGACTACGGCATCGAGCATCCCGATCCTCAGGATTACTGGCTGCCGCTGCCGTACGACGTGGACGTCCTCGGTCCATACATCCCGAGCAACTACCGGATGAGCGAGGCGCAGGCGGCCGTCGGCCGGGTGCAGCTTCGCAAGGTCCCGGCGATGAATGCAAAGCGCCGCGCCATCGCCCGGCGGTATACGGAGGGCCTTGCGAGTCTGCCCGGCATCGTCCCGCCCTACGAAGACCCGAACTGTGAGCACACCTACTACCTCTACGCCGCGCTGGTCGATGAAACCCAGGCCGGCTTCACGCGCGACGACCTGATGCGCACGCTGTTTCGCGAGTTTGGCGTGCAGACCATCACAGGGTATCCGCCGGCCTACTGGTTCACGCTGTACCAGAAACGCGGGTACGCGCGCGGCCTGTGCCCGGTCACCGAGCAAGCGTACTCCCGGATCATCATGCTGCCGTTGTACGGCCGGATGACCGACAGCGACGTGGAATATGTGATCGACAGCGTGACCACTGCCGTCCGCCGGCTGCGTGACAGCGACGGGGCGAGTTGAGATGATGGCGATCGTCTCAAATCCTGCGATCCGGTCATGAGGCCAGGCAAGGTCACGCCCGCCGACCTGCGGGACCGCATCTTCCCGCATCTGGGGCGCCGTCCCGATGTGCTCGTGCATGCAACGGTCGGGCAGGACTGCGCGGTGTTGGACTTCGGGCCGTGGGTGTGTGTGACGACCTGCGATCCTATTACCGGCGCCGGCGAGCACCTGGGCCGGCTCGCGGTGCATGTGGCCTGCAATGATCTGGCAACGACGGGCGCCGAACCGGTCGGCCTGCTGCTGACGCTGCTGCTCGCGGAGTCCTCGGCCGAAGCCGACCTGGACCGGATCATGCACGAGGCCGGGGTGGCGGCGCGGGACGTCGGGGTCGAGATCATCGGCGGCCACACTGAGGTCACGCCGGGCATCGAACGCTCGCTCGTCGTCGTCGCCGCGATCGGCCGGGCGCCGCGCCACGGCTACGTCTCAGCCGCCGGCGGCCGCCCGGGCCATGCCCTCATCCTCACAAAGGGCGCGGGCATCGAGGGCACGGCCATCCTGGCCGCCGATATGGCCGACCGGCTGCGCCCCACGGTGGATGACGCGACGCTCGAGCGAGCGCGGAGGTTCATCGACCAGATTAGTGTCGTGCCTGAAGGCAGGATTGCTGCCCGCCATGGAGCCACAGCCATGCACGACGTGACAGAGGGTGGGGTCTTGACCGGGGTCTGGGAACTCGCCGAGGCCTCTGGGTGTGGGGTTCGGCTCGACGCCGATGCCGTACCGGTGGCACCGGAAACCCACGCGATCTGCGCGGCGCTGGGTGCCGATCCTTTGGCATTGATCAGCAGCGGCGCCATGCTGATCGCCGTCGCGGATCCCGGACCCCTACAGAACGAGCTGAGCCGCGCAGGGATCGCATCAGCCGTGATTGGAGGCCTGACTGACGGTGAGCGGCTCGTGGTCAGAGGGGGTCAGACCTTCCCGTTGCTGCCGCCCGACCGGGACGAGTTGTGGCGCCTGCTTGAAGTGACATCAGCAGCGCCGACCACTCCGGACGCAACATAATTGAGATTCCCTGCCAGCCAGTCCTCGTCTCGCTGTGTCCAGCGATGTCGGCCCGATGGCGTAGACAAGGACGTCAACGTCGACGACGATCAAATTCGCATAGTCGTCGTTTCCTCTGTTGCCTCCTGTACGAACGTGACGGGGGACAAGACTTTGTCGGGTGGCGAGTAATCAAGATGGCATCATGCAGGGAACCATCTGCCGGCTATGTCGGCGATAGATGCGGAAATCGGAATCGGTGGTGAGAATGACGGGGTCAGGAAGCGTCTCGGTCATGCGCACAAGGCAGGCGTCGGCGAGGCTCATGGGCACGTCTGCGTATTTCTGCAAGAGCTTGAGCACGGACTCCACGTCGTTGTCCAGGTCGAAAGCGGCAATCAGAGCCCGGCGGCGAAGCAGCGCGCTGAGTCCAGGAGCCCCACGCGCGCCGAGAAGGTGGAATGCCTCAGACAGGACGGCTTCGCAGGTGAGCCAGGGTGGAGCGTAGCCAGGCCCTTGCTTCACCGTCCACTGATGGTGAGAGTCGCGGCGGCTAAGCAGAGCCACTAAGAAGCCCGCGTCAACGAGCACGTTTTTGGCCATAGCCGGTGGCTTTCAAGTATCGCTTCTTTCGTGCGCTCAGGTCGGCTGGCAAGCCGTCCACCGAGCCGATGATATCGGCAATGGCCCCAAGCGGCGCGAGCTGCCGCCGTGTGCGTCGAGCGGCCCGCTGCAAGCGCTCGCGAACGATGTCGGACTTCGAACATCTGCGCCCGCGAGATTCCGCCTCGATCTCGGCTACGAGGGGCTCGGGCAGTCGTACAGTTAAGGTTTTCATATGGTCAGTGTATTACAGTACCGCCAGTCATGCAAGACACGGTGCCGGGGCGACGCACGCGGCCAGATGTCGCACGACTGATCGTCCCACTCGTGCCTTTGCGTGAAAGAGCTTACAGATGGCCGCCGCGCAACTCGTCTTCGGAGGGAGTCTCGATCGCGCTCAGGTCGAAGCTGTCCACGAGGTCACTGAGAAAATACGCGAGGTGCCCTTCAGGCAGCCAGTCCCGCAGCGATGGCGGGAGCAGCAACAGTTGGTCCGGGCGCAGGGGCGATACAACGCCACATACGACGGGTTCCGCGAGAAGCGATAGGGACCACCGGTAATCAATGCCGAGGCGGGCTTGCGGACGTCGAGCGGTGTTCCCGCCCTCCGGAAGCGCATGATGACCGACGGCATGATGATGAGACTCCCCGCGATGACAACCAAGCCCACGACGTAGCGATACTCTCCCGGTAACATCGCCAATGGGCGTATGCTGTTCAACGCCACGCTGATGAGGAACGCCGCCAGGTAGATCAGCGGGGGCGGAATCCGAATCCCTGGCCCGTCAGAAATGCCGTCACTCATACGAACCTTCCCTCAGCATAGTACCAAACCGTGGGAGCACAACGCTGAACCGCATGGTCTCTGTATCTACCTCCGGCCTCCAGGCCATGCGACGATTGGCATGTTGACGACGACCCTTGATTGTCTGAGGGTGACTGCGCCCGTGCGGGCCGCCGCTCGGATCTCCTCGACGGACCCCAGGACCCTGGGCATGGCTCCGGCCTTCCAGGTCACAAGAGTGACCGCGCGCAGCGGGGTGTACTGACCGGTGCCGGGCACGCTGTCGAACACGTCGGGTTGGAAACCAAATGGGCCCCCACCTTTCACGCCGTTCGTGAAGACGTAGACGTCTGCCAGAAGGCCCCTGGGGACTCTTGCCAGGCCGGGGACCGTCAGGACCTTGGGGCCCATCATATTGGTGAGCATCCGTGCGACTTGCGAATCCGACGCTTCGGTGTGAATGAACAGGATCTCTTTCCCCTGGTAGAGCCCCTTGACGGGAGGCGTGGGGTTCGGCAACCTGGGCTGCCCGCTCATTCCCGGCATCTGCTGGGCCGGCGTGGTGACGGCATAGAAGATCGCATTCACCGCAAAGACGGTCGCGAGCGTCGCCGCACCGACGGCTAGACATCGCAAGCGCATTTTCGCTCCTCCTTGCGTCCTGTCGCGCCAGGTGTCAGAGAGCCTGGGAACTCTCGTGGTCCCCAACTCACTCGGGGTGTCAAGACCCGGTGGATGGATCAGGAACTCACCTCGAGCCGAACTTTCATGCCCGCGTCCTGATGGCCCGGGATGGTGCAGACGACCTCATAGGTACCCGGCTTGAGCTGTTCCACTACCGGCGGACGGTACGCGCTGTCTGTGGAGCTTCGGTCAGAGGTTCGGGTGCGAAAACCGCGTCCGGGCGACACAACGAGAACGACCCAGCGTTCTCTCGTGCCCTCATGCAGACCGAGCTTGGGATTGGTTGCGGTGAACGGAGCGTTAGATGCCAACAGAGCGTTATGCAGATAGCCGCTTGCGTGGCCGTCCGCCCTTGGCACCGTTGGCCTTTGCCGCCGCCGCCTTTGCCTTTGAGCGTCGCCGGCCACCTCGCTGCCCGGTTGCCCGAGCGAACAAACCCGTGCCGAACACCCGCTCGACAAG
>JBQTJG010000428.1:0-3427 GCA_052387355.1 Armatimonadota bacterium | reverse complement strand
TTTGCCTCGCGCCGTCAAGAGAAACGGCTCGCCCAGTACGCCGGCTAGCGCGTTTCTCGAAAGAAGGAAGAAGGCCGGAACGAGCCCGATGACGAGCGTTGCGCCCGGCAGCGCCGCATGCCAGAGGAGATCCCATGCCGCGGTGAGCCATCCGCCTGGACCGGATGCGGCGAGAAATGGTGTCGATGCTCCACCGATTGGAAAGAGTCGTAGCCCGACTCCCAGCACGACGATCAGACCCATCGCCACCAGGAATTCGGGCAGCGCGCCCAGCCCGATGACCATCGCACCTGCCAGACGAGCACTGAGACCGCCCGGCCGCCATGCCGCCGCAGTCCCGAGGGCCGCTCCCACGATGGCCGAGAGCAAGACGGCGCACCCGACCAGCAAGAGTGTCCATGGGAGCCGCTCGCCGACCATCTCCACGACCCTCCGGTGCGTCGCGAGAGATCGCCCGAGATCCCCCCGGCTGAGGCCCGTCAGATAGATCACGAACTGCTCGGCCAGCGGCCGGTCAAGGCCGTAGGCCTGCCGGATCTCGGAAAGCGTGCGGGCCGGGAGGAACGCAACGGTGCTCTCCCCTGCACCGCTGCTCAGCGGGCTTCCCGGAAGCAGGCGCGGCAAGAGAAAGTTGACCAGCACCATAGCGGCCAGTAGGAGCACAAAGCGCGCGAGGTGCCCCCTGACGGTAGCAGCCATTGGCCGTCAGCGGGCGAGAAACGCCAGCTTGTTCTCCACGAGCGGAAGGCCGTTCATCAGCCCGCCGCGCGTCACCATGGGGGCGAACTTGCGGCTGTCGTAGATCCAGAAGAAGCGGCGATTGTACAGTGGCAACGTCGGCAATTCCTCGCTCAGCATGGTCTGCATCTGATCGATAGCGCGTCGGCGCTGCGCGGGATCGAGGGTCCGCATTTGAAGAAAGGCCAGACGCCCGTAGGCAGAGGATCGCATCCGGCTGCCGCCGGCGAACTGATTCGCCTCTGCACCGGTAAACCATGTTCTGAGATAGTCGGGATCTCCGCCGCTGCCCGTGTGGACAGTCAGCAGCATTTGGAAGCGCCCTTCGCTGCCAAGCTGCCCGCGGGTGGCGGGATCGACCGTCCGGATGCGCACGTCGATCCCGACGTCTTTCAGCATTTGTTGGATGAGTTCGACGTCACGGATCGGTGTCGCCACGAGTTCGACCTGCAGCCGTTCACCATCGCGTCCCTCGAGCCAGCCATCACCATTGCGATCGCTGTAACCAAGCTCGCGCAGCAACGCGCGTCCGCGCATAGGATCGTACGGATATTGCCGGACTCGCTCGTTGTACCACGGATCGGTCGGCGGGATCACCCCAGCGCTGCCCACGGGCGCCGGACCCCGCGTGATCGTTTCGGCGATGCGCTTCCTGTCGAGGGCGTGCGCGACGGCCTGGCGGAAGGGTCGCGCGCTCGTCGGCGCCCGCTCGAGATGGAAGAGGAGCCGTACGATCGAGAGCGGCTCGGTTTCCAGGACGCGAAGGTAGGGATGGCCGGCGAACATGCGCGCGACGTCATACGTGATGGCCATGGCGTTGTCGACCTGGCCGTTCTGAATCGCCAGGACCTGCCGCTCGGCGGGCGTGACCGTGTAGTGAATCTCGTCGATCCGCGGTCGTCCCTTGAAGTAACCATCAAAGGCCAGAAAGCGATACAGCCCCGTATCCGACCGGTAGTCGATCAGCCTGTATGGCCCGGATCCCACGGCGACGCGCAGGTCGTGTTCCCGTTCGGGGTGCTCGATGCCTCGCCAGACGTGCTCGGGAATGATGGGCACCACCCCGGCGACGTTCTCCAAGAACGGTGCGTACGGCCGCGCGAGGCGAACGACGGCGGTGCGCCGATCACGCACGTCAACCGACGTGACGATCGAGGTGTCCACCCATCTGAACGGATGCGTGCGGTAGTAATCGAACGAGAACTTCACATCGCGCGCGGTCAGCGGCTGGCCGTCGTGCCAGCGCGCGGCTGGATGCAGGGTGAACACGTACGCGGTGCCGTCCGGGCTGGTCCGCCACGAGCCGGCCAGCCAGGGGATCAGCCCGCGTTCGTCTTTCCAGACCAGGGTGTCATAGATGAATGAGAGCCGGGCGATGCCCGCGGGGCCGAGCGTGGAAAAGGCGAACGGGGTCGGAAAGCCGGCGTCGGTCCACCAGGTCAGGCGCAGCAGCGCCGTCCGGCCCTCGGGGGCCTGGCCCGCGGCAGGATCTGCTGCGGGCGCAACCGCGAAGAGGGTCGCTGCCAGGAGCACCGCCAGGACCGGAACGGGGCCGGACCTCATCGCTCAAGAAGCACGGCTCCCCGCCGCTGGTGGTTCGTCAACATCAAGTGGTGACGGGTGTACCGGGACAGGTACTGCAGTTGCCGCGGGGCCAGCGGATAGCAGGCGCAGCCCCAGTGGATCGCGACGACGTCGCCGGGCGAGACGTCGGCCAGCAGGGTCTTCCCGTCGAAGCGCCGGAGCACGCTGCGCGGTGCAGGGGAACCCAGCACGAGCGAGTCTCCATCTCTCTGGAGGGGCCGGCGTTCCACCAGGAGGCTGTCGCCGTGATCGGCGGTCACACGGCCCCAACTCACGCGGCATTCGTCGATCGTCTCCAGACTATGCGGGATCTCCATGTGCCCGGTCCGGATCGGCATGCTGAACACGTGAAAGTTGTGATGCGGACGCGCGCCGGCCGGCACCTGTCCCAACACCGACTGGAGCAGTTTGACGGGGAAACGCCGGCTGAATCGTTCCTCCAGATGGCGGTGCAGGTCAGCGAGCTCGATGTGCTCGAGCAGCTCATTCCCGATCCAGTATGCCTCGATGACGCGCACATCGAACGGGTCCTGGATGCCGTTCGCCGCCGCGATGAACGAATAATACGGAAACGCGCCGGCAAAGCGAGACAGAATCTGCTCCAGCCCGCGGTCGCTGTGACCGTCGACCAGGTAGTCGAGCATGGCCCGGTTTTCCTCGGGGCCGCAATAGCCGAGCCGGTTGGGCATGAAGCTGAACCGGGTGGCCAGCAGCGCGCCGGCGCGACTCATCGCTCCGAGCCTTCCGAGTCGGCGCGGCTCATCGTTCCGGTTCCTCGGCAACCACCGGCGCCAACTCCTGCTCAAACACCTGGCCGATCTCATCGAGCAACCGCATCGTCTCTTGAGCCGAGGCCTCGTCGATCTTCTCGACGGCGAATCCCACCTGCACGAGCACCCAGTCGCCTGGGCTCACGCTGTCGAGCAGGCCGAGGTTGACGAGGCGCGGCGTCCCGAAGACCTCGACGCGTCCGATACGCGTTCCGGGATCAACGATCTCGATGACCCTGCCAGGCATGGCCAGACACATGGGCTAGCCCACCGCCACGCGGACCTGACCCTGCTCGACCACAACAGGCAGGTGGTCGAGGGACAGGCCGGCATCA
>JBQTJG010000427.1:0-2341 GCA_052387355.1 Armatimonadota bacterium | reverse complement strand
CGTCCACTACCGCCGCGTGCCAGGGGCCCCGCCGGTACCTCCGCGGCCGCGGCCACCCGCCGCTCCGGCTCTGGAACCCGGGTTCCCCACACAAGCGTGGCACGGCCCAGGTGGCTACCACGGCGGTCCAGCGCTGCACACGCTTGTGGGAGATGTGGATGGCGACCCGCAGCTTGAGATCGTAGTCACGTCGGTCGCCCTCGGACCGCTGAACGCGTGGAACCACGACGGCACGCCGGTCAGCGGCTGGCCGGTCGGTACAGCAGGGGCAGCGTATCCAGCGCTCGCCGAAGACCTTCCAACGCGGCGGGTCGTGGTCGCTGGAAACCACGGGGGATTGATCAGCGCCTATGCCGCAAACGGATCGGTCCTACCCGGCTGGCCCAGAGTGGCGGCGAACTATATCGACACGCCTCCGGCGACCGCTGATGTCGACGGTGCTCCTCCGGATGAGCTCTTCATCGAGGAGGAGGACTGGCAGCTTCACGGGTACCGCCTCGATGGGACGATCTTGCAGGGCTGGCCCGTCTACGCTGTTCTGGGATCGCAAGAACGGCACACGCCCGCCTACGCGGACCTCGACGGCGACGGTGATCTCGAGATCCTGACGATCACCGGCTCGGGGAACGGTATCGTATACCTGCTGGCGTACCACCACAACGGTTCGCCGGTCGCGGGCTTTCCCGTCAGTTTTCCTGGCCCCGTCGACGTGTTCCCTGCGGTTGGCGACGTCGATGGCGACGGGCAACTCGAGATAGTGGTCGTGCAGCATTACTCGGTTTTGGTCATTTCGACTACAGGAGTAATTGAGCGCTCCATCGCGCTTGCGGGCACCGTGGGCTACGGCGCGGCTCCGGCACTGGCCGATTTGGATGGCGATCGAACTCCTGAAATCATTGTGCAGGCCGAGGACTACTTGAACGTGCTGCGGGGCAATGGCACCGCCTACCCGGGGTGGCCTGTCGCGCTGCCCGGGCGGTGGGCAGGCAGTTCGGCTCCTGTGATCGGTGACGTTGACGGCGATCCGGAGATGGAGATCGCGATCGTCACGCAACAGGCTGGCTCCTCCGAGTTCGGCGAGGTGCGCGTGTACAATGCGAACGGGACGCCGCACCCGCGATTCCCGAAGGCCCTGAACCTCGGCCATGGGACTGTTCCCGCGATCGCGGACATCGATCGAGATCGACGGAACGAGATCGTCATCTGTGGTGCCTACTGGAACGGGTTCTCGGGATTCTACGACAAATGCTGGGCCTACGACCTGGGTAGCGGCCCGCACGGCCGCATCGAATGGGGCCAGTTCGGCGGCAACGGTGGTCATCACGGGCGATACCCCGTCCCGGCCTGGACAGCAGCGATCGGGCTCTACGCTCCCTCCAGTTCGACGTTCTATGAGCGCAACGCGAGCAACGGCGGACCTGCATCAACCACCTTCGCGTACGGCCCGGCCGCGTCGGGCTGGGTGCCACTCATCGGCGACTGGAACGGCGACCGCATAGAGACCGCAGGCCTGTACGATCCGGTGACGAGCACCTTTTTCCTGCGGAACTCCAACAGCGGTGGGTTGGCCGATCTCACGTTCGGCTATGGTCCGCCCGGTGTCGGCTGGGTCCCGGTGGTGGGCGATTGGAACGGCGACGGCATCGACACCATCGGCCTGTACAATCCCGGCAGCGGAACGTTCTTCCTGCGCAACAGCAACAGCGCCGGTCCGGCCGACATCACGTTTAACTATGGACCGGCGATCGCCACCTGGACCCCAATCGTGGGCGACTGGAACGGCGACGGGATGGACACGGTGGGGCTCTATCATCCCTTGGCGGCCACGTTCTTCCTCAGGAACGCCAACTCACCCGGTCCTGCGGATCTTACCTTCGCGTATGGACCGGCGCTTTCGGGGTTTGCGCCAGTTGTTGGTGACTGGAACGGCGATCGTACAGACACCGTGGGTGTCTACAATGGGGCAACCGGCACGTTCTTCTTGCGGAACTCGAATTCGCCTGGTCCCGCCAATCTGACGTTTACGTATGGGCCGCCCGGCCTGGGCTGGGTGCCGCTCGTGGGAGACTGGGACGGCCTCTAGCGGGTTGCCGACGACACAACGGCAGCGGCTGACGACGACAGATGCACGGCCGAGCCCTCCTATTCCAGTATGGTGGCTCTAAAGTGTTTGAACTTCGGACCCCCTGAATGAGTGGGATCGACCTCACGAAGACTCTGCTCGAAGTTCCTAACCGTCCCGTCCTTGGCCTTTGCCGATATGTGGATAACGACCATTTCAGCCTCCTCGAATGCTCGGCGCGCGAGATTGACCAAGGACTGGCTCTCCTCGCTGTGATTC
>JBQTJG010000426.1:0-1799 GCA_052387355.1 Armatimonadota bacterium | reverse complement strand
CCCGTCTTCATGCGGCTGGTGCAGCTCTGGTCAACGAACCCATGCCACTAGCCGCGGCCCGTTTTCTACACACGGTCGTGAGGCCGCAGAGTCAGGTCTTCATCCTCACCGGTGTGTACGATCCGATCAGTTTGCCGTTTGGCGAGACGGATGGCCCTCCGGGCGTGGCGAGCCTCGCAAGGGCCCTGGATATCGGTCTGGAGGCCAAGCCCGTCGTGCTCTGCGAAGAGCAGGTTATGCCCAGCATCGAGCTCACCTGCGTGGCTGCGGGGCTTCTTCCAGTCAGGGACGCTGAGCATGCTGTGAAGAAGGCGCACGCGGTCTTGCTCATCCCATTTCCGATTACCACACCTGAGTCGTCGCGCGAGCAAGCAGACGCGCTCGTCTCGCGCCATGCTCCCTCAGCGGTGGTCTCGGTGGAGCGCATCGCGGGCAACCGGAAGGGGCGGCATCACTATGCCGTCGGTGGCGCCATCATGCACGAAGCCTACCTCGAGGCCGTCGCGGAGGCGGCGATTGCGCGTAGGATTCCCACGGTGGGAGTCGGCGATGGGGGCAATGAGATCGGCATGGGCAGCATGTTCGACCAGGTCCAGGAGATCGTGCCGTACGGCCGAGTGTGTCAATGTGACTGCGGATCTGGGATCGCATGTGCGACGCCGGCAGACGTGCTCGTGGTGGCGAATACGTCGAATCTCGGCGCCTACGGGATCGCCGCGTGCCTCGGCATGCTTCTCGGAAACCCTGCCCTGATGCACGACCGGGTCATGGAGCACCGCCTCCTCGATGCCGTGGCCGCTGCGCGGTGCATGGACGGCGGTTTCATCTCACCAAGTGTGGACGGTACGGGAGATTCGTCGCTGGCCATTGTCGAGCTGCTGCACCGGGTGGTGCAGTTCGCGTGCGCCTGATCCCGCCCACTCAAGAGAGCTTATGTCCAATGTGCCCGTCAAGGCACGAGTTGACCGCATCTCGGCGCAAGCGTATGATGCGGCTGCATCGGAGGGTCTATCATGCCACGTACGGTATCATGCGGCGCAGGTAAGGAGGTTTGATGTTTGGGAAAGCATTTCCGAGCCAAGGTGAAGGAAGGGCGGATCGAGCCCCTCGAACCGGTTGACCTCACGGAGGGTGCGGAACTGGAGGTCACAGTCGAGGTGTCGGATGATGGCAACGAGTGGTTCAAGGAGTTCTATGATTTCTTCGTCCCGGTGCGAGAGGAGCTCGCCAACGTCCCCGAGGAGACCATCAACCGCCGGATCGCTCGGGCGGCAAGGGTTGTCCGGGCGGAGTGGGTCGTGGAGCGGTCGTCGGGGAGGAGGTGTCATGTTGGGGAAAACTGTGCCTGCCCGGTTCCGAAAGGAGATGCTCACAAAGGGTGCACTTGAACTGTTGGAGCCCGTGGAGTTGGAGGATGGAAAGCGGGTAACGGTGACCATTATTGAGTTTGGTGGACCCGCTGACCGGGAGGCTTCGATGCGCGCCGCTGGAAGTTGGGCTGGAAACGTCGATGTCGATGCATTTCTCAAGGACCGGGCGCGCGGCAAGCGGATTCGGAAGCGACGCATCCGATTGTAGCGGGGAATTGTGGAGTACCTTCTCGACTCAACGTGGGCGGTCGCGTACTTGCGCGGCCATCCTAACTTTGTGAAGGCAGTTGTTCGAATAGCGCCCAGGTCTGGGACCCGCGCCGGCTCAGCGCTTTGCTTGCTCAGGGCTCGGCTCTCAGAAAGTGCAGGGCCGAAGCGATGAGCGCTCGCGTCCCCCTGACGATCTCGGAAAGCCGCGCGTACTCCGGC
>JBQTJG010000425.1:0-2869 GCA_052387355.1 Armatimonadota bacterium | reverse complement strand
GCGCCGTTTCTCCCCCGAATCACGACCCAGCTGATCGGCAGCGCCAAGGCCCTCCGCGAGCACGCCAACGACCCTGCGTGGTTCCGGTCTAACGCGGTGGGGCGCGGACCCTACATGCTCGAACAGTTCGTCCCCCGCGATCGGATGGTACTCCGCCGCTTCGACGGCTACTGGGGACCGAAGCCGTTCTTCGCCCGGGCGATCCTGCTGGACGTCCCCGAGCCCGCGTCGCAGGCGCTCCTGATCGAGCGCGGTGAGGTGGACATCGCATACCAGCTGCCACCCCAGAGCCTGGCCCAGATGAAGCGGCACGCCCAGCTGCGCGTCCTGCAAGTTCCTGGCGACCGCGTCATGAACTTCCGCATGAACGTGAGCTACGGGCCGTTCACGAAGCTGGCCCTGCGAAAGGCCGTGGCATATGCCATGGACTACGAGGCCCTGCTCAAGGCCCGGCTAGAGGAGTTCTCGGCGCCGGAGGGTCCTGTCCCGAGGATGTCCATGGGTGGCTGGGTGCCGCCGAACCTCATCACCAAGCAGGATCTGGAGAAGGCCAGGCAGCTCCTCGGCGAGGCGGGCGTCGCCCCGGGGGACCTCGAGGTGCGACTGAACATTGCGGCGGGGACGGGGACTCAGGCGACCGCCGCTGAGGTGGTGCAGGCCAGCCTGCAGAAGATCGGTATCCGGTCGCGCATCAGCGCCGTCGAATTCGCACCTATGGACCAGAAGCTCCAGCGGTTCGCGCGGACCAAGAACCCGGCCGACGCGGAGGATACGATGACCCTGATCCGCGGGCCCTTCATCCCTCACGCCGCGGCCTATTTCACCAGCTACGATCCCGACTATCTCCTGCGGAACTGGTTCGGCTACCGCAACGACCGCGCCCAGCAGCAGGTGGAGCTGGGCTATACCGTGGAACGCCGGGATCCCGAGCGCGCCACCGAGCACTACAGGCGCGCGATCGAGATGATCGTGACCGATCAGCCGGATCTCTGGCTCTACGTGGAGAAGAAGATCGCGGTCCTGCGGAACAACATCCAGGGCTACTACATGCACCCGGTGTGGTTCCCTGAGACCCACGTGTTCCCGCTGTCTCGTCGCTGAACCCTGGCGGGAACGGCGTGCCAAGAGCGCGGCGGACCCACTGGACCGGGTTCCGCCCACCCGCGGACTACACGACGAGTTCGCCGAGGACCTTGGCCACTGCACTCGCGGCCAGGATAGTGGGGAGTCCCGACGCGGTCGCCACCAGTTGCTTGTGGGCACTCCTGTAGGCCATGCCGTCGATCACCACGATCTCGGCGCCGCGGCTGCGCAGCGCGCGTCCCACCGCCTCGAAGTCGGCATCTTGATACGGGGAGGCCGTCTCGACCCCCACCCCGTGAGCACCCCTACCCGCTTTCGCGACATGATCCACCATCCGTGACTGCCGGCCGCAGCGATCTAAGAGGAGCCCGAAGTCCGCGTCCCGAAACAAGTTTCATCCTAATCATACCCTGAGACGGCCGGCGGGGGGTTTCTCCTCCCCTGAATGTCCGACGGAGGAGACGAGGACGTGCTGGCCAACGTTGCTGTGACCATCTGGGCCCACCGCCCTGCAAAGGAGGGGTCTATGAGAGGAATCGGCCTTGTTGTTACTGTGGCGATCCTTTCGGTATTCCTCTGGGTTGGTGATCTCCTGGTGCCGCCTGCCGCGAGCCAGGAGGCGACTGTACGGGTGGCGACCTTCGGGGGGCTGCCGCGGGTGGCAGACCCGTTCGACCAAGTCGGACGATTGCAGGCGGACCTCGAGAACATCTATGAGCCGCTGGTATATCCGTACCGCGATACATTCGAGATCCGGGGGGTCCTGGCGGAATCCTGGACATCGGCAGAGGGCGGCGCGGTCTGGACGTTCAAGCTACGAAGGAACGTGAAGTTCCACGACGGCACCGACTTGACGGCAGAGGCCGTAAAGCTCTCGTTTGATCGCGACCGGGCGACCGGGCGCTCGACGGCGTCGGGCCTCCTCACGGACGTCAGGGAGGTCCGAGTGGTCGACCCGCTGACCGTGCAGTTCGTCCTGCGGCTGGCAGGGGGGCCACCCTTCCTGCCACGCCTGACGAGCCTGGTGATTGCGAGTGCCAAAGCACTGCGGGAGCGTGTGAACGACCCGGCATGGTTCCGCGCGAATGCCGTGGGCACGGGGTCGTACATCCTGGAGGAGTTCGTGGCGCGGGATCGGATGGTGCTGCGCCGGTTTGACCAGTACTGGGCGCCGAAGCCCTTCTTTTCTCGGGCGATCTTTCTTGAGGTTCCGGAAGCGGCATCACAAGCGCTGCTGATCGACCGGGGGGAGGTCGATATCGCCTACAATATCCCACCGCAGAGCCTGGTCGGGATGAAACAGAACCCCCAACTGCGGGTGATCCAGGTTCCCGGCGACCGTGTGATGAACTGGCGGATGAACGTGAGCCTCGGCCCGCTGTCCAACAAGGCGTTGCGGAAAGCCCTGGCCTACGCCGTCGACTACGACGCCCTGCTCAAGGCCAGAGCGGAGGAGATCTCCCCGCCGGAAGGCCCGGTGCCCCGCCGCTACGTGAGTGGCTGGGTCCCGCCCAACCTGATCACCCGCCAGGATCTCGTGAAGGCCCGGCAGTTCCTGGAGGAGGCCGGCGTTCGGCCCGGTCAGCTCCAGTTGACCCTCAACATCACCGCGGGCGCCGCAGTGCAGGCCACGGTCGCCGAGATCCTGCAGGCGAGCTTCAGAAGATCGGCGTCACCACCAAGATCACCGCCGTAGATTTCACCCCCATGTTCCTGAAGCTCCAGCGCTTCGCCAGGACCAAGAACCCCGCCGATGCTGAGGACACCATGACCTTGATCCGCGGCC
>JBQTJG010000424.1:0-1907 GCA_052387355.1 Armatimonadota bacterium | reverse complement strand
CCGCAGCTCGCCACCGAGTGGTCGGTCTCGCGGGATGGGCTGATCTGGACGTTCCGGCTTCGCCGCGGCGTGAACTTTCACGACGGGACGCCGTTTGACGCCGACGCCGCGGTGTTCCATATCCAGCGGCAGAGCGACCCGGCGGTCAACAGGTCCAACCGGCCGCTGTGGGATCCGATTTCTGGCGTCCGCAAAATCGACGACTTCACGATCGCCATCTCGACCCAGAAGCCCTACGGTGCGCTGCTCTCGACCCTGGCGCACGGGTCCGGCGGCGTCGTGAGCCCAGCGGCGGTGCGGCGTCTGGGCGACGGGTTTGCGCGGGCGCCCGTGGGCGCCGGCCCCTACATCGTCGAGCGGCTCGACACCGGAACCGAGCTGGTGCTCCGCCGCAACGACACCTACTGGGGCGGCCGCCCAGCATACAGCCGAATCGTCCTGCGACACGTGCCGGATCCAACCACGCGAATCGCGCTGCTGCTGTCCGGACAAGCCGATGTCATCAACGCGATTCCACCCGAGAACGTTGCGCAACTACAGGGTAATGTGAGTATCGAGGTCATCACGCGGCCGGCGCTTCGCACATTCGGCTTCGCGTTCAACCTGAACCGGCGCCACTTCCAGGACATCCGCGTACGCCACGCGTTCAACCACGCGGTCAACCGCGGCCCGGTCATCAAGGCGATCTTCAAGGACTTCGCAACGCCGATTGACTCGCCGCTGTCGCCGTTCACTGCTGGATACGCGCCTGTGGGGACGTACCCCTACGACGTCGATCGGGCCAAGGCGCTGCTGGCTGAGGCCGGATGGCGCCCGGGCTCTGACGGCGTGCTGCGGAAGGACGGGCAGGCGTTCGAGATCACCCTGCTCACGCCGATCGGGCTGCTGCCCAAGGACATCGAGGTTACGCAGGCGTTCCAGAACTTCCTACGCGTCATCGGCGTGCGGGCGACGATCAACCGGGTCGAACCGGCAGCGTTCTGGGACTTCCTCCGCGTCGCGCCCGACCGCCTCACGTGGGACATGGTCTTGTTCGGATTCAATCCGTCGAACGGGGACGGCGGCTACCATCTGACCTCGCTGTTCGAGAGCAATCCAGCGCGCACAGGCCCGCCAAAGGTGTGGAACTTCACCTGGTATGTCAATCCCAGGGTCGACGAGCTGCTGAACCAGGCGGATGTCACAGTCGACCAGACGAGGCGCAACGAGCTGCTGGCGCAGGCCGCCCGCATCGTGTGGAACGATGCGCCCTACGTCTGGCTGTATGCCGAGAACGTTATCGTGGCGAAGCGGAAGGAAATCAAGAACGTCGAGGTCCTGCCGGTGATCTTCACCATTCTCAGGCACGCTAAACCCTAATTACGATCCGGACGCGGGGGAGGGCTCGACTTCCTCCCTTGCGTCTGCCGTCAGGCCCATGCGACTGTTCGCGCTGCGCCGCCTGATGCTGCTCGTCCCGCAGACGCTGGGCATCGTTACCCTGATCTTTCTGGTGTTCCGCCTGGTGCCTGGCGACCCGGCGCTGATCGTCGCGGGGCCCAACGCGACGCAGGCGCAGGTCGAGGCGATCCGACACGATCTTGGGTTGGACCGTTCCCTCTGGATCCAGTACGGCCGGTTTCTCCGCGGCCTACTCCAAGGTGACCTGGGGACGTCGCTCAGCCTGCGCCAGCCGGTCACCGACGTGCTCGCCACGCGAATCTCCCCCACGCTCGCGCTCATGGCATCGAGCCTCGCGCTGTCGGTCGTCCTCGCTGTTCCCGGGGGCGTCGTCGCGGCCGTGAGGCCTCACGGGCTCGCCGCTCAGAGCGTGATGGCTGCATCGATCCTGGCCCTGTCGATTCCCAACTTCCTGCTTGGGATGATCCTCATGCAGTATCTGGCCGTGCGGCTGCGCTGGCTGCCGG
>JBQTJG010000423.1:0-5556 GCA_052387355.1 Armatimonadota bacterium | reverse complement strand
CAACGCGCCGCCGACGTCCAACAGCGAGTATGCGGCGATCGTTGATGCTTCCGGCCAAACCGCCGAAGTCGTACTAGCGCTGGACCGGCTGACCGCCACCCTCACTCGGATTGAAACCGTGCTGGCGAGCCATGACCAGCGGCTATCCAAGTTGGAGCGTCCATCGTAGCGGCGGGCACAAAAGGTGCTCTGCGAACTCATGAAGACCGCCAAAGACGAAGTTCGCGAGCTGCTCGAAAACCTGCCCGATGATGCTTCTCTGGAGGATATTCAGTATCATATCTATGTGCGTCAGAAGGTTCAGAAGGGCAGGTCACATCATTGCCGTGATCCATAGTGCGCGGAGGACGGGCCGGCTATGAACATCAGTGCAGGATAACGTGCGGCTGGAGACAGACGAGGCGCTCTGCGCCTCGCTGCTCAGCCCCAGATCGCTAGGCCTCACGGAGTATCGCACATGAAGCCTCGGATAACACTCATCACTCTCGGCGTTGACGACCTGGAGAGGGCGGTCCGGTTCTACCGTGATGGCCTCGGCTTAGAGACCGAAGGCGTTGTCGGCGCAGAGTTCGAGTACGGCGCAGTTGCATTCTTCAACCTACAGATGGGGCTGAAGCTCGCGCTTTGGCCGAGAAAGAGTATTGCCCACGATACAGGGATCTCCGTTGGCAGCCCGAGCCCGACCGATTTCACCATTGGGCATAACGTTTCCTCGAAAGTCGAAGTCGATGAAGCAATGGAACAAGCCAAGGGAGCAGGCGCAGTCGTGGTAAAACCAGCGCATGACACCTTCTGGGGCGGTTACGCTGGCTACTTCCAAGACCCTGACGGGCATCTGTGGGAAGTGGCATGGAATCCCGAGTGGGTTGTCCAAGAGTGAGGCATAACAAGCCGTTCAACCGGAGCGCCCGACAGCGGACACGTCGGTCGAGAACCAGTCGTTGATCTCTCAAGGAGCACTAGCCTTGTCAGCTAAACCACAGACCATCGACGAGTACCTTGCACCCTTGAGCAACGAGAAGCGAGCCGCGCTTGACTCGGATCGCGGAGCACGCCGCCTAACACTCCGCTGAGGGGAGTGAACCATGGCGAATCTGCTGGGCGCTGAGCGCCGCAAGATCCATCCCAAGTTGCGCATGATCGCGAACGGCTCTACGGAGGTAAACGCGGCACGAGCCGAGCAGTCCGCGGCCGTTGCCGTCGACAAATCCATGGTCTCCTATGCGTTCCCCGTGCTTCGGGGGGACGATCCGGTCATGCAGACTATGAACGCCTTGCGGCCGCCGAAGCGGCCAGAACTCCAGAAGCTGGCGGGGGGCGTGCTCGTGAACGTCTTCATCGAAACGCAGGATGTTGGCAAAGACCTCCCCCAGGTGCTTCAGAACCGCGCACATAGAGCGAACCTCGTCGCCGCCACGGTCCAACTCGTTGAGCTGCCGGAGATCGCCCGGCACCGCCACGTATTGCACATCGATCTCGGCGATCCCCTGGCGACCCCGACGCCTGAAATCTCTCATAAAAGCGTCGAGGCCCCGGATTCGTCGCGGTGGCGGTTTGGCTCCCCCGCGATGCACCGAGACGGCTCCGGCGTGCTGATCGGGATCATCGACGTCCAGGGGTTTGACTTTGCCCACCCCGACTTCCTGGATGGAAACAAAACGAGATTCGTCCGCATCTGGGATCAAGGCGGCGCCGCCCGGCCGAGCCCTCACAAGCAAGACCGGGCCCGTTATGGCGAGCAGTTTGACTTTGGGGCGGAGTTTCGACAAGAGCACCTCTCGAATGCGATCGCCTCGGCCGCAAAGTTAAAGCTGCCCCCACAGGAGATCGAGCAGCAATCGCAAATGGCCCCCTCCTCTCATGGTACCCATGTCGCCAGCATCGCCGCCGGCAACCTGGGGATCTGCCGGAAGGCCATGATCGCGGGCGTGCTTATCTCGCTGCCGGAGGACGACAACGACCGCCGCAAGTCGTTCTACGACTCGACGCGTATCGCCCACGCGGTTGACTACCTGTTCTTGCTCGCCGACGAGCTGGGTGTTCCCGTCTCGATCAACATCAGCCTGGGAACCAACGGGCACGCACATGACGGCAGCAGCGCCATCAGCCGGTGGATCGACGCCTCGCTCGCCGTGCCGGGCAGGAGCGTCTGCGTCGCGGCCGGGAACGCGGGACAGGAAGTGGCGGCCTTCCCGGGGGACATCGGCTACATCATGGGCCGCATCCACACCAGCGGCAAGGTCCCGGGTCGTTATCTCCACAAGGACATTGAGTGGTCGGTCGTGGGCAACGGGATTGACGACATGTCCGAGAACGAACTCGAGGTTTGGTACGGCGCGCAGGACCGTTTCGCGGTCTCGGTCCGTCCCCCCTGGCAGGGGGCGGATTGGATCGGCCCGATCGAGCCGCGGGAGTACGTTGAGAACTTCCAGTTGCCCAACGGCAGCTTCATCAGCATCTACAACGAGCTCTACCATCCGGCCAACGGCAGCAACTACATCGCACTCTATCTCAGCCCCTACTTCGGTAGTGAAGGCGTCATTGGCCTGCTCGCGGGACAGTGGACCGTACGGCTCCACGGCCGGGACGTGCGCGACGGCGGGTACCACGGTTGGATCGAGCGCGATGATCCCAGGAGACTGGGCCGCGTAGGGCCGCGGGAGGCGTGGCGTTTCCCGTCATTCTTCACGGACGCATCCAACGTCGATGACTCCTCCGTCGGTTCACTGGCATGCGGGCGGCGCGTCATTGCCGTCGCCAACCTCAACGAGACCGAGGAACGGGTGCATATCACCAGCAGCCAGGGACCCACGCGCGACAACCGCTCGAAACCGGACGTGGCAGCGCCAGGCACCGCCATCGTCGCCGCGAATGGCTTCGCAGGCTCCGGCGACCTGTGGGTCGAGATGACGGGCACGAGCATGGCCAGTCCCTTCGTCGCTGGCGTGGCTGGGCTGATGCTGGCATGCGAGCGAAGGCTGACCGCAGCGCAGATCGAGGCGATCCTCCACCGGACCTCTCGCCCGCTCCCAGGGAAGGCCTTCGAGTGGACTAACGACTCGGGGTTCGGTATGATCCACCCGTTAGCGTGCCTCGAGGAGGCGGAGGCCGCTAACAAGCGCACGGAGAGAGAGACATGAAATGAAGCTCACCGTCTTCCAATCCGAGAAAGGAGATTGCCTCCTCCTCACGAGCAAGGATGCGCTCCGCCGAATCCTCGTGGACGGCGGGATGCGCGCCTCGTATACTTCGTTCGTCGCCCCTGCCCTCGGCGCTCTTGCGGTCGAGGGGAAGAAGCTCGACCTCGTGTACGTGTCACATATCGATCAGGACCATATCGCGGGGGTGCTGCAACTCATGGACGATGTGGTCGCCTGGCGCGTCCACGACTTCCACGTCGCCAACGGCAACCCGACGCATCCCGAGCCGGACTCCCTCCGTCCCCCGCAGGTGGAGGAGATCTGGCACAACGCCTTCCACGAGCAGATCGGACAGAACGCCGGCGAGATCGGCGACGTGCTGGCCGCCACGGCCGCGATTCTCTCGGGCGCCGACGACGACGATCTGCGGGTGGTCGCCTCCGAGCAGCGCGAGCTGGCGACAAGCATCCCGGAGGCCATCAAGCTGTCCCGCCGGATCAGTGTCGACCAGCTTGGCATCCCGCTGAACAAGCGCTTCGAGGGAAAGCTGGCGTTTGCGCGGAGCGATCAAACTCCGCCCCCGCTGATCCGCCTGGACCCTCTACAGATCAACGTCATCGGGCCCTTCAGTGAGGATTTAGATAGGCTCCGCAGGGAGTGGAATAGGTGGCTCAAGGACAACAAAGAGATGCTGGCGAGAATCCGGAAGAAAGCACGGGAAGACGCAGAGCGGATGGGCACGAACGATGTCCGTACGCTGCTTGACCTGCGGATCGCTCAGGCGCGCGAGATGGGCGATCGGACCAAAGTCACGCCGCCCAACCTCGCTTCCCTCATGCTGTTCGTGGTAGAGAACGGGAGGACGCTGCTGCTCACCGGAGATGGCCACGCCGCGGACATCCTCAAGGGCCTCAAATCTCACGGCAGGTTGGACGCTGAGGGCCGGCTCCATGTTAACGTGCTGAAAGTCCAACACCATGGATCCGAGCACAACCTGGACAGGGACTTTGTCTCGAAAGTCACGGCCGACCATTACATCTTCTGTGGTAACGGCGAGCACGAGAACCCCGACTTGCAGGTGGTGCAAGCCGTCATCGACTCGCGTACTGGGAGCGCCGAGGTCCGCGCGACGAACGAGCAGGCGTCGGGCGCCTTCAAGCTCTGGTTCAACAGCAGCGAGAGCGCCTCGAAGCACCGTAAGGCGAAGGAGCACATGGGGAAGGTGAAGCGACTGGTCGAGGGGCGTGTCAGCGGCGGCCGCATGAGCTTCGAGTTTCTGGAGGGAAGTACTCCCTCGTTCGAACTGACGGTGTAAAGGCCCTCGATTCCGGCGCCTGCGCTGTTCCTCGCGATCCCATCATTTCTTCCAGACGGACCGCAGCAGCGACGACCAGTTTCCGTGCATGATGCCCGCGATGGCATCCGCCGAGTAGTCTCGCTGCGCCAGTAGCGACGCGATCCTCTGTAAGTCAGCGATCGTGTCCAGGTCGTGCGGTGACCCCTCGCGGCCGAACCCGCCGTCCAGGTCGCTGCCGATTCCCACATGTCGGGCATCGCCAAGCAACTGGCAGATGTGGTCGATGTGTTTCACCGCGTCGTTCAGTATGACCGACTCGTTGCTGTCTCCGTGACGCCAGCCCGGCGCAATCATCCAGCAGTCCATCGCGACCCCGATGACCCCGCCACGCTCGGCCATGGCTCGAATCTGCGCATCAGAGAACTGGCGCTGGTGGGGCACGAGGGTGCGGCAGTTGTTGTGACTGGCCACTACCTGACCGTCAAAACGGGTCAGTGCGCCCCAGAACGCCTGGTCCGAGCAGTGCGTCAGATCCAGGATCATGTTCAACCGCGCCATTTCGGACAATAGGGGGATCGCGGCGTCGGACAAGCCCACCTCGGTGCCCGTTCCTCCAGCGTATCGACCGGGCCCATAGTGGCTCAGGCTGATCATGCGAAGACCCTGTCGCCACCAGTCTTCGAGCTCGCCCGGGTCAAGGATCGGGTCAGCCCCCTCCATGCTGAGCACGAAGCCCAGCGGCGGGGATGTCCTCCCATCTCCGTCTGCCTCGTGCTGAGCGTCCCAGGCTGCCCACTCGTTCATGTGACGGTCGAGCTGCGGTGCGTCGCGAATCAGACGGATGTGGCCCTGGCGTTCCAGGGCGTGGTAGTAGCCGAGCTGGCCTTTGCCGAGGCCGTGGGCCTGCGCAGATGAAGCGAAGTCGAGATTGGGGACAGGCCGGCCCGTCGACCGGGCGATCACGGTGGCGAAACTCAGGGCAATACGCCCCTGCCGCATCTCCGGGAAGGCGACGGTGCCCAGACCTCGCCCTTTGCCCGGCGTGTAATTCTCCTGCACCCGAATCGTATACACCGAGGCCAACAGATCTCGATTCCATTGCAAAGCATTCATGGCCAG
>JBQTJG010000422.1:0-11603 GCA_052387355.1 Armatimonadota bacterium | reverse complement strand
GGCGGCTCGATCCCCGCGATCCTCATGCGGATGCCCGGGACCCCGGCGGCGGCCGCCGCCGTCCTCGATGGCTACGAATTCATGCGGCAGGGCCGCGCCTCGAAGGCCCTCGGCGTCTCGCTCATCTGCGGCACGATTGGCGGCCTGATCAGCATCATTGTCCTCATCGCCATGGTCCTGCCGTTGGGCAACCTGGTCCTTGCGTTCGCGTCGCCGGAGATCTTTGCGCTGGCGCTTTTCGGGCTCACGCTCATCGCCGGCCTGACCGAACGCAGTTTCCTCAAAGGACTCGCGTCAGCCTTCTTCGGGCTCCTCCTGACGACCGTCGGCCTCGATACACTCACCGGATCACTGCGCCTCACCTTCGGCCGCTCGGAACTCCTCAGCGGTCTGGACATCATCTCGGCCATGGTGGGCCTCTTTGCCGTGTCCGAGATGTTCTACCAGATCGCCCACCCCACGCGCCGGGCCGTGGGCGTGGTGGACAAGGCCTCCACCACTTTTCCGACGCTCGCCGAACTCCGCGGTGTCTGGCGCGCGACCGTCGTGGGCACCATCGTCGGGATCATTGTGGGAATCATGCCGGGCGCGGGCGCGACGGCGTCGTCCTTCGTCGCCTATAACGAAGCGAAGCGCTGGTCGAAGCGACCGGACCTCTTCGGCAAGGGATCCATGGAAGGCGTGGCGGCGCCCGAAACCGCGAACAACGCGGTGCAGGGTGGCGACCTGGTGCCGACACTCGCGCTGGGGATCCCGGGCTCGAACTCGGCCGCGATCATGCTCGCCGCGCTCATCCTCCACGGCATCGTACCCGGTCCGTTCCTGCTGACGAGGCACACCGGGCTCGTCTTCACGCTGTTCGCGGGGCTGATCACGGTCAATGTATTGATGATCCCCGTGGGAATCGTCATCCTCCGCGGGTGCCTGCTGGTACTGAAGCTCGCCCCACCTGTGCTCATTGCATCGATCCTCACCATCATTGTCATCGGCACGTACGCGGCGGATCTGTTCATATTGAATCCCGTGCTTGCGCTGGCCTTCGGGATCATCGGCTACGGCATGCGCCTCTACGGGTTCTCTCCGGCAGCGACGGTGCTCGGAATGGTCCTCGGCGTGCTCGTGGAGAGCGAGCTGCGGCGGTCGTTGCTCATCTCCTACGGGAGCTGGGCGATCTTCGTCACGCGCCCTGCCTCGGCCGTCCTTCTTGCGCTGACATTGGCTGTTCTGCTCTACCCCGCTGCGCTGCATGCGCGGGACCGCTGGCGCCTGCGCCGCGCGGTCCCAGGCGCCGCGGCAGGTTCGGTCAAGTAGTCCACATCTGGAAGGAGGCAGAAGGTCATGAGAGAGCGATCCCTCGTACGTGTGACGCTCGTACTCGCCGCGCTGGTTGCGCTCGTGGTTGGCATAGCGACGACACCCGCTTCGCCACAGGCGCCGGACTACCCGACGCGCCCGATCATCTTCGTCGTCGGCTTCGCCCCGGGCGGTGGCGCGGACGTGTTCGCGCGGGCCCTGGCCGATGCCCTCAAGGGCATCCTCCCGCAGCCCGTTGTGGTCGAAAACCGCCCTGGGGCCGGCGGAACAGCCTCGAACGCCTATGCCACGGGCCGACCGGCCGACGGGTACACGCTGCTCTTCGCCCACGCCGGCTCCTCGATCATCACGCCGATTATCGCCAACCAGCCGCAGCTAAAATGGGACGCCTTCGACCCGATCGCCCGGATTCACGGCGAGGAGGAGTGGTTCTTTGTCCGCCCGGACGCGCAATGGAAGACTCCGGAGGAGATGGTCGCCTTCGCGAAAGCGAATCCGCGGAGGGTGCGCGTGGCCGGGTCGGCCATCGGCGGTATCGATAGCTTCACCGCCCTCTCCTGGGGAAGGGCCGCGGGCATCGAGCTGCAGTACATCCCCCATGAGGGCGGCGGGCCCGCAAACCTGACCTTCCTCGGCGGGAATGCCGAGATGCTCGTCGGCAACGTCTCGGAAGTGTTCCAGCACATCGAGGCGAAGCGCATGAAGCCCTTTGCGGTGGCCAGCGAGCGGCGCAGCGTGATTTTCCCGGACGTACCGACGCTGAAGGAGAAAGGCTGGGACGTCGTTTACACGCAGTGGCGCAGCGTCCTTGCGCCCCAGGGGGTCCCTCCTTCTCGCGTTGCCATGCTGACCATAGCATTCCAGAAGGCGCTGGCGTCGGGCTCATGGAAGCGCTTCAACGAAAACGCCAAGGCGGTCGATCTTTTCCTCGGCCCGGCTGACTTCCGTAGATTCTTGACCAGCGAGGAGACCCGCCTCACCAGGATCATCGACGAACTCGGGCTGCGGAGGCGCTAGTGCAGATCACGACACGTTTCTCCGCGCCAAGCGCGCAGTCAGGAGGGAATGGTGGACAAGGATCGGGACGGAACGGCGCACGACAGCGAGGAGCGCCTGGCGCGGGGACGCAAAATGCGCGAGCAGATCATGGGAGCAGGCGTCCCGCCGGGGACCCCGGCCACGCAGGAGCTGGCTCCCTTTTTCTCGCGCTGGGTCTATGAGAGCGTGTTCGGCGACTTCTACTCGCGACCACAGCTCGATCTGAAGACGCGCGTGTTGATCACCCTGGTCGCGCTCTCCGTGCAGGGACGGACTGCGCAACTCCGCGGCTACATTGGGGCGGCGCTGACCCAGGGCTGGACCCGCGAGGAGATCATCGAGGCGATCGTCCAGCTCGCCCCTTACCAGGGAGTCCCGGCGACGCACGACGCGCTGGCCTCGGCCAAGGAGGTGTTCGACTCGAAGACTGGTTCGGGGCGACCTTGAGCCGAGCGCGAAGCCGGTAGGACCAATGGATCTGCGCCTACGAGGCGGTGGAGTGCTCCTGGTTGGCGGGACCCGCGGCATCGGCCGCGAAACCGCACGACTCCTCGCAGCGGAAGGCGCGCGCCTTGCGCTGGTGGCCCGCGACCAGGATGCCCTCAACGCCACCGCCGCTGAGGTCCGCCGGATGGGTGGTGAAGCGCTCGCCCTCTGCGCTGATGTCACCGATTCGGATCAGGCTGCGGGCGCAGTGCGCGAGGCTGCTGAAGCGCTGGACGGCTTTGATGCGCTCATCCACGCAGCCGGCAGAGGTTTCCGGGGAGCGTTTCTCGAGATTGATGAGCCGACCTGGCGGGAGGCGTTCGAGCTGGATTTCTTCGCAGTCGTGCGCATCATCCGCCTGGCGGTTCCTCACATGAAGAAGGGTGGACGTATCGTGCTGCTGGGCGCTGCATCGGCCAAGCAGCCCCATCACCGTCAGTCTCCTTCAAATACGGCAAAGGCGGCGCTGGCCAATCTCACCGCGGGCCTGGCCGTCGAACTCGCGCCCGATCTCGTGGTGAACTGCGTGGCTCCGGGAAAGATCCTCACCGATCGCCGGTGGGACCGTGCTGCGGCCGAAGGGCGCGCGGTCGGGCAATCGGTCGAAGAGCGGCTGCGCGAAGAGACGGCCGATGTGCCCCTCGGCCGGCTCGGCGAACCTCGTGAGGTGGCCGGTGCGGTGGTGTTTCTCGCCTCACCCTGGGCCGCGTTTATCACAGGCCAGTCGCTCATCGTCGACGGCGGGCTGGTGCGCTCGGTCTGATGCCCGACAACGGAGTTACAACCGCGTTACTGCAGCCCGACGACCTGACAACCCCCGCACAGTCACGCTGGCCCGCAGTCATTTGGGTGATCGCGATCGGTCTCTTTGTCGCGGCCGCGATCCTTCCCGTCCCCCCGGGCCTGACGCGACCGGGCGCCTACACGCTCGCGGGCCTGGGGGCCGCGGTCCTGTTCTGGGCCAGCGGCGTGCAGGATCCGTCATTGAGCGGCCTGTTGATCATCACCGTGCTGTCGCTGCTCGGCGCGATGCGGTTCGAAGAAGCGGTCGCGGGCTTCGGCGCCGAGTTCGTCTGGCTGCTGGCGGCGACCTTCATCTTCGCCCAGGGCATGGCCGATTGCGGATTGGGGCGCCGCACCGCATTCGGCATCCTTCGCCTGGCAGGCGGCCGCGCGTCCGCGGTGCTGCTGGCGCTGCTCGGGGTCGTGGTGGTGCTCTCCTTCATGGTGCCGACCGCCGCTGGAAGAATCTCGATGGTCCTGCCGGTGTGCCTGGGCATCATCGGCGCCGCCGGCATCCAGCCGCCGTCCAACTTCGCGAAGGCGATGCTGGTGGGCACTTCGCACGCCTCGATCATGGCCGGCATCGGACTGCCGACGGCCGCCGGAGCCACGGTCTATGCGGTCGGCGCCTTCGGCAGCCTCATCGGTGTACGGTGGACCTATGTCGAGTGGCTGGTCGCGTTCTTCCCGCTGGTGCTGATCTTCGTCTTCGTGCTGTGGCGGATTCTGCTGTGGGTCTTCCCACCTGAACGCGAGGAACTGGCCGGCGGGGCCGCCTACGTGCGCGAGGAACTGCGGCGGATGGGACGGCTGAGCAAGAACGAGCGCAAGATGCTGGCCGTCTTCGCGGGGATGTACGCGCTGTGGATCGTCGGTCCCCGCTGGGAGATCACGACCGCGCAGGCGGGCACCGTCGGCGCGCTCGCCCTGCTCGTACCGGGGATGCGCCTGCTCGACTGGGACCGGGCGCTCCACGCGATCAAATGGAACATCGTGATCTTATTCGCCGTCTCGCTCTCGCTGGCGAACGCACTCGAACGCTCGGGCGCCGGCACGTGGCTCACGGATTCGACGCTGACCGTGCTGGATCGTCCGTCAGCGGTCACCGTCGCGGCCATCGTGACCCCGCTGGTCCTGCTGCTGCGCGTCGGGTTCGTCAATAACCTGGGCCTGATTGCCGCCGGCCTGCCGCTCGCATTTTCACTGGCGAAAGCGTGGAATCTCAGCCCGCTGTGGGTGGGCATGCTTGTCGTGGTGACCGCCGGGCCCGGCTTCCTGCTGCCGACTCAGACGCCGACGGGGATGATCACGCTTGGGTACGAGTACCACACGACCCGCGACTATCTTCGCTCGGGCGTGCCGGCCTCCATCGTCCTGATCCTGCTGAGCTGGATTGCCGCGCTGTTCTATTGGCCGCTGTTGGGCTACCTGCCGCGCTGAAGGGCGTAACTCGCCTCCCAGCAAGGAAATTCGGTTCCGGTCATCGAAGAGGAGTGCTTGTCCAGAACACTATAATAAATTGGGTTCTCAAAAAGAATTCCTCTGGCCCTGGAGTGTCGAAGCCGGGATGGCAGGCCATCCTGGGACGGCAATTGAGCCGACGTTCTACAGGAAGCGAGTAATGAGTGCCAGGACGCTGGCATCCAACTGGTTCGCGCTGGATGAAGCGCAGGAGGCGCGCGCGCGCAAAATCCACGGAAACGCGCTGGTCATCGATTGCCTGGGCGGGCACATCGTCAACCCCGAACCACCCCCCATGGATGGTGCGCCCTATCTGGATCGTCTGATCGCCTCAGGTGTCCGCGCGGACCACATGGACTACATCGTGCAGCTGGCCGGGCCAGATCATGTCGGCATCGGCACCGACGTCTTCGAGAGCTACACCAAGGTCTCATGGGAAGCACAGACCAAGCGGATGTACAGGAGCCAGTGGGTCTACGAGACGATGCTGTCCGACGGATTCACGCGGATCACCGATCTCCCCAACGTCACGCGGGGGTTGGTAGCACGAGGCTACTCGGACGCGGACATCTTCAAGATCCTGGGCGGCAACTGGTTGCGCGTCTTCCGTCAGGTGTGGTCCAAGGCGCGCACGGTCGCATGATGCACGAGGGGTGAGGCATCAGGGTCGGGTGACTGCTGCGTTCAGCCTGGCCATTCCCCGGAGCCTGTTTGCCGACGAATCGCTGGAACGGTGCGTTCGACGCACACTCGAGGCGACGCGAGCGCGCACAGGGAGGACGCTCATGGCTGAGTTGGACTGGCGTGAAGCACTCAAAGCGGTTCCGGTGTTCGCTCCAACGATCCGCTGGGAGGCGGACCGCACTGCGCTCGTGGTGGTGGACATGCAGCACGCGACGAGCGCCCCCGGCTATAGTGGCCACGAGTATCTGCGCCGCTCCTTTCCCGAGGTCGCCCGGTACTACTATGATCGGCTGAGCAGCGTCGTCATCCCTAACATCGCAACGCTCCTCCAGGCCTTTCGGGCCAGAGGCAATCGCGTGACCTTCCTGACCGTCGGATCTCACCTCGAGGATGGGGGTGACTTCGAACCGCTGCGGAGGCGTCGGGAAGAGGAAATTCGCGAGTCAACCGGGCGCGGGACAGTTCTGGCCGCGCGGGGAAGCGACGCCCACGCCATTCTACCCGTCCTCGCTCCGCGCTCCGGTGAGCTGGTCCTGAACAAGGTTTCCCGGAGCGCCTTCACCTCGACTGGGATCGATCAGATTCTTAGGAACATGGGGCTGACCGGTCTGATTTTCACAGGCGTGGCGACCAACGCCTGCGTCCTGGCCACTGCCGAGTCGGCGGCCGACCGGGGCTACAGCTGCGCGATCGTCGAAGACGCTTGCGCCGCCACATCACGGACCCTGCACGAGGCGGCGCTGCTCAATTTCGCGTCGCTGTACGGCCCGATCCTCACGACAAATGAGGTGCTGGAGAAGGTCCTGGGGGCTGCGACGTTCGCCGAGCCAGGCGGCGTCAAGAAAGGTTGAGGAGGGGAGCAGACATGAATAGGAAAGCCGGAGTGGGCCTTCTGGCAGTCGTACTCGCCGCGACCCTGCTCGCGGGACCGGGTTACTCCCAGGGCCAGGGCGGTCCGGCGGTCCGCATGGCGATTCAGACAGACGTGACGTTCAACCCGCTCTACGCCCGGGGCTCAGACGCGGTGTTCGTCACCCGGGTCGTCTTTGCGCAACTCACGCGCGTGGATGACCGCTACGTGGCGGTTCCCGAGCTGGCGACGTCCTGGGAGAGCACTCAAGGCGGGACGGTCTGGAACTTCAAGCTGAATCCCAGGGCTCGGTGGCACGACAGCCGGCCGGTAACCGCGGACGACGTGAAGTTCACCTTTGATGCGATTCTCGACCCGAGAAACCGGTCGTTCCAGGTCGCAAACATCCGGGATCTTGATCGTGTGGAGGTCATTGATCCGCTGACGGTGCGTTTCATCTTGAAGGAATCAAACGCCTGGTGGCCCGAGGTTCTCAGCTATGGCTTCGGGATTATTCCCAGACACCTGCTGGGGAGTGTCGACATCGCCCGCGCCACGGAGTTCAACACGCGGACGCCGGTCGGCGCGGGCCCTTACCGGGTGAAGGAAGTGGTCCAAGGCAGCCATGTGGTGCTCGAGGCCTTCGACCAGTACTTCCTGGGCCGCCCAAAGATCTCTACCGTGATCTACAAGGTGATCCCAGACATCAACGTGCAGGTCGCCCAACTCCGATCCGGAGAGCTCGATCTGGCGACGATCGAATCCCAGCACATCGCCGCCATGCGCGCCGATCCCCGGCTCGTCGTGGATGTCCTGCCCGTGGCCACGACGCTCATGCTGAATTGGAATCACACGGTGCCGGTGCTGCAGGACAAGCGCGTCCGCCAGGCGCTGGTGTATGCGCTCGACCGGAAGACGATCATCCAGAGGGTGACGCAGGGGACGGCGATTTTCGGCAACAGCCCTATCATCCCGGCGATCAAGGAATACTGGTGGCCTGACGAGGTCAAGTCCTATCCCTACGATCCAAACAAGGCGCTAGAGCTTCTCCGGGAGGCCGGATGGACCAGGGTCGGTGGGAGCCTGCAGAAGGACGGCCGGCCGCTATCGCTGAGCATCCTCGTGGACCGCGGCAACCAGACCCGCGAACAGGTCGGCGTCATCGTCAAGCAGTACTACGAGGATCTCGGCATGAGGATCAACCTCGAGGTCCTAGAGCGCAGCGTCTGGTCGAACCGCCTGACCGCAGGCCAGTTCGAGGGCTACATCAGCAACCGGTCGTTCCAGGCCATCCCTGACAACATGCGGATCTTCTGGATGACGGATTCCTCTACCAACCTGGGCAAGTTCAGCAACTCCAAGATCGACGGCCTGCTACTGGCCGGCAAGCGCGAGTTCAAGCAGGACCTGCGGCGGCGGATCTACTGGGAATTCCAGAAGATCTTCGTCGACGAAGCCCCACTGGTTATGATCTTCTACGATCCTGAGGTTGAAGCGAGAGATCGCGGTCTCCAAGGGAAGCCGCGGGTCTTCATCCGGGAATCCGTGGGGTGGATCGAGCAGTGGCAGCTCCGCCGCTAGGGTGAATCGGGCGGGCAGGATCGATGGCGTCGTACCTCGCACGACGGGTCGGCCAGTCGGTGATCGTCCTGGTCGTGGTCTGCACCGTCACGTTCCTGCTGGTGCAGATCACGCCGGGACGGCTGGGGATCCTGGCGGACCCGGATCTGGATCCCCAGGTCATCCGCGCGGTCGAACGAGCATTCGGCCTGGATCAGCCTTTGCCCATCCAGTACGTTCACTGGGTCCGATCCGCGGTGGCGGGCGACCTGGGGTACTCCTTCACGTACATGCGGCCGGTCAGGGACCTTGTCTTGGAGCGCCTTTTCCCCACAATGCTCCTGGTGGGCAGCGGCATTGTGCTCGCGGTCGCCCTGGGTGTGCCACTGGGCGTTGCGGCCGCCCGGCGTCAGTACGGCCTCTTCGACCACTCCGCGACGGTCCTAAGCTTTCTCGGGCTCGCCATCCCGAACTTCTGGCTGGGGATCATGTTCATCTTGTTGTTCTCCGTCTATCTTCGATGGCTTCCTGCGTCCGGGATGGTCACGCCCAATGCGCCCATCACCACCGGAGACCTCCTCATGCACCTTCTCATGCCGGCCGTCGTACTCGGAACGGCGCTCATGGCACAGGTCACCCGGTTCACCCGGTCGAGCATGCTCGAAGTGCTGCAGGCGGACTATGTGCGGACGGCCCGGTCGAAGGGCGCCGCTGAGCGCGGCGTTCTCTACCATCATGCCCTGCGCAACGCCGCCATCCCGATTGTGACGATCATCGGCGTGCTCCTGCCGGGCCTCATCGGCGGGGCGGCGATTACCGAAACGATCTTCAGCTGGCCGGGGATGGGGCGGCTCGCGGTCAACGCCGCCCACCAGCGCGACTACCCGGTGGTCCTGGGAGTGACGATCGCGGTCGCGTTCGCCGTCCTTGCGAGCAACCTGCTCGTGGACCTCCTCTACGCATGGCTCAATCCCCAGATCCGGTACGACTGACGGTTGGCTCTGTGGCCCAGGCCATCCAGCCGTGGTCGGGCCCGATACCCCGACGAAGGGGACGGGGGCGGTTCTCTCGCCTGCTCCGAAGTCAGCTCGCCGTGCTCTCCGGACTGTTCATCATTGCCGTGTCTGTGTTGGCATTCGCCGCCGGGCCCGCGATTGTTCCGTATGATCCCAATCGCGCCGACCTGACGGCGACGTTCGCCGCTCCCAGCGCGGCGCACTGGCTGGGAACCGATGAGAACGGACGCGACGTCCTGGCCAGGCTCATCGCAGGCGCGAGGGTCTCGCTTGTGATCGGCCTCTTCTCGGCGCTGGTCGGTGTTGCGCTGGGCAGCGCCATGGGCGCGGCGGCCGGCTACTGGGGAGGACGTGTGGACACCGTGTCGATGCGGTTCACCGATGGCATGATGGCCATTCCCGGGTTCTTTCTGATCCTGCTGGTCGTGACGATCTTCGGCACGCGAGTGGGAAACATCGTCATCGCACTCGCGCTGACCCGCTGGATGCCCGTCGCCCGACTGGTGCGCGGGGAGGTCCTGCGATGGCGCACGGCGCCGTTCGTGGACGCCGCCCGTGCGCTGGGCGCGCGCGACGGCCGGATCGTATTTGGCCACCTGCTCCCGCAGGCTGCACCCTCAATCGTCGTCGCCACGACGCTGGCGATTCCGCAGGCCATCCTCCTGGAGTCGTCGCTGAGCTTCCTGGGCCTGGGCGTCCAACCGCCGACGCCGAGTTGGGGCAACATGCTGAGCAACAGCCAGAACTACCTGTGGTCGAATCCGACACTGGCCGTCTATCCAGGCGTCGCCATCTTGCTGACCGTGTTGGCGTTCAACGCGTTTGGGGACGGGCTCAGAGACGCGCTCGATCCATACATGCGCGGTCGCCGATAGGAGGAACACACATGCAGCGCGTGACGGCAGAGGATCTCCCCGGCCGGAAGGTGCGTCACCTCGGGCGGGGCGATCGCATCATTCTGGTCAATGCGTCACTACCGCTGGACTCCGACGGGGGTCGAGACAGGCGGACGGTGGTCATCGAGGGCGGCCGCATTGCCGAAATGCGCGCCGACGGCGACCGCCCGGACGGCTACGAGGTCATCGACCTCAGCGGGCGCTACCTGCTGCCGGGTCTCATCGACGCGCACGTGCACTTCACGGGGGATGAACACCACGATCCCTACCGGCGGTACATCGCGCCCCGTGACACGGCGCGCACCATCCGGGCGGCGCTCGATGCCCACGCGGTCCTCTCGGCCGGCTATACGACCGTGCGAAGCCTGGGACATGCCAACAGCGAGATCGTCTACGGCCTGCGCGACTGCATCAATGCCGGCGTCATCGACGGCCCTCGGATCCTCACCGCAGGCTGGGCGATTTCCCAAACTGCCGGGCATGGGAATCTGCGGATCTGGCCCTACGGCTGGGTGTCGGAGATGCGTCCCCGCAGCGCTTTTGCGGATGGGGAGGCCGACCTCCGTAAGTTGGTGCGGTTCAATTTCGGGGAGGGGGCAGACCTCGTCAAGATCTACACGACCGAAGGGGTCATTACCTCGCCCCCCAAGTTTCGAAACAAGGTCAACTTCACGATCGAGGAAATCCGTGTGGTGGTCGACGAAGCCCACATGCGAGGCGCGAAGGTCTCGGCCCATGCCACGTCGGTGGAGGGGGTACGCAATGCGGTCCTGGCCGGCGTGGATACGATTGAGCACGGGCCACGGGAAGCGCACGACGAGGTGCTGGCCATGATGAAAGAACGAGGAACCTTCCTGGTGCCGACCCTCAGCGTGTACCACTGGGCGCTTGCGGATGGGCCCCAACGGGGATTCGCCGAGGAGATCCTGACGATCATTCGCCAGGAGCAGGAGGGGACGAAGGCGGCCGTCGCGCGCGCCCGCGAGCTGGGCGTCAGGATCGTCGCGGGGTCGGACACGAGCACGCGCCCCAAGGCCGGACTGAACGTGACGGAAATCGAGTTGCTCTCCGGGGCCGGTCTCGGGCCTGACGAGGCCCACAGGGCCGCCACATGGGGGGCGGCCGAGGCCCTGGGGGTACAGGAGTACGTTGGGACCATCGCCCCGGGCCGGCTGGCCGATCTCATCGTCGTCCGGGAAAATCCCCTGCGCAACGTAAGCAGCCTGAAGAACCCGGGGAACATCGAGATGATCTTTCGGTCACGAGAAGTGATCGCCTGAACGGAGGGATTCCTGGTGAGTTGGTCAATGAAGATCGGAACAGCAGAGATTCCCGCGGGGAGCGCAGGATACGTCCAGCTACCGGTCACCACTAAGCTCGACGGATCTGTGTTGATGATCCCGGTCCATGTGGTGTGCGGCGCTCGCTCCGGGCCACGGCTGACGCTCGTGTCCACGCTTCACGGGTGCGAATGGTTTTCCATCGAGATCCTTCGGAGAGCGGTGGCGGCCGTCG
>JBQTJG010000421.1:0-1786 GCA_052387355.1 Armatimonadota bacterium | reverse complement strand
CGGCGCCCATGCATGCCCTCCTTGGGAGCCGCCCGGCGCCCGATGCCCTGGAGACGCCGGAGCCGCGCGAGATTCTTCCTGTCCGGACCCTTGTGATCGAATCCGGGCGTTTCGATGATCCCCGGTAATGGCCGGATTCTCGGATGACCGATGATCGCCCGGAATCCGTCCGTTCCGATCCAGCCCTCGCCGATGTTTTGATGGCGATCGACGTGCGAGCCGAGCCCGCCCACCGAGTCGTTGAGATGCAGGAGGCGAACCCGACCCCACCCGATGGCGCGATCCACGGCGGCAACCATCGCATCGACACCCGGGGGCGTGCGCAGATCCCATCCTGCCGCGAAGAGGTGCGCTGTGTCGAGGCAAATGCCGACTCTGGGACCCCCGTGAAGGAGGCCGAGCATCTCCTGCAAATCGTCAAAGGCCGCGCCGAGTGAGCCCCCCGCCCCGGCGCTGTGTTCCAGGATCACCATGGCCCGATCCGTCGCTTCAAGGATCGTCCGGACCGACCCGGCCACGCGCCTGAGGGCCGCGCTGCGCGGCGAGTCCATCCGGCTCCCTAAGTGCGTCACTGCGCCCAGGCCGTCCAGACGCTCGACTCCCCGCACCGTGGCGACGAGCGAGTCGATCGACTTTCGGTGATAGGTTCGATTTGACGCACCGAGATTCACGAGGTACGATCCGTGCGCAACAAGGGGATCCAGGTGCGCCCGGCGCCGCTTGTCCACGAAACGGTCGAGCCCTTCATCGGGATAGATGACCGTCCGCCACCGCCGCGGAGAGCCATAGAAGATCTGCAGGCACTCACAACCGATGGCGGAGGCTCGATCGATGGCCAGATCGAGTGAGCCGGCAATGGATACGTGAGCTCCAAGCCGCATGGGTCTGTTGTTGTTCTCTGGCTTACCAACAGAGCCCTGCCCGATGCCGGCAGGAGTTTGGCGCGACAGGCGATATGTAGATCCCAGATGGAACGACCTCCGCGTATGGCGCGGCTTAGGGCTGACCTCGCGCTCCTGGCCGTCGCCGGCGCCTGGGGGCTGACCTTCCCATTCGCCAAGACGATCCTGGGCGTCATCCCCGCGTTTGCGTACCTTGGCGTTCGGTTCACACTCGCGGCTCTTGTCCTGCTGGTCATCGCGCCCCGCCGGCGGGTCAGAGTCTCTCAACGCGAGTGGACGCTCGGCGTCGGGATCGGCGTGATCCTGTTCCTGGGATTCGCGTTCCAGGCTTTGGGGATCAGGTTGACGACGGCATCGAAGGCTGGATTCATCACGGGTCTATCGGTGGCGATGGTGCCCGTGATCTCGGCGCTGTGGCTGCGGCGCGTCCCTCGCCCGGTCGTCATAACCGGCGTCGCGGTCGCGACGGCCGGGCTGGCGCTGCTGACCCTCGGCGAATCGCTGCAGGCGAACCTGGGTGATCTTCTGGTGCTGGCGTGCGCGGTATGCTTCGCGTTCCATATCGTGCTCGTCGGCCGCCTGGCGTCATCGCTCGACTACGTCGTCTTTGCGACGGCGCAGGTCGTGCCGGTCGCGGTGCTGAGCACGCTCGCCGCGTTCACTGAACGGCCGCTGGCGGCGCTGTCTGCAGCACCCTCGTCCCTCTGGGGGATGATCGTCTTCATGACCCTCACCGGTACTGTCGCGGCCCTCCTGGTCCAGTCCTGGGCGCAGCGGTTCACCAGCGCGACGCACACGGGGCTCATGTTCACCTTCGAGCCCGTCGTTGCGGCGCTGGCCGCGTATCTCCTGCTGGGCGAGATGCTGACAAGGCGCCAGGTGCT
>JBQTJG010000420.1:0-10453 GCA_052387355.1 Armatimonadota bacterium | reverse complement strand
ACTAGGAGATCATAACGCGGCCCGTTCACATCTGCCACCAGTCCCATCCTGTCGATGCTTTGCTTTCATGAGCTAGGCTAGACTGCGGCAATGTCACGGATGAACTTCGTGACCTTCTCAGCGATGTCGGCCGTCATCGGGGCCAGCGCCATCCGCAGCCCAGCACCCGACTCTCCTGCGATGTTTTCGGCGACGCCTCGCATCGCTGCGATGACCCCGCCCTCCATCCCGGCTTCTCTCATGAGCGCGAGGTTTGAGAAGGCTTCGATGTACTGCGGAAGCCTCTTCTCGATCAGGCCGAAGAGCGCGTCATAGCCTGCTGGTCCGCCCCGCTCCATTGCCGCGAGGTTGAGGAAGCCGTTGATGTCGTCCTGGGAGAAGTCGTTCGCCAGGGCAGTGTGCGCCGCCACAAACGCGAAGTAGATCCACAACTCATCCGCGTCCACCCGCTCCAGGGAGAGGTCGTCCTTGAGTTTGGCGGCCAGCACCTCGGGGGTCCTGTGCACACCCCAATAGGCGTTGAGGAACTGCGCCAGGCATTCTCCCCGCGTCCGACCTTGGGCCGCGCGCTGAGGCTCGTCTTCAAACTTCCCCCACACCTCCAATTGCCGCAGAAGGACGCCGGATTCCAGGTAGCCGTTCACGACGGCCGCGAGACGCGGTCCCGCCATGAAGCCGATCCGGATTCCGGCCTCCGAGAGGGCGCTCCGGAACTTCTGCGTCTCCGCTTCCACTAGGCGCCCGACCATGTGCTTCAGCGGCGAGAGGACATCGGCGCTTGCCGGGCTCCCGTAGAGCAGCGGAATCCATTTCTCCCAGAGTTGCTCCTTGTTCACGTTCTGCGGCCGGTAAATCTGATTGCGGGCTACACCTTCGAGCAGCAGGCTCAGCCCGTATCCCCGGAGCATGGCGTCGGCGACCTTGGCCCCGAGCGCGTGGGACGAGGCCGCGCCGAGACGCGAGAAACCATCCCGGAGCCAGCCGGCGAGCCGCGGGATGTATTCCGTGAGCCTTCCGTAGCCACGCGCCCCCTCTGTCTGCCAGTCCAGCTCTGATTGGACGAACTCTGTGGCGCAGGCGACTACGGGGGGGAAGAGCCAGAGTTCGGGCTGCTCCATGACCCAGCGGAGGCTCTGGTCGAACTTTGCGGCTTCCCCCCGAGCCCCCAGCGCGCCTGCTACCTCCGAGAAGGCCTTCTCCCCCAACTCCCTCCAGTCGAGCTCCAGTCGCTCCGCCCCTCGATCACATATTCATTTGAAACGCCGCAATAGTCGCTCCCGACGTTCGGCAGGCCACGAAAGAAGAACTCTCCGGCATCAAGAAGGCCATCGATTCGAGCTGCAATACCTGCTACTCCTGCCGCCAACTCACGTCACCACATCCCTTGAATGGCTAACGTCCACGCTCAGCGGCGCGCGAAGCGCGTCCGTTGAAGCGTGGGGTTAGATGTCCCTGGGCGTCCATACACCTGTTCCAGAGCAGCGCGCAGGATCCTGGGGAATTCAGGGTGGGCAAACTCGAGCTCTAATGCTTGATCGAGGGTGCACCACCGAAGCTCAGAATGCTCAGGCCCGACCAGTCGAGGCTCGCCGTCTCAGACTGTCACCACGAACACGTGATAGCTCGCCTCCCCGTACTCGGCCGCCCGTGGCTCGTCCACCGCCGCGATCTCTTTGAACCTGCGCGCCGTGACGCCCAGCTCCTCCTGTATCTCGCGCACCAGGGCTCCAGCGGGCTGCTCGTCGGGCGCGCAGTGGCCGCCGACGCTATCCCAGACGCCCGGATAGAGCCGACGGTCGGGGGCACGTTTTGCGAGGAGTATCTTGCCCTCTCGCATAAGCCCACCCGCACAGCGCCTCACTGTCTCACCGATAATCAGAGATGCAGTCCGTCTGGTACATCTAACGTTCGCGCTGACCTGCCGGCCGCAGAACAGGCAGCCCGCGGCGACGAACCCGGCTCGCGAATGCGGAGCGGCCGGGCAGGTCAAGTGCGCGGTTAGACAGTGGCCTCATGATGGCGCCAGCTCGCTCTCATAGAACTCGATGGCGCCGGCCAGATGCTCGAGCAACTCGGCCGGAATCGCCTTCCGATCCAGAACACCCGCCGCGATCGCGTAGGCCACCGGCGTCTCCACATGGGTCGTGTTGTAACGCGCGTACAGCTCCCGCGCCGGACCCTGATGGAACTTGTGGATGATCTCACTTAACTCCCCACTGCCAAGCTCGTCGCCTTCCCACCGCTTGAAGGCCTCGGCAACTGCGCGCAGGGCCCGCCGCAACTCCTCCTCGTGCGCGGCGGCCGCGTACTCACGAAGGAGTCTCTTGGTGCGCTTCGGGGTGTCTCCCATGCCTTTGTCTGTCTGACGAGAATTGGACGGACCTGTCTAACACAACCAACATTGACCGGCGTCGCAGCCTAACGCCCGTACGAGTGCGAGCCTTGATGCGCTCAATTCCTTGCCCCGCCTGGGAGTACACTCGCCAAGCCGCATCGCTCTGCGCCGTGTTAGACAGACCTGCATAACGCGCGGTCGCACCATGCCAGAGGTCACCCTCCCAGACGCCCGCGCTCCGCTTGACCTCGATTATCCTTCGTCGAAGAAGCCTCCGCAATCCAGGAGGGCATCCGTTCGCGGCAGACGCGTGGGGGGCCGGGCCCACGATTCAGCAACTGCGTGCAGATCGTCGTCGTGCTCACATCCCGGTGACCAAGCAGCTCCTGGACCGTGCGGATATCGTGCCCGTCCTTGAGCAGATGGGTCACAAAAGAGTGGCGGGAGGCTGTGGCAGGTGCACGCTTAGCAATGCCGGCCCGACGAACGGCTTCCGTAACGGCGCGTTGCAGAACCGTCTCGTGAAGGTGGTGCCGACGCCGCTGGCCGGTCACGCGGTCCACGTACATTCGGGTGGCCGGGAACACCCATCCGTCCTCCCCACTCTCTTCCCGCGTTCGGGGGTACTTTCGCATCAGGGCTCCGGGTAGTCCGACCCAACCGGCGCCGCGCTCGAGATCCTGCTCGTGCTGCTGCTAGTTCCGGGGCTGCTCTTCGCGATTTCAGCGCTGGGCGGTTGATGATGGCCCTGTCAATCCCCAAGAGCCATCAGTTGGCCTCGCAGCGCCTGGTCGCCGCAGTGCGCCGCGTTATGCGGGTGCCCCTGACCGGGTAGCCTCAGCCGGGAGGTCCGGGAGCAGGATGATCTGGGCCGGGTCGATGATCACGTAGAGCCGCTCGCCTGGCGAAAAGAGCGGCGCGCCGTACGCCAGCACGTTCAGGTCTTCCATCGCGACGCGGTACTTGACCCGGCCGCCCTCGTAGAGGGCGGAGGCGACGGTCCCTTCGAAGACGTTCACCTCTGCCCCCGGGCGGTCCGTGCTCAGGCTGACGTGCTCAGGCCGAACGCCGGCAACCACCGCCGAGCCCTGGGCCACAGGTTGCGTGGTGAGGCAGCGCAGAGGGCCGCCCGCGGTGATGATCGTGATCGCCCCGTCACTCTTGTCGGCGACCGCTCCACTGAGATAACTGATCTCCCCGAGAAAGGTGGCGGTGAACCGGGTCTTTGGCCGTGCGTAGAGCTCCTGGGGGGTACCCACCTCGACGATGCGGCCGGCATGCATGACTGTGACGACGTCGGAGAGGGCCAACGCCTCCAGCTGGTCGTGGGTGACATAGATGGTCGTGATCCCCAGGCGACGCTGCAGGGAGCGCAAGTCTTCCCGCACCTGCTCCCGGATTTTTGCGTCGAGGTTGCTGAGCGGCTCGTCCAGCAGGAGCACCTCCGGCTCGTATACGAGGGCACGGGCAAGGGCCACGCGCTGCTGCTGCCCGCCGCTCAGGTAGGGCGCCGGGCGATCCTCCAGCGCTCCCAACCCCACGAGAGCCAGGGTCGCCCGAACGCGCTCCTGCACCTCTCTGCGGGGGACTCGGCGCACCTCCATGGGGTAGGCGACGTTCTCGAAGACCGTGAGGTGTGGCCAGATCGCATAGGATTGGAACACCATCCCTACGTTCCGGCGGTCAGGCGGGATGAAGGTTCGCTTGGCGCGGCTGAAGATCACGCGTTCGTCGAAGAGGATCTCGCCGTCGTCGGGCCGCTCCAGACCTGCCACGCATCGAAGGGTCGTCGACTTGCCACAGCCGCTTGGTCCCAACAATGTGAGGATCTGGCCCTGGGGCGCGTCCACCGAGACCCCGTCGACCGCTTTGACGAGCTGTCGCCCGACACTGTGGGTCTTCACGAGGTTGATCAGGCTAACAGACGGCATCGCGGCTCCTGCCCGGCTCAGGATCCGGGCAGGGCCAGGGCAGCGTCAAAAGGCTCTTCCGCTTGCCAAATCGACCCATACCCGTAATATGTCAACAATACAATACACGAAAGGGTGCGGGCGTCCGCCGAGGCGGCTGTAGCTTATAGAGCCGTGGTCGGATCCAGAACGTCCCTGAGCCAGTCTCCGAAAAAGTTGATCGCCATCACCGTGAGGAGAATGGCGATTCCGGGCAGCGTGCTGATCCACCAGGCCGTACCAAGGTAGTCGCGGCCGTCGGCGGTGATCCCACCCCACGTGGGCGCAGGCGGCTGCACGCCCAGGCCCAGAAAGGACAGCGCCGCCTCGGCGAGGATCATCCGGCCCACCTCCAGGGTCGCGACGACGATGACTGGAGCGATGATGTTGGGCAGCATGTGTCGCAGGAGGACGCGCGCCTCGGACCCCCCCAGCGCCCGCGCGGCCTCCACGAAGTCGCGATGCCGAGTGGAGAGCACCTGGCCGCGCGCCACGCGCGCATAGGTCACCCAGCTCGAAAGGCCCAACACCAGCACGATGCTAAGGAGTCCGGGCTGGAGCACCGTGATGATGGCGATGGCCAACACCAGGAAGGGGATGGCTAGCTGCAGGTCGGCGACGCGCATGATGATCATATCCGCCGTGGCCCCGTGGTAGCCTGAGATCAGACCGAGGGTCAGACCCAGCACGCCGCCGATGATCGCCGCGCTTAGCCCAACAGCCAGCGAGACACGACTCCCGAAGATGATCCGGGAGAGGACGTCGCGGCCCACGGCATCGGTGCCGAGCAAGTACTGCGATGACCCGCCGGCAAACACCGGCGGCTGCAGGCGGTCGAGGATGCGCTGGTCGAGGGGGTCGTGGGGCGCGACATAAGGCGCGAGCACCGCCGCCAGCACAATGACCGCGAGAATGGCGGCGCCGATCAGGGCCTTCCAGGATCGGCGGAAGGTCCGCAAGCGCCGCCGGGTGCGGTGCTGCGGCGCCGCCTGGATCAAGGACGTATGCCCGCTGTTGTCCGGGGCGGCACCCGAGCGCACGACTACACGTACGTGATCCGCGGGTCCAGGATCACGTAGGAGAGGTCGACAAGGAAGTTGATGCCGACCATCACCACGGCGGTCACGACCACGAAGGCCTGCACGACCGGAAAGTCACGGTAGAATACGGCCTCGACGGCGAGGCGCGCCATGCCGGGATAACCGAAGACTGTTTCCGTCACAATGGCGCCGCCCAGCAGCGTCCCCAACTGCAGCCCGAGGACGGTGACCACCGGGATGGCGGCGTTGCGCAACGCGTGCTTGAGGATGACCACGCGCTCGGCAAGCCCCTTGCTCCGGGCGGTGCGGACGTAGTGCTGCGAGAGCACCTCGAGGAGACTACTGCGCACCAGACGCGTGGTGAGACCGGCAGAGAACGCTCCAAGGGCAACCCCCGGCATGATAAGGTGCCAGACTGTACCGCTGCCCGAGGTCGGCAGCCACTGCAGGCGCAGTCCGAAGATGAGGATGAAGAGGATGCCGAGCCAGAACGTCGGCATCGCCTGTCCCGCCAGCGCCATGGCACTGGCGGCCACGTCCAGCAGGGAGTCGCGCCGCAGGGCGGCCAGGATCCCCAGGGGAAGGGCCACCAACACCATGACCGCCGTCGCCGCGGCCGTCAGCAGCAGCGTGGCCGGCGCCCGCTCCAGGACGAGCCGCATCGTGCTGTCGTGGTAACGCAGCGACCGGCCAAAGTCCCCGCGCACGGCCCGTGACAGATACCTCGACAGCTGCACGTGCAGCGGCTGGTCCAGTTCCAGTTCGCGCCGCGCCCGCTGGAGATCGTCTTGGGTGAACCCCAGCGGCAGGAGCAGGGCCACAGGATCGCCGGTCAGGCGCATGATCGCAAACACCACGACCGCCACGCCCACGATGACCATGACCGAATAGACGAGGCGTTCGAGCACGTAACGGACCATGTCGTCAGTCTGCTATCGGAACCGCACGCCCTGCACGCGGATGCCTTCGTCGGGGTCAGGCCTGAAACCGGTGACCCGTGGGCTCAAGCCGAAGACGTTCACCTGCTGGTGGAGGAAGATCGCGGGCACTTCCTCGTGGAGGACTTCGGCCGCCTTCTTGTAGAGTTCCAGCCGCCGTGCAAGGTCCATCGTCCGCTGCGCCCGGTTGTACGCGTCATCGAACTCCTCGCTCGCGAGGGCAGAGTACGCGCCGCCCCGCAGAAACACCGCGCCCAGGTAGACGTCGGCATCGGGCACGGTGGCTGCGCCCCAGAAGGCCATGTCGTCGTATTCTCTGCTGAGGAGCATCTGGACGAACCGTCCGAACTCCACGTAGTTCTGTGTGACCCGCACTCCCACGCGTTCGAGCATGGCCGCCACGACCTGCATGGTCTCCTTGCCCAGAACGTACCGTTCGGGAGGACCTGTCATGTTGAGCGTGAGACCGCTGGCGAACCCGGCTTCCGTCAGGAGTTGTTTCGCTTTGTTGGGATCGTAGGGATAGGCCTTGAGCCCTTCATGGTACCCGAAGTAATCCCGGGTAAGCACCTGGCCGTCCAGCTTGCGGGCGTACCCGTCCAGCACCGTGCTGATCAACACATCTTTGTCGACCGCGTAGTTAAGCGCCTGGCGCACCTTCTTGTTCCTGAGCGGGCGATCTTTGAGCAGGTTAAACTGGACGAACATCGTGCGCAGCGTGTTCACCGGGATCACGTTCAGGCCACGCGACCGCATGCCCGCGACATCGCGATAGGGCAACGTCGCCGCGATGTGGACCTCGCCGGAGCCCAACGCGGCCACACGGGTGGCGTTCTCGGGGATGTAACGCCACACCAGTCGAGGTGCAGAGGGTCGTCCGCCCCAATAGCTCTCATTGGCGCTCAGTACGACCCGCTCACCGCGCACCCATCGATCGAGTTTGTAGGGGCCGGTCCCGATCGGCGTGCGGCCGAACTCTTCATCGCCCCTTTCTTGCAAGTAGCGGGGCGGCACGATGCCGATGCGGGTCATATACAACGGCAGCACCGGCGCCGGGATCGGAGTCATCACCCGCACCGTGTATTTGTCGACGACCTGGATCTCACGGAAACTGCGCGCGTAGATGGCGAGGGGCGTCCGCAGATCCGGCCTCCGGATGCGGTCCAGAGAGAACTTGACGGCGGCCGCGTCCATCTCCTCGCCGTTGGTGAACTTGACGCCCTCGCGGATCTTGAATTCCCAGATGGTGTTCGTGACAAGCCGGTAGCTCGTGGCGAGCTGCGGCTTGATCTCTCTATCGGAGAAGTCGAGCCACAACAGCGGCTCATTGATCAGGAATGTGACGTTGAGTGTGGTCTGCACCGTGGTGCGCTGCCCATCGAGCGTCTCCTGAGTCACGGCCTCCGCCACGACCAGTTCGTCGACGGGCGCCCCCGCGGTAGGCCCGGCCAGGGGCCCGAATGTCGAAGTCAGGGCAAGCGCCAGGATTGCGACCAACCCCAATCTGAAGCGATCCATGCTCCCCCTCCTCATCGATGACCCTTCATCTATGACCCTTCATCCTATGACCCTTCATCCTATGACCCTTCGCCATCACAGGCGGGTCAGTGGGCCAGGATCCTCCAACCCGCCTTCCAGCCGCCGCCTCACCATACCGTCCAGCATGACCCACCGCACCTTGCCCACGGCCCGCACGTCGTCGAGAGGATTGCCTTCTACCGCAATGATGTCGGCGCGCTTGCCCTTCTCGAGCGTGCCGACCTGATCGAGGATGCCGCACAGATCCGCGCCGTTGCGCGTGACCGCTTGCAGCGCCTCCATGGGCGCATATCCGGCCTTCACCAGGGCGGCGAGCTCGGCGCCCGGGTCGGCGTGGTACGTATCGCCGCCGACCGCAACCTTCACCCCGATCTTGCGCGCCTTGCCCAGCGTGTCGACATACCGCGCCAGCACCTGTTTGCCCTTTTCCCGAAAGAACTCGGGAATGCTGGGGGTAGCGACGACGTGTTCCATGACCCCGTACGTAGAGACCAGGTACGTCCCCTTCTTGGCCATGGCCTCGAGCTCGGCCTCCGAGCACATGGCCCCGTGCTCCACAGAGTCGAGGCCCGCCTCAACGGCATGCAGCACCGCCGGACCTCCATATGCGTGCGCCGCGGCCTTCTTCCCTTCGCGGTGCGCCTCGTCCACGGCGGCCCAGATCTCTTCCCGCGTGTATGTAGGGCCGACGGGGTCCATGCCTTTGGTGGCGATCCCGCCGGTGATCATGAACTTGACCAGGTCGGCCCCGCCGCGTATCTGCTGGCGGATGGCAGCACGGATCGCCTCCGGACCATCGGCCTGCTGGCCAATGTACCAGGCGTGACCGCCCGTGCGCACGACGAAGTGACCGGACACGAGTAGGCGGGGCCCCGGGAGAAGGCCTGCCTCGATGGCCTTCTTGATCTCGACGTCGCCGAAGCCCCTGCCGCCGACATCGCGCATCGTCGTAATCCCCGCACGGAGCATCCGGCGCGCGTTCTTCGTCGCCCGCGCCTGAAGCCACGCCAGGGGCTCGCGCGACATTGCTTCCTCATCGCCGGTGTCGAATTGCAGATGATCGTGGCAATCGATCATGCCGGGCATCACTGCGTACCCCGAAAGATCGACGATCGCCGCCCCCGACGGAGCCGTGACGTTGTCCGCGGGCCCCACCGCAGCGATCGACGTCCCCTCAACCAGGATTGCGCCACCGCGCATCGACGGCGCTCCGGTCCCGTCGATGAGCGTCCCGCACCTGATCAGCATCCCTGTCTGCGCCTCCCTCCCGAGTGGCTCGCGCTCACTCGCTCTCGCACCAGTCTTACGCTTCACCCTGCCACAGAAAGTCGATGGCCGTTGCCGCGTGCACCTTCAACACCGTAAGGTACTCGTCCACGGGAACGAACTCGTTGAGCGCCGCGATGTTGTGCGGCCGCGGACCATAGATGACCGTGGGTACGCCACGGGCCCGGTAGAAACGCCCGTCGGTGCCAGCGGTGGTCATGGTGAACGAAGGCGCGTCTCCCCGCACCGCGGCCGCGTTGCGGAATGCCATCTGTGCGAGTGGGGAGCTGGGCGATGTATAGCTCGGCACGCTCCCCATAACCAGCGCCAGCGTGACATCGCCAAATCCCGCCGACCGCAGACGCTCCTGGAGCATGGTGCACGTGCGGTCCGGGTGCATACCCAGCGGGAGCCGCACGTCCAGATCGGCCTCGCAGGTGCGAGGAACGATGTTGACCTTGATGCCGCCGCGGATCATGCCGACGTTAAGGGACGGCTGCTCGAGCAGGTGCGTCTTGCCGGTGAGGTGCCGTGTGAGGTCCTGGCGCTTGGCCGCCTCAATCACGTCCCGCATCTCCTCGGGGATGGTCCCCCGCTCTCCGGTGACCGTCTTGATCACGCCGAGGGCATCCGCCAGGCGGGTGATGACGTTCTCCCCGGTGGAGAAGGACGAATGAAAGGACTCCCCTTGCGCGGTCAGCCGCATCCAGCACAGCCCCTTCTCCCCAACCCGCACCGCGTCGGGGCCGCAGGGCTCGCCGATCAGGCAGCCATCGCCGGCCACATCGGGATCATTCGAGAGCAGCCAGTCAGTGCCCCACCGGCCGCCGGTTTCTTCGTCCGACACGAGCGTCAGCGTGAGGCGGCCGGGCAGGTCAAGCCCCAGGTCGGAGATCGTAAGAAACGAGCACAGTGACGACGTGGTGCCGGCCTTCATGTCGGCGACGCCACGTCCCAAGATCCTGCCATCTCGGACCTCGCCGCAGAACGGAGGGAAGTCCCAGAGGCTGGGGTCGTCTGCGGGGAAAACGTCGAGGTGACCGTTGAGGACGAAATGCGGCGAGAGGCGCCGCCCAGTGAGCGTCGCAGTCAGGCTCACCACACCGGGTTGGGGCTCCACACGGTTGACGGTGATGCCCCGGCGCCGCAGCAGATCGGCGATGAAGGCCGCGGCCTCGGTGGTGTTGTTGCCTGGCGGGTTCTCGGTGTTGAAGCGGACGACGCGGCAGCACAGGTCGACGAACTCGTCCGCGCGCCGGTCGATCTCCTGCAGGGCGCGCGCCTTGACGGCTCCGGCGCTGGCCATCTCACAGGTCCCCTTTTGCGACGCCGCAGGGTATTTTTCACGCGTGGCGCGAGTTGGTCCCCGGTCGCTTCGCCCGGCCG